>NC_010296.1:3600000-3920399 GCF_000010625.1 Microcystis aeruginosa NIES-843
CTATCGTTAAAAAAGGTGAACCGACTTTTGCCGAATTACAGTCCCATCTTAACTATCTTCTCGACCAAAAAAAATCTACCCCAGCTATTGCGGCAACCTCTTCTATCTCCATCAGCGTCAGAGATATCCTCAAACAGATGTTACAACTGTTCAAACAGGAAGAAACCAGTGCTTCCCGTCAGCAATTAGAAAAATTAATTTTATCTCTGTCTCAATTGGCTTCAGAACAGCAAAAGTGGCAATATTTAGTTAAAAATGCCCAATCAGCCCTGGCTAACCCCAAACATTCCTACCGCACTCTCGCCCCGGTTATTATTAAAGAATTAAAACAAGCTAGTGATTTATTGGAATGGGGTCGCGGGGAAGAAATCACCGTCAGTCAAGAATTGCAGTTATTAGCCACCGCCAAATTACCACAAATCCTGATCACCCTAGAACCGGAATTAGTAGCTAGTACCCTGCTGCAAATGTTTAATCGCCAACAGGTCTCGCAACTGGTACAGTTATTACAAATGAGACGTTGACATCTGCGCTGGTGTAAAAAGGTGGGGGATTCCCAGGAGAATAAACTTAATGTTTTTGGCTCTTCGTTACCCTTTATGCTAAATCAACATACAAGATGCCAAGATAACATACTTCTAACCCAAAAATTCCGAAAGTTTCTAAAGCCATAGCCTCTCCGTTTTATTAGTTTAAGTTTATTGTTGATTCCCTCGACCACCCCATTCGTTGTCCTTCGCTCGAAATAACTAATTATTTCTCCAAACCAGTTTCGGATTGTTTGACAACTCTTGGTAAAAACACTGGAGGATTTTGCCAACCATTCCGAGATGGATAGCATTCCCTCTGTCGGATTCTCTGAGGTTTCATAAATCTTTCTAAATTCTTCCTTTAATTCCTGCATCTTTTTCAAATTTGGGAATTTTTCTTTGATAGCTTCTAGTTTAATTTTTTGGGGTTCCGTTAAATCTTCTTCATTTTTTAACAGGCTATATTTACTTCGCTTTAAAACTTCTAGCTTCGCTTCTTTTTCCGCTTTCTGTTTTTTATTTTTCTGCGCTTCTACGGCTCTTTTTTCTGCTCTTCTCTGTTCGTCTAACTCTTGATTAATTTGTTTCATTACATGGAATCTATCGGCGACTACTTCGGCCGATGGCATCAATTCTTTCACCAAATTTTTATAAGGCAACCAAAGGTCTATGCTCACTTCTTCAATTTGCTCTAACACCTCTTTTCCCCAGCCCGTAAGCGTTTCTCTCAACTCTTCTTGTGTTCGCTTCTCTAGAATAGCTATTAGTTTTCCCGTATCTAAATTTACTAAAACCGCACAGTAATTTTTTTGTCCTTTGACTAGAGCGATTTCATCAATTCCTAGTCTTTTTAATTCCGATAGGTCTGGCTCTGTAATTTCTTCGGCGATGTCCTCTATCATTCTTTGAATCTCTTCTTCCGTTACGTCATTTATTCGACTAACATTTAAAATATCTCCTTCTTTTAATTGTTCGAGTATATTTGCGGCTAGTCTTTTCGTATAGGTTCGTTTCTTGGCGACAAAATCTAACTCTTCGCTAAAGGGTCTCTGACAATTATCGCACTTAAATTGACGACGATTAATTTGTAGGTATACTGGTTGACCTGAGATTGGTAAATCTTTGACTAAATGTCGATGATTTTGGTGGAGTTTATCGCTCTCTAACCCACAACGAGGACAGGTTGCTTTTTGATTTTTCGATTCGATTCGGCAAACTATACCGATATTTTCTAGGTGTAGATAGCCTTGAATACAGGTTCCTTTTAGGTTCAAAAATTTGTCAAGTATCATAAGTAAAATAATCTCGTTTTTGGCTATTATATCAAATCTTAACTCAATTGTCTATCTTTTGGTATTAACCTGTTTGTGCCTTAAGTCCTTCCCTGTATGGATTTCAGCTACTTTTGAGCGTAGGCGCTCTCATCGAATTTTATTTTAAGTTAATTATTTGCATAACAATTCCCGAAGAGCCATGTTTTTAATTTTGGTGAGTTAGGAAGATATGTAATTAATTGTGCGCCCACCGAGGTGGCAATAATTCTAGAGGGTGAATTGGGATAGAGCCAAACCGGAAAAAGCTAAGATATGGCAAGATAAAAACTTAATGCTGACGGCTGACCAATATCAGACCTGATGCAGTATCTCTTTAGTCACCGGTCAAGCTGGGATTTACTGAGAGTAAGCAATCTGCTAGAGTTTTAACGTTCGTTAAATTTCTCGGGCAGAGAAAACAAACAAAACCATAATGGTGTTAATGGGTGTGTGGAAGTGCTTAAAAATCTCAAATTTTCGGGGCGATATTCCTCGCTGGCCCTGCTGCTGGCTATTTTCGGATTATTTCACGGGACGGTAATGGCCGAAGAAGAACCGCAAGAAACGGTTTTTCCCCGCGTCGAGCAGATAGTACAGTCTCCTCCTGCGACGGGAGAAACTACGCCACCCGTGGCAGCACCGACGGAAACCCCGACGGAAACCCCAAGCCCCGCAGAAACTCCCACAACAGCCCCACCGGTGCCGGCGGAGGAGTCGCGAGTTTTGGTGGCCGAAGTGGTAGTACAGGGGGCCGATCGAGAATTAGAAAATCTAGTTTATAATACCATTCGCACCCGACCAGGACGAAGCACGACTCGATCGCAACTGCAAGAAGATATTAACGCCGTTTTTGCCACGGGCTTTTTTGCCGATGTGCGGGCAGTTCCCCAAGATACGCCTCTAGGGGTGCGAGTCACCTTTGAGGTGCAACCTAACCCCGTTTTTCAGGGCGTACAGATTCAAATTGCCCCGGAAACCCTGGACAAATCGATTTTACCTGCCGGGGTGGTCGAGGAAATTTTCGCTAGTCAATACGGCAAAACCCTGAATTTGCGGGAATTACAGGCGGGGGTAAAAAAAATCAATGACTGGTACAGCAAAAACGGCTATGATCTGGCCCAGGTAATCGGTGCGCCGCAAGTCACTCCCGATGGTCGGGTGATTCTGGTCATTTCCGAAGGTTTAATCGAAAAAATTCAAGTACGCTACTTTAACGTTGAACAGGAACCGGTCAAGGGTAAAACTAGAGAATTTATCATTACTAGGGAAATGCGCCTAAAAGCGGGGGATATTTTTAACCGCAATACGGCCCAACAGGATTTACAGCGTGTTTTCGGTCTCGGTTTATTCGAGGATGTGCGTCTGTCTTTTTCTCCCGGCAGCGACCCAAGGGAGGTGATTGTTAACGTCGATGTGGTGGAAGGTAATACCGGTTCCCTAGCCGCTGGGGGTGGTATTAGCTCGAATGCGGGCTTATTCGGGACTGTTAGCTATCAACAGCGCAATTTTGGCGGTAATAACCAAACTTTAGGGGCAGAAGTCCAGTTAGGGGAACGGGAATTTTTATTCGATCTGAGTTTTTCCGATCCTTGGATTGCCACGGATAATTTCCGCACTTCCTACACGGTGAACGTTTTCCGGCGACAGTCGATTTCTCTGGTTTATGATGGGGAAAATTCCTCGATTCGGACGCTTAACGATAATGATAGTCCCCGTATTGTCCGGACGGGTGGCGGTATTACTTTTGTCCGTCCTTTGGCCGCCGATGTGTTTACGAAACCAAAATGGGTGGTTTCCCTAGGCTTTAACTATCAACAGGTACAGGTGCAAAATGCCAATGGTGACATCTCCCCCCTGTCTGCACCTCTCAACGGTTTTGGCAGTCAACAACTGGCTTTTAGTTCCTCTGGGATCGATGATCTACTTTCTCTAAATATTGGCGCTATTCGAGATTTTCGCGATAATCCCCTGCAGCCCACCAGTGGTTCTTTCCTGCGTCTAGGTTTAGAACAAACTGTCCCGGTCGGTTCTGGCAGTATTTTCGGCACTCGTGTTCGGGGTAGTTACAGTTACTTTATCCCCGTTCGCTTTATTAATTCCTTTAATCTCTTTGAAACCGATATTTTTAAAGGTCAGCAATCCCTCGCTTTTAATGTGCAAGCAGGGACAGTATTAGGGGATTTACCCCCCTACGATGCTTTTATCGTTGGGGGTAGTAACTCTGTACGGGGTTACGCCGAGGGAGAAGTGGGTAGCGGTCGCAGTTATTTCCAAGCGACGGCCGAATATCGTTTTCCCATTGTCGCTATTATTGGGGGGGCGTTATTTGTCGATTTCGGCACTACTATTGGTTCCCAAGGTGATGTCCCCGGTCAACCCGGTATTGTCCGGGATTTACCCGGTACTGGTCTCGGTTACGGTTTAGGTGTTCGGGTACAATCTCCTGTCGGCCAAATTCGGGTTGACTACGGTTTTAATGTCGATGGTAGTTCTCGTCTCCATTTCGGTATCGGGGAACGATTCTAATCAGTTATCAGTTATCAGTTATCAGTTATCACTTATCAGTTATCGATAAATTTAGTTCTTTTTGTTGTTCACTGATAAAAGCTTTATTACTTGATAATTATGGTTTCTACTATCGCTAAACAATTTGAATTATCGGGAATTGGCCTACATTCGGGGGAGATAACCCGGGTGCGCGTCTGTGGGGCAAATCCGGGGGAAGGACGTTATTTTGTCCGCAGAGATCTAGCCAATCAACCGATTATTCCCGCTCTAGTTTCTTCGGTTTACCAAACGACTTTATCAACGGAATTGGGACAAGGAGAAGCCAAGGTCAGAACCGTTGAGCATTTATTAGCGGCCTTAACCGCTTTGGGGGTAGAGGATGCTCGCATTGAGGTGGATGGTGCGGAAATTCCCCTCCTTGATGGTTCGGCCAAAATCTGGGTAGAAGCGATCGAAAATGCCGGTTTAAATAACTCTTTTTCTCCATCAGATTTAACGATTTCTCAACCGATTTGGTTGTACGAAGGAGATGCTTTTGTGGCGGCGATTCCTTCCCCTGAATTACGTTTTACCTACGGGATCGATTTTACCTATAAACCCATCGGTAATCAATGGTATAGTTGGAGTCCTGATCAGGAAAGTTTTAGTCAAGCGATCGCATCCGCCCGGACTTTCGGTTTTGCCGATCAAATTGAATATTTACAAAAGGCTGGTTTAATTAAAGGAGGCAGTTTAGAAAATGCTTTAGTCTGCGATCAAAATCAATGGTTAAATCCTCCTTTACGGTTTGAAAATGAGCCAGTAAGACATAAATTATTGGACTTAATTGGTGATTTGAGTTTACTGGGAACTATTCCCACCGCTCATTACATGGCTTTTAAAGCCAGTCATAAACTTCACGTTCAATTAGCTAAAGCAATTCAGGGTTAATTATACTAAATTCTGTTTAAAAGGTATAGGGGAGTGGGAAGTGGGGCTGTCTGGAGGCGGGGTTTTTACTTCTATCGATGACATGGCTTTCGCTCGATCGTTCTCTACTCAAGCCTTTATCCTAGCATTGTTGACCCTTGGCTATTAGCCGTCAGCTATCAGAATCATTCCAACATCGTCGGGTTTGCTCGGTGACAGGTTGCCAATCCAGAACTCAACCCACCAGAGCGGCATCGCACTTTAACCCACAGCTTCAATAAATGTGCATGGTGCGTTCCCCAAAATCGATTGGTGGAGCAGTGGGAGTCACATTAGGGAACGCACCCTACAGCTGCCACACGGTCAACGGGTTCCACAATCGGAGGCGTCGCGTGCGCTTGCCATCTTCGACCACCGCTTCCCAGTTGCGGTAGGGCTGAGGTGGCTGGTACTTCCCCTGCCCTGGGTCGTACTGCCCCTCAACACCGGTAAGCGCCGACATCGAATTGGTCGCGGCGGCCTTGACACCATCGTCGGTGGCGCGAGAGCCCCCGAAGAAGTCGTTGCCCGGCCAAGAGACATGGTCCCAGGCGACCAAACTGTACAGGGCGCATCCAGAAAAATCGTCGCCCCGCTCCGCATAGGCGACCGGGTGGCACAGCTGCGACTTCTCCTCGTTCCCCGGCAGCCGCAGCGGACGGACTATGAACGATATGCCTTCAATCTCGACGCGGGCGTTTTCGCACTCGCTGTACGGGTCGAAGTAGACGGCCTTCAGGTTTGGAAGAGAGGTGCCGTGCTCGGTCAAGAGTCTCTGCAAAGCCATCTGCAAATGCGCGCCAAGTTGACCCCGGAACGGACCGGCGAACTGCCCGCAGCCGAGGCCCGGTAAGGTCACGAAGGCGGATTGCGGCTTAGCTGCTCGGCAGTTTATATACCGGAAGACTGGCAAGAGTCTGCGCCGGTACAGGTTGTAGTACCCCTCTGTAGACAACCGCCCATCCGCCGCAGTCGCCTCGCTCCAATCGGCCGGGGTATTCCCCCAGCCATTACACAGGAGAGCGCCTGGAGTAAATACCAACATCGCCGAAAAGGGAGGTGCGTGCGGCGTCGGGGAACGATGGTTGCCGTCGTCGAAGACGGTCACCGGTACAGCGATCGAGATATCGCCCAGTAGACCGAGTTCGGTCAGGTTCCAATCGGAGCCGTCTCCGGACACGGCCATCTCGGCGAAGATCTGAGGTCGCTTGGTGTCGAGCAACTTGCCGAGAAGCTCCAGTTCTGTCAGTGCTTGAAGGTTCGAGTCCTGGAGGCGCTCACGCAGACAGTCTCCAGGTTGTGTCCGGCTGGCTCGCAACCTTTCCAGGTAGTCCGAAGCACGGGCCACGGTCTCCCCTGGAATGATGATGGAGTACTTGGGGGCGATAGCGTCGCCCGAAGTGTGGATGGTCATCAACGTCGCTTCCTTCGCCGAACTAAATATTATACGGAAACTTTCTCTATAACACTCTCCGGGGTAACGATATGGGTCAACCTTCTGTATAACACTCCATTTAGGCGCAATCGCAAGAAGTCTTCCGTATATCACCCCCAAAAGCTTGTTAGTCAGATTAGCATATTGCCAAAAACCTTGTTTAACTAAATTTCTGACAACAAGCTAAAATAACAGGAGTTTTCCGGGATTCTAGAAAGGTAGAAACTAAGCACATCAAAGCTTTTAGCTTAACCAATTAGGTTTTAGATTCGGCCTTTGTTATCAGATGTGGGTTTTCAGTTCACCGATTACCGATGACTGTTTACTGATCACCGAACAAATCCCACCTCTCCGAACATTTGTCAAGACTGGGAGCGAAAAAGCCGCGTTTGTTCACACAGCTTAATTAAGAGTTGTAACTTTTAATGAACAGGAAGAGAGTCTAGGGCTGAGAGCTTGCTATAGTGAATCCTAGCCGTTTTTTCACGGCTCGTCATTATCATCTCAGAGCCTTTACTCGTCTCAATCATCATCCCAGAGTAAAATCAATAATCCCTATGGTCAGCACGATCCAAAAACCAGAATTCGAGGAAATCCGTCCGGGTATAAAAGTTCCCGCTAAAGAAACGATCCTCACTCCCCGCTTCTACACCACTGATTTTGAAGCGATGGCGGAAATGTCGATCGCCGCTAACGAGGAAGAACTGAAAGCGATTTTAGAGGAATTCCGTACCGATTATAACCGGCATCACTTCGTTCGTAATCAAGAATTCGATCGCTCTTGGGAGCATATTGATGGCGAAACTCGCCGCTTATTCGTGGAATTTCTGGAAAGATCCTGCACGGCTGAATTTTCCGGCTTTCTTCTCTACAAAGAACTCGGCAGACGTTTAAAAAACAGAAATCCCGTTCTCGCGGAATGCTTTAACCTCATGTCCCGGGACGAAGCGCGTCACGCTGGGTTCCTTAATAAGGCTTTATCGGATTTTAACCTCTCCCTTGACTTGGGATTTTTAACCAAAAGCCGTAACTACACCTTCTTTAAACCGAAATTTATCTTCTACGCCACCTATCTTTCCGAAAAAATCGGCTACTGGCGCTATATCACCATTTATCGTCATCTCGAACAACATCCCGAAGATCGGGTTTATCCGATTTTTAACTTCTTTGAGAATTGGTGTCAAGACGAAAACCGTCACGGGGACTTCTTTGATGCGATCATGCGCGCGCAGCCTGATATTCTTAATGATTGGCGCGCTCGTCTCTGGTGTCGTTTCTTCCTGCTTTCGGTCTTCGCTACTATGTATCTCAATGATACTCAGCGTTCTGGTTTCTACGCCATTCTCGGTTTGGACGCTCGCGAGTACGATAAGTATGTGATCGAGAAGACCAATGAAACCGCCGGCCGCGTCTTCCCGATTGTTCTCGATGTGGATAGTCCTGAATTTTATGATCGCCTAGAGATTTGTGTTGGCAATAACGAGGGATTACGGGCGATCGATAGCGAAAACAGTCCCGCACCGGTTAAATTCCTGAAGAAATTGCCTATCTTCGCCTCTAACGCTTGGCAATTCCTCAAATTGTACCTGATGAAACCGATTCGGGTCGATAAATTAGCCGGTAGCGTCCGTTAAAAAGTTTGTTTTCTTGAGACATGGTGAGGGTGGGTTAAACCACCCTTTTTTTGTCGATAAAATTCTTAAGAAAATCCTCTAACATTTGTATCCTCGCTAGACTGGATCCTAGGGGTGTGAACTAGGTTTTTACTTTTTACTTTTTACTTTTTCCTGTCAAAAATATGGCTATTTATAGTGAATTACCCACAGGACAACGTCTCTATCTCGATAATCAAGGGCCGCAGACGATTGTAACCCTCGCTAGTGGTGCTGTGGGACAACAACAGCAGTCTAGCAGTAGTTTTGCCACGGGAGTTTGGACAAAAGAACCCCAAATAGAGATAATTCCCCAAGGGGCAATTATTGAAATTATCACTGAAACCGGACCCCACAGAATCCAAATTCAAGGGAGCAGTATCGGTTTTTCCTCTCCTCATACCTCTGGAGTTTCTCAGTCCTCTCAATCGACCACTGCTACCAGTTTCTCCTCCTCACCGATGCAACCGATGCAACCGATGCAACCGATGCAACCGATGCAACCGATGAAAATGGGTAATATGTCGATGAATTTTGCCCCCATGGAAATGGAGATGGGAGAGATGAAAATGAGTATGGGAGACGCAAAAACCGTCAGCAAAGTCCGATTTTGTCGTCAATGCGGGGCAAAAGTAGCGGCAACCGATCGCTTTTGTAGTAGCTGTGGTCATCAGTTACAGCAATAGGCAAAACCTGTTTAGCTAGATTCACCAGGCCTTTTGGGGCAAAATTTTGTTTATATTGGCTGAATTGACCCGCAGAGGGGGAATATATCCCCTGTCTGGGTTTAATCCGAACTGAGGTTAACCACAGCTAATTCTAATGTTTGCTCTTCCTTTTCTAGCTCCTTTTTGCTAAAACTTAACACCTCATCTAGACAATCAATTACCACCGTATCCCCTTCCATAAAAGCTTGTTCGAGAATTTTTGTGGCTAAAGGATTCTCTAACTCCCGTTGGATAGCACGTTTTAAAGGTCGCGCACCGTAGGTGGGATCGTAACCAACAGTAACGATATGATTTTCTGCAGCCGTAGTTAATTCTAGATTGATTTTTTGTTCTCCTAATAATCTTTCCAGACGCTGTAATTGCAGACGAACAATATAACGCAATTCTTCTTTTTTCAGGGTATGGAAAATAATTAAATCGTCGATACGATTCAAAAATTCGGGACGAAAATGACTCCGCAAAGCTGTTAAAACCCGTTTCCGCATCTCCTCATAATCGGCATCTTCGGAAACATTTAAAATATGGTCACTGCCAATATTACTGGTCATGACGATAATCGTATTCCGAAAATCCACCACTCGCCCCTGAGAGTCGGTAATGCGCCCATCGTCAAGCACTTGTAATAAAATGTTAAAAACATCCCGATGGGCCTTCTCCACTTCATCCAATAAAACCACAGAATAGGGACGACGACGCACCGCTTCCGATAGTTGTCCCCCTTCCTCGTAACCCACATAACCCGGAGGAGCGCCGATTAACCGCGAAACCGCGTGTTTTTCCATGTATTCCGACATATCGATGCGAACCATGGCTTCCTCGGAGTCGAACAGTAACCCTGCTAAGGCCCGCGCTAACTCGGTTTTACCCACTCCTGTGGGTCCCATAAATAGGAATGAACCAATCGGACGGGAGGGATCTTTCATTCCTGCGCGTGCGCGTCGAATCGCCGCTGCTACTGCCGTGACCGCTTCATTTTGTCCGACAACTTTTTTCTGTAAATGAGACTCTAATTCTAATAATTTTTGTCGTTCCGATTCCATTAAACGATTGACGGGAATTCCTGTCCACCGGGCAACGATTTCGGCGATATCAGCATCAGTTACCTGTTGTCTTAATAGGGTCGAACCTGCCGCTTGAATAGTTTCTAGTTCTTTTTCTTTTACTTCTAATTCCCCCTGTAAAATCTCTAGTTTGCCATACTTTAATTGGGCCGCTTTATTGAGATCATAAGCTCGTTCCGCCTGTTCCACCTGTAGGCGCAATTGTTCTTCTTCCTCTCGCAATAATTTAATTTCCTCGGCGATATGTTTTTCCGTTTGCCATTGGTCAGCGAGGGGCTTTTGTTTACTTTCTAATTCCTCAATTTCTTCGACAATTTTTTCTAAACGCTCTTGAAAAGCTCGATCTTTTTTCTCCTCTTTTTCTAAGGAGAATTTTTCCATCCGTAACTGCATTAAGCGACGATCTATCATTTCCAAATCGGCGGGTTTAGTGGTACTTTCTACCTCTAATTTTGCCGCCGCTTCATCGACTAAATCGATCGCTTTATCCGGTAAAAAACGATCGCTAATATAACGATGGGATAAGGTAGCTGCTGCCACTAGGGCCGAATCGGTAATTGTCACCCCATGATGCACCTCATAACGTTCTTTTAAACCCCGGAGAATCGAGATAGTATCCTCCACGGAAGGTTCCTTAATATAAACCTGTTGAAAACGTCTTTCTAAAGGGGGATCTTTTTCAATATGATTGCGATATTCATCCAAAGTTGTCGCCCCAATACAGCGCAATTCTCCCCGAGCTAACATAGGTTTTAATAGGTTGCCTGCATCCATCGATCCCCCTTCCCTAGAACCCGCACCGACAACGGTATGCAGTTCATCAATAAAGAGAATAATTCGCCCTTCTGATTGGGTAACTTCTTTCATGACTGACCGCAATCTTTCCTCAAATTCGCCTCGATATTTTGCCCCAGCGATTAAACTTCCCATATCGAGGGAAATTAACTGACGATTTTTCAAAGATTCGGGAACATCTCCGTTAATAATCCTTTGGGCTAATCCTTCCGCAATAGCGGTTTTTCCTACTCCCGGTTCACCGATTAAAACCGGGTTATTTTTCGACCGTCGCGAGAGGACTTGTACCACCCGTCGAATTTCTTCATCGCGACCGATAACCGGGTCTAATTTGCCTTCTTTGGCCGCCGCTGTTAAATCCCGGCCATATTTATCTAAAGCTTCGTATTTTTCCTCTTGATTGGGTTCAGTAACCTTTTGAGTACCGCGAATAGCTTTGATGGCTAATTCTAAATCTTGGGGGTCAAGATTGAAAGTGCGTAAACATTTCCGGCCAACCCTTTCATCTTCGGCAAAACCGACGAGAAGATGTTCGACGGAGATAAATTTATCTTGCCAACTTTCCCGGGATGCTTCCGCTCGATCGAGCAGCAGATCAAGACCACGACCTAGGTATAATTGATCGACGATGGCCACTTTCGGCTGTCGGTTGGTGAAGACTTCTAGCTGTTGTTGCAGTCGGGGAATTTCAATATTAGCTTTTTGTAAAATCCGGGTGGCTAGACCGTTATTCTGCTCTAGGAGGGCAATAATAACGTGTTCCACCTCTAAGGTCTGGTTTTTGAAGCGTCGCGCAATTTCTTGCGATTTAACGATTGAATCCCAAGCTTGTTCGGTAAATTTATTCGAGTCTGTGGGTTGCATTCTGCACCAATGAGGAAAGCCAGTGTCAGAGGTATAGTATAGCAAGGAGTCTCGATCGATCACAAAGTTCCAGGCTCAACAAAGGATCTGACTTGAAAGAGGGTGTGGGGTGTAGGGTGTGGGGTGTAGGGTGTGGGGAGAATAAATAAAAAAGTCTCCTATCTCCTATCTCCTATCTCCTGACTCCTATCTCCTGACTTGAAAATAGAAGCTGAAATAAGGCAAATTCGTCAATCATACGGCCATCCGTTGAGTATAGGCTACATATCAGGAGAGGCACTCCTGCGAGTGAAGTGACTCTCAAATTATTACAGATGCGTCAGCGGCTGCGTGTAAGCATCCCACCGAAAAACTAATGCGCGGGGGGTTTGGGGGGTTCTACCCCCCAAAAGCTTGGATTGAGTAATCAGATCTGAAGTAATACGGCCATCCGTTGAGTCTAGGCCACATATCAGGAAAGAAACTCCTGCAAAAGGGGGAATAAATAATCAGTTTTTAATAACCGGATTTAGGATCAGAATATTTTCATGCTTGACGGTGTAACTTGTTGCATCGGGACTGACTTATTTATCGCTATTACCCAATTGGGTTAAAGCTGTCCCGGTGAGGCGACAAATTTGCCACTCTTTGAAGACCTTAGCCCCCATTTTTCCATAAAAATCGATCGCCAGTTGATTCCGGGAGCATCTCATTTATGCAAGTGAGTAATTATACTTATCCCTAAAACTGTTTTCTAGCAAGGCTTTCAAAATAGCTTGACATAAAAACCTGATTTAGGGGTTACAAAGGTGAGATGCTCCCGTTGATTCCACTCTAAGACAGTCCATTCTAAAAGTCCTGCATCCCTAGCGACGGCAATTTTAGCCACAGCCATTAGTAAAGCTTTCCCGATACCTTGACTGCGATAATCGGGTAAAACGAAGATATCTTCTAGGTAAATCCCCGGTTTAGTTATAAAGGTGGAATAGTTAGCAAAAAATAGGGCAAAACCGACTATTTTACCCTCTACTTCCACCACCAATGCTTCGATGTAGGGTTTTTCTCCGAATAAATGCTCCCCTAAAGCTTGACTATTTCCTGTCATCAAATGGCTGAGTTCTTGATAGGCCGCTAAGGCGACAATTAAGTCAAAAATAGCCTTGACATCGGTAGCAACGGCGGCACGGATGGAATAATTCATGATTGCTGGTCAAATCTTGATTTTAATGCTGATGATGTTTATGGGGGGATTCAGCAGGGGGAGAATTAAGATTGGAAAAATGGCCGTTATTTAATCCCATCCCAACGCTACCAATACTAAAAAGTCCCATGGACACAAAACCGGCCGCAATTGTCCCCATGGCCACGGTTCCAATGGAAACTATTCCCATAGGAACAATACCGATGGAAATAACGCCCATGGGAACAATGCCAATAGAAATTATACCAGTGGGGGCAATACCGATCGACAACCATTTTCGCCCACCACAACTATTCTCTTTTTCTTGACCTAGATTGGAATCCATGCTTTTAACCCCGAAGATGCTTTGAGCCTTACCATCCTAGGTTAGGGGTAGAATTCTTGTCAAAAGACCGCTAGTCAAAATGAAAGTTAATTTTTTCTAAAAACTATTGACTTTTCATCTCAGTTATGTACTGGCGGGATACCGGCCACGTCGAGAATTTTTGGGACTAAATCCTCCCGTTTAATCGCCATGATGTGGACACCTTGACATAACTGCTGGGCTAATTTTATTTGTTCGGCGGCGATTTTGATGCCTTCTTCGAGGGGATGGGCTGCATCGGCGAGTCTTTGAATGATATGGTCGGGAATTTGTACCCCCGGCACATTTTTATTTAAAAATACGGCGTTTTTAGCTGATTTTAACAGAAAAATCCCCGCTAGAATCGGTTTATCGGCCAGCGAGGCCACCTGCTGCATGAACTTATCAAGACACTCGAAATCCGTAACTAATTGACTTTGAAAAAACTGCGCTCCCGCTTCGATTTTACGCTCAAAACGGCGTTGAAGACCAGACTTACTTTTTGACTGCACATCAACGGCAGCCCCAGCAAAAAGTTCTAGGGGTCCATCCGGTAAAGATTTATCGTTAAAGTCAAAACCTTTATTCAATTTATCGATTAATTTTAACAAACGTACCGATTCTAGGTCAAAAACTGCTCTAGCCTGGGGGTGATCTCCTGCTTTGACGGGATCTCCAGTTAAAGCTAGTATATTTCTCAATCCCAAAGCATGAGCGCCCATGAGATCTGCTTGTAATCCGATCACATTGCGATCGCGACAGGCCATTTGACAGATGGGTTCGATGTCGTGTTGATAGAGAATAGCGGAGGCAGCCAGAGAGGACATTCGCACTACGGCGCGACTGCCATCGGTAATGTTAGCCGCATGAACACGATTTTTTAGCCAGAGGGCCATTTCTAGCATATGACTGGCATTACCCCCTTTCGGGGGAGTAATCTCGGCTGTAATCAAAAATTCTCGGTCTTGAACCGCGCGTCGTAAACGAGTAGTCATCAATTTATCTAGGTTTTAATCTTGACACTCCCATCGGTAAAACCGAGGGATTCTTGGGCTGAATCTTGCCTCTACTAGCAATGCTAATTTTGGTCTTACATTTTCATGTCTAGTCCGACTACACCTATAAGGCAAGCACTCTTGTGGACTACTCCCCAAGCTTAAATTCGGGTATGCCCTACCCTATTTGATTATTTTTATCTCCCACCTATGCCATATTTTTTGTTAGAGGGCAGTGAGGTATTGGGGCAACCTTTTTGAGTTGGTGACACTAGCCTTTTTACAACGGTCAGTTCGCGTGCCACGACTACACATCTGATTTTCCGCTTGCTTTCACTTTAGCACAAATTATCTTAAAACAGCAGAGTTTTAGTTGTGCTTCGCTGTTTCTATACTGGTCGGGGTTTCATCCCGTCTGTAAAACCGAGGGTCTTCACCCCGACATTTAAGATAAATTTTATAGTAGATTTAGCCCGGAAATGACTCGGAGGCAAGGAATGATCATCGGGCGGCCTTGTTTTATACTGGTCAGTGCTGGTGCTTGGCTGATATCAGATGAGTTAACTGGCAGGAAAAAATTTCTAATGTAGTATAATACACGGACAGTTTAACCAAATTCGTTTACAAGTGTAAAGGACAACCGATTCGATCGAGCGATCATGCAAACTCTTCCTCCTCCTACTAAAGACAAAGACGCAATCATGACCCATCCCCTCAAAATCGTCGCTTTAGGAGATAGCCTTGTTTATGGCTATGGCGACCCCGTGGGTGGCGGTTGGGCCGAACGCCTACGTCGTTTGTGGATGGAAAGTGCCGGTCATGCCCTGTATAATTTGGGGATTCGCGGCGATCGAGTGGTACAAGTGTCCGAACGTTTAGAACAGGAATTTCGTCTCAGGGGAGAAATTCGCAATCGTCTCCCCGACCTGATTCTTCTCTCCGTCGGTGTTAATGATACAGCCCGTTTAGGCCGGCCCGATGGTCGTACTTATACCGATCACGATCTTTTTCAAACTCAAATTGAACATTTACTCGGCCGGGCCCGTTCTCTTTGCCCGGTTTTGTTTATAGGTATGATTCCCGTGGATGAGCGGAAAATGCCCTTTTTAGATTGCTTTTACTTCAACCATCGCGATCAGTATCGTTTTAAAGAAACCACTAAACAAGCTTGTCTAGAGCAAAATATTCCCTATCTCGATTTATTTGATCTCTGGATGAACCGGGGTGATCTGTGGTGTCAAGAAAGATTAATGGAAGATGGACTTCATCCCAATGTCCAGGGCTATCAATCAATTTTAGAGGATATTTTAAACTGGTCGCCCCTCACCTCCTTTGTCGGTGTGGATGGTTTTATTCAACCGTTCACAGGAATTGCCGAAAAGTGATGTCCTCTGTTCTCAGTTTGTTTGACATTGACGCTAGATTCTTGGTTCAACAAGTTCACTTCTTCCTCTTCTGTCGAGACAACCCAATAGACCTCGACCTAATATTATCTCAAGACTAAAAGTCTTTCTAGTTAAGGAATCTATCCGAATAAAAATTATTTTAATTGCCTCATATTTTTTCAGTAAAATTGAATTAGCAACGATAGATATACATTCCAGCCATCGAACTGTTTAGTTAGTACATAAATCAAAAGCAGGCTGTGACTGAGTTAAGTAGTCGTGCAAAATTAATTTCCTAGTCGAGACAGGAGACTCCGAGACAGGAGACGGGAGACGGGAGACGGGAGACGGGAGACAGCTATTAGGGATCGGATTTGAGTTTTCAGTTCACTAGACCTCTTGCAAAAGTCTTAAGTCGATCCTTGTACAGCAACATTTTTGAAGATTATCAACTACTAATAAATAATTAACTAGACCTCTTGCATAATTTTTTTATGGTATAATATAAGGTTTTGCTTTTTTCTCAATTCTTAGATTGAAGTGGAAAAAAGAATAAAATGTGATCTTAGGTCAGGAAATCATCTATAATTTTGCTATGTTTATTAGCAAAATTATGGATTATCAAAACTTATCAGATGAACAATTCAAACGCCGTTTCGGTGTGTATAAACAAACCTATAGAAAGATGGTAGAATCAGTAAAAAGTGTTGAAGCCGACTCTAATTCACCATCTAAAAGGGGACCGAAACCTAAACTATCTATAGAAGAACAAGTTTTAGTAACGTTAGAATATTGGCGAGAATATAGAACATATTTTCACATTGGTACAAGCTGGGAACTATCAGAATCAACTATATGTCGGATTGTAAATAAGACGGAAAAAATGCTTTTACAATCGGGAAACTTCCGTTTAAAAGGAAAAAAAGCTTTACTCAATCAAGCAGAGATACCGGTCATAACGGTAATGGATGTAACGGAAACTCCCATTGAACGCCCCCAAAAGAAACAGAAAGATTTTTTGGGGGGTAAAAGAGGTTATCATACTTTAAAATCCCAATTAGTAGCTGATCAAAATACAAAGGAAATTATCTGTGTCTTTTGTGGGAAAGGTAGAGGTCATGATTTTAGTTTATTTAAAAAAAGTCGAGTTCGTTTTCATCCTTTAACTACCAGCATAGAAGACAGTGGTTATCAGGGAATAGCTGCATACCATAGTAATAGTTATACACCGAAAAAGAAATCGAAAAATAGAAAATTAACAGAGTTAGAAAAAGAGTATAACAAGGCTTTAGCCAAAGAAAGGATTATCATTGAACATATAAATAGGAAACTCAAAATCTTTAAAATCTTATCCTGTAAATATCGGAATCGTCGTCGAAGATATAGTTTAAGAGTTAACTTGTTGGCGGCTATTTATAACTGTGAGTTAGGGATAGGTATAGCAGCTTCTTAAAAGTTGCCTAAAGATTAATCAAGTCAAGGAGAATTTATTCTCAATTTTTATAATTGAGATAGTTTGTGCCGCTTAAATAAAGAGGTTTTGATAACCAAATTAAAGCAGCTCTAAAGAGTTTTGAGTTAAAAGTTAAACTTCAAGTTTTCATTCAGGACAAATGTACTGATTAACTAATTTTTTGGGGAAAATTAGTTAACCCATCATTATAACATATAATTAATTTGCAAGAGTTCTACTGAAAGTCCCTCCCATTATTGTTTCTATCGTTTGTTTTCGGATTTATGCAAGAGGTCTACTGTTTCCTCACACCAGAAGTCTGACGGAGTAGTGGCTTAGATGTGTAATTAATTTTGCTTAGGTACTTATAATTTTTGGAGATGTCTAATTATTTGTAGGATGGGTTAGGGGTAGCGTAACATGAGCTGCACAGGCAAGATAGGGATTATCACCAAAATGACGGCAATTGCGGCAAAAATGCCGACGTTTGGCGGGCCTATCCGAAAATACCTCTCGACTTTCCAGTAAATTTCCTGATTTTCGAGGGCCAGTACTTGTATCCCACATTCCGCACCCTCAACTGTCACATAAGCTGTCCCCCTCCAGAGACTTGAGTAAAAATACTTAGCTGGTGAAGGTTGTCTCGGTGGCCGCTAGGGGGGTCTTGAGACCCCTAATTATGAAAAAATAGGAATTGTTGGAAAACTTAGGCGAGTGGACTGTTCGACCATGGATCAATCGGTAATGATTTGGTAGTAGTGGCGTAGCCCTCTTGCTTACCTGGTATGAATTGTGTAAAATATTTATTAATAAAAATAATGGTTCTTCCGAACTTACCATGTAAAATCAACTAGCAAAATGCCAATTTAATAAACATCTAAGACGGGAGCAAGTCAAAGCTGAAGAACAAATAAACTACTTGACAAAAGCATCAATTGGGTATGGGATAGAGAAAAGAGTGGGGAAAAGACAAAAATGACTCCAGAGCAACAACAAGAACTTAACCAACATATTCAAGCGATAGCCAAGATTCTTCATCAGGAAGCTGAGGCTGAAAAAATCCAAACTTTAGAGGGAATAGAGACGACAATAAGAGAACAGACCTGAAAATATATAACTCCGAAACTAGGATTTTTTTTGGTCACAAAAACGACAGGAACTCAAGCCGGGAGACCGAGAAAAATAAAAAGCATCATCGGAGAATTATGCCTGACAGAAAAACAAGCAATCCGTTTAAATATTCCTCGTAATAACCAAATTAGTCCTTACTTAGAACGCTGTTGTTTAAGAGCTAGTGCCAATGTTTCTTATGAAAATGCCGCCAGAGATCTTCAATTTTATACAGGGATGAAGGTCTCGGCTAGTGGGACTTAAACAAATTTCAAGCCCAAACAAAGCCTAAACTGGCTTTGTAAGCGGCAAACACATCCCGATTCTCGGTCAGCCACTCAAAGAAACGGAAAGACATCGCTGTCCGAAAAGCTTCCAAGGCTTCCACAAAAGTGTTTAAAGGTCGATTCGCCCACTGCCTTTGCAATCCCCCAGTTAACTGATGCCACAGGATAAATGTATAGGCACAAAACACCAAGATAAAATGACGAAGTAAGCTTCGTTTATCCCTGACTTGATATTCCCTTAACCCTAACCATCCTTTGGCTTCTCGGTAGAATACTTCCACCCAATTTCTTTCGGTGTAAGTCCTCACTATCCACGACGCTGTTACTGTATCTGCCTCAACTACATTGGTGATGAAATAGTCCACCTCTGTGGCTTTTTCCATTGAACTTGCATTCATGACGATCGCCAAGTTCCTTTCTCCTTCTAGTTGAGATATTTTCGCTCTGAATACCGCTACCCAAACCGTTTTTTCTTTATCTAGATTTAGGGTGATTTTCTCCCAATCCTTTTCTGATAGGCTTTTTGCTAGTTGCTCAAGCTGGATTGTTTCTTCCACACCCCCTTCTTTTTCAATAATTACTTTTCGATTTTTTGCCAATCCTCCTAAGTAGGGCTGGCTGAATAAATCTAAAAAGTTTGTTGGATAAGGTTTTTAGGCTTTTTTGACCTCAAAAAGTGCCTAGCCTTGGAGTGATCGGGGGTAAAATTCCTGGACTTTTTCCCTGAAAATTAGGTAATTGACCACCTGAAAATGAGTAAAACCCCACACCCCACACCCCACACCCCACACCCTGCCACCACCGAAAAACTTTTTCAGCAGACCCTAAGTATTTTAGCTTTCTTTCTTCCAGGGCTTTGAGAAAATTTGTGTTGTTGCCATAACCAGCATCTATTAAGACGATTTTCGGTCGATAGCCTCTGGTTAAGCTCCGGTCAATTAAATCTATCGCTATCTCTGGTTTCTTCTTAAATTCTTTGTCTTCTTTCCCCTCGGCTAAGGAACTAGCCGGTTGATAAATTTCCCTGTCTAGGGGTACACTTTTTTTGCCGTCGTAGAGATGGGTAGTGACGGCGACTATTCCGTTGTCTGTCTTGCCAATTTCTCCTAGGTACTGCCTGCCAACTCCGGCGGTCAGATTGCCACTTTTTCGATGTCCTGAGTCATCGACAATCAGGGAAAATCCTCGGGGGATTTGCGTCTGGCGGCATTGGTTCATCACTTGCAACCGACATTCATTCACCTGACGGTCTGACCAAGGAGATTCGGTCAAAAAGTGATGTAATCGGTTATAAACTACTCCGACGGCATTATTGGCCATTTGAGTGAGGTTTTTCCTCTCACTTTCCCCTAATAATCCTCCTAAATAGGGCTGGCTGAATAAATCTAAAAACCTTGTTGGATAAGACTTTTGGACTTTTTTCCCCTCAAAAAGTACCAGATATGGGAGTGATCAGGGGTAAATTCAGGGACTTTTTCCCTGAAAATTAGGTAATTGACCCCCTCAAAATCGGTCAAACCCCACACCCGTTACAGTAGAGCAGGAAGTCGCCTTCCCACCCCCTGCTTCAAAACCGGACTTACGACTTTCGCCGTATCCGGCTCCTGAGTAACTAGGCTACTGTCATTAGTAGAATAATAATGGGAATTATTATTTCCTTGTCTATTCAACCCTCTTGGCTGTATCCCCACCAGACAAGATTGTTGGTTTTAGGGCGTATATGACCGTTGATTGTTGCTTAGACTTCCTAGTTACCCGTCCTTTGTCAGCATATCTTTGATATTACTCAAAGCCTTGGCTTTTAAGGACATCCTCTCCCTCTATTGACTTGCGGATGGTTTCCTACTGCCCCGAACGGGCAGAGTCAATCAGGGTTACTTCGTTCCCTATAACCATTGGTTGAACCCTTAGGATGATACTGTCCACAACAGAGTAACGGGAATGCCTTACTGATAGTGGTATGAGCTATCAGCCCCAACTCTGTTAACTTTTGTTTCGAGCCTGTCAGCCTTTTGGCTCGTGGGTGTTGACGATGGTTAATTCGTATCTTCGCCCCAGGGCTATCCATAGGTTCTGGCTCAACGGGTTTCTGATTTAGGCTATCAGATACCGCTTTTTTTTCCTCGCTCACTACCTCAGATGTACCAAGTCTAAAGCAGCAGGAAATGCCGTCACTCTAGGCATCTAGAGGACAGGACTAATACCATTTTTCTAAATTCCTGACAGACATAGAGCTTCTAAAATCCAAGACCATCCCGTCAAATACCCGATCGTGTCATTGGATAGAGAATTTAAAAGATGGTAAAGTTTACTTCTTAAGTTATCAAGGGAGTTAAAATTGCCCCAGGCCAATAGGTTTTTCAAATATAGCCAAACTCTCTCAATTGGATTTACTTCTGGACAATAGGGAGGTTGATAAAATAGGATAATATTATCAGGTATTTCTAGGTCGGTCGCCGTATGTGCGGGAGCATTATCTAATTGAATAATATGTAATTCCTCAGAAAAAGCTTGAGAAAAAAGCGTTAAATATTGATTAAAACATTCCCCATCTAAATGAGAAAATTCATAGAAAAAACTGCTACCTGTTCGAGGTTCTATTAAACCATAGAGCCAGAGATATTGAAAATTATACTGAAAATTACCAAGGGGCTTTATGCCTTTAATTGTTATTTTATCTCTGACAATGGTATGACAGCCGAAGCGACTTTCATCTTGACACCAGAAGCGGACTTTTAAATATTGACTAACTTTTTCAGATTCCTTTTCTAGTAAAGCTTGTAGCTGTTCAGATAGATTATTTTGGAATATTTTTACTTCTCCTGGTAATTGTTTTAAATTTTGAGGTCGAGCCACTTTTAATTTAGCTTGTAATTCATTTCTTACGAGACGGTAAACAGTTATATAACTGGTGGGTATTTCTAAAATAATTGATACCCAAAAATGAATTTCTTTATAACTTTGAAATCCTTCTGGGTCTTTTAATTCATTCTGAATTAGAGCGGCTTCTTCCACTGAAATCTTTTTGGGTCTTCCCAGTTTTTCTGGTTCTGACAAGAGATTTTCTATCCCTCCTTCTCGATAACAACTTAACCAGCGATGAATAGTTCTTTCTGAGCGTCCTATTAACACGGCGAGATGACGAACCGTTTCTACCTCCTTAATTTTTAGTAGATACAGGGATTGTACTTTAGCAAAGTTTAAAGAGGTTACTTGTTGCTTCAACAAGGATTTTAAGTCTTCTACTGACTCAGCAACATTAATATTAGGGACTCCACTCATTGCCTTTTTACCACACAAACTATACCTTTACCAAGTATGACATACTTTTTGAAAAATGGTATAAGGTTATTACTAACCCGCACCTGTAGGGTTATAAAGTTATCAAGGTACTACATTTACCAAGCGGCTAATCCTCTAAACGTCTTACTGTCTAGTTTCTAGCCAACGAATCGCACCACACCCCACACCCTACACCCTGCCCCTAGGAAAAACTTTTTCAGCAGACCCTAAATATTGTCTGAAGCCGTTTTTTTGCGCTTCGTTTTTGAAGCAATTGTCAAACCGCCGACACCATCGGTCAAAGCATGGGGGCATTGCGGCTGGGGTTGTCTCTTTCATCGCTGATCTTTCAACGTAAAGTGCTTACTCTTTAACGATTATACTCGATTTGATCTTTATTTGGCGTTTAAGTCCCACTAGGACTCAACAACGATTAGTCCATCGCCACCAATTTGCCGAAGAAGAATCAGGAAACCCCGTTCAAGAAATTAGTCTAGATGGAGGAAAAGTGCGCTTAAGAACCGAAACTAAGGGAGAGGCTTGTATCTGGAAAGATTATCAAGCAATCTGTGTTGATACTTTCCTAAGAAAAGCTTGGTTTGGAGAGAATGAATCGTTAATATATTGGGTTAATCAACAACCTTTATCTGACCCCCTTACCTGTTTGGGAGACGGACATCCCGGTATTGGGAAAATTGTGAAAAACTGGGATTGTCCAGGAGAAAAAAGAGAAATACTTGACTGGTTTCATTTGGTAGAAAATCTTCATAAAGTCGGCGGTTCAGTGAAGAGATTGAAAAAAGCAGCAAGTTTATTATGGCAGGGCAAAATTGAGGAAACAATAGCATTAATCTCTCCTTTAAAAAACGAACGAGCTGAAAATTTCTGTCGTTATTTAGAGATTCATCGTCATCGAATTGTTAATTATAATTACTATCAACAAGAAGAGATTTGCTCTATTGCTTCGGGAGCCGTTGAATCCACGGTTAAACAGATTGACCGACGACTGAAAATTTCTGGAGCCCAGTGGAATGAAGAAAATATCCCTCAAGTGCTTAAACACCGCTGTGCTTACCTAAATAACAGTCTTTAGCTATTGAATAGTATTTATGTTCTGACAAAACTGACTTGCTCCCTGTATCCTCCCCCATATCACGCCCAAAAGCGTGTTAGCCAGATTAGCTTACTGCAAAGAGCCTCCTTTAAGGAGACTTATCACAGAAGCCTTCTGGGAATGTAGCAAAGATTCTTGTATCTGGCTGCACTTTGTCACAAAATTTCACTATTATTTCGGGTAAGGTATCGTAAATCCCTTGATAGATAGGGTTTACTGAAAAAGTTTGTTGGTGGGGCTAGGGTGTGGGGTGTGGTGCGATTCGTTGGCTAGAAACTAGACAGTAAGACGTTTAGAGGATTAGCCGCTTGGTAAATGTAGTACCTTGATAACTTTATAACCCTACAGGTGCGGGTTAGTAATAACCTTAGTCCTGTCCTCTAGATGCCTAGAGTGACGGCATTTCCTGCTGCTTTAGACTTGGTACATCTGAGGTAGTGAGCGAGGAAAAAAAAGCGGTATCTGATAGCCTAAATCAGAAACCCGTTGAGCCAGAACCTATGGATAGCCCTGGGGCGAAGATACGAATTAACCATCGTCAACACCCACGAGCCAAAAGGCTGACAGGCTCGAAACAAAAGTTAACAGAGTTGGGGCTGATAGCTCATACCACTATCAGTAAGGCATTCCCGTTACTCTGTTGTGGACAGTATCATCCTAAGGGTTCAACCAATGGTTATAGGGAACGAAGTAACCCTGATTGACTCTGCCCGTTCGGGGCAGTAGGAAACCATCCGCAAGTCAATAGAGGGAGAGGATGTCCTTAAAAGCCAAGGCTTTGAGTAATATCAAAGATATGCTGACAAAGGACGGGTAACTAGGAAGTCTAAGCAACAATCAACGGTCATATACGCCCTAAAACCAACAATCTTGTCTGGTGGGGATACAGCCAAGAGGGTTGAATAGACAAGGAAATAATAATTCCCATTATTATTCTACTAATGACAGTAGCCTAGTTACTCAGGAGCCGGATACGGCGAAAGTCGTAAGTCCGGTTTTGAAGCAGGGGGTGGGAAGGCGACTTCCTGCTCTACTGTAACGGGTGTGGGGTGTAGGGTTTTACCCATTTTCAGGCGGTCAATTACCTAATTTTCAGGGAAAAAGTCCCTGAATTTTCCTCCCAATCACTCCAATCGCTGGTACTTTTTGATTTCAAAAAAGTCTAAAAATATTATCCAACAAGGTTTTTAGATTTATTCAGCAACCCCTAGATAGGCAAGCGTTTCAATCGGGACTAACTTCTGGGAAACCCGCTATATATCTCCTGCAAAAATCAAAAACCTTCCGTTAGGTTAGGAGAATCCGAGACAGGAGAAGAAAAAAGACATGAAAAATTTAGTACAAAAGCTCTACTCTCCCTGCTCTGGCGCTCCCTAGCTTACCAGAGGTCGATTATTCACTAAATGGTATCAAAAAAATCGGGTCTAAAACCTCGTCTTTACTCATTTTATTGTAACGGGATTTGGGATCACAACTTCAATAAATGTGCATGGTCCCGCATTTCTCACAAACTGAATTAAGAACCTAATTTGGAGGTTAAAAGTTGGTGTTTTTCAAAAATAAGAGAAACCCGCCTAGTTATCAAGGAATAATCTGACTAAACTAATCAAAAAATTCCTGAATTACTGGAAAAATTCCGTCAATTAGGGAAAATGTTCACGACAAAGTTAGCTGAATTTATAAGCAGCCATTTTTAAGACTATTTAATGATCTTTGAAAACTCTTCAACTTATCCAGTTCCCGCTATCGCTTGAATTCTAGAGTAAGCTATCGCTAAAATATCTTGATAGGGACAAGAACTGGCAATTGCGATTAAAATTCTTCTGACACTAACAGTAATTCTAGCTCCTAATTTAAGGAAATTAAGGCGAATTGTTCCCACTGTCGCTTTGGCAAAAGAAGTTTTAGCCAAACAATTTTGACGAAAAGCTTGCATTAAAACATAAGCCATTGATGACAACCAAAGTCTTAATTGATTACTCTCAAATGTCTGTGTCGAATTCCGGTCAGCAAATAAGTCTAATTGTTGCTCTTTAATTCGATTTGACCTCTCACCTCTGGGGCAATATTTTTCAGTGTAAAGTTTAGATGGGGGAATCTTTGATGCAGGTAAAGAAGTCACAACGTGGCGAATTTTTACGCCCTCACTACCAGGACAAACTTTTGTCACCACTCTTCTTGAACGGCTCCAGGATTTTTGGGTTTGATAACATAGGGAACGATACCAAGTCGATTCTGGTACCAATTTCGCCAATTCTCCTAACTCTTCATCGGGAGAAAATAACGTCTCCATTAATTCAGTAACTGGCTGAAGTCTTTGCTCGTAATCTGCCTTAGCTTTCTCAATTACATCGGTCGCTCGTAATTTTAATTGACTATTCGTTGCCATTGCTAAAACATAATCAACTCCTGCTTGACTTTCGCAAAATTTCATGATATCTTCACGGGAATAGGCACTATCTCCTCGTACTAATATCTGCGTATCTGACCATTTTTCTCGAATTATACCGATTATTCGCTGCAATTCTTCTAATGCTCCCCCAGCAGTATCTACATGAGAAGACCGGAGTTTAGCTACTAATAAATGATGCTCACAGAAAATATACAAAGGAGCATAACACACTCCTTTATAATAAGTATTGAAAAACGCTCCCTCTTGATTTCCATGCACTTGGTCATCGGTGACATCCATGTCTAAAATAATTGGTTTCGGTGGCTTTTTGTAGGATTCTAGAAAGATGTCCACAAAAGCTTTTTCAATTTCTTTGGGGTTAGGCTCGATTTTATGGTAACGACTGTTCTCTTGATTGATGACTGTTTCCGGACAATATTCTAGTCGATTAATTGTACTTTTTCCCGCTAAATTTGCTTGGGCTGAGTCAATAAAATTTAGTTTTTTCAATGCTATTGCTAAAGCTGGAGCATGACGTAATTTATCATGATCATTGACATCCTCATATCCCAAAACTATCCCATAAACTCTTTGTGCGAGTAGTTCATGAACTGAATAATCTAGATAGGATGAATTTCGATAATCTCGAAAACATTCGGCAAACCGAGCCGTTATTTTTAGCTTTTGGTCTAACTCTGCCATCAAAATAATTCCTGCATCTGAGGTGATTTTTCCTCCCTCAAAATTAGCGATTACTTGTCTTCCATTGAGGTTTCCAAAATTTAATTGATTGAGTCGAGACTGGTCTGAACTAGGAGTCATAAACTTGACATACTTTAAATAGTTTTAATGATTAAATTATAGCAAGCTTTTGACTTCATTCTCTACTTAAAATTGAGACTTTATCAACTAATTAACCTAAAAATACTCATTTTAAATTTGTTCTTTTTTCAAGGTCTAATTGATGATGAGCTTAAGTTGAATCCTAACAACACACTGTCGTTTTTGCTACAAGGCGATCACCCAGTCAAAACCCAGATTTTGTAAGGCTTCGGGGGTTGGTGATCGTACTTTTTGTGAGAAATGCGGGATGGTGCGTTCCCCCAAAATCGATCGCTGGAGCAGTAGGACTTGCATTAGGGAACGCACCCTACAGCGATAGCGATCGCACTGGTGTTTTTCAAAAAAAGCGTGAGATTTGCCATCTGGCAGGGTTGATCGCAGAGCGCCAAGAAAAGCGCAATCGCTCGTTGTTAAGCCTCTGCCTCATTGTCAAGGTTTAAGTAAATTTTGATATAAATTACAGGGCAAGAATGGAGGAGTTGGGGTGGCACAACAGAAACATTGTCCCCATTTACTCGGTTACAGTTTGTCTGCGAGTTGTTAACCATCGATTCAGGGAGCGTGAACTCTCGCTACTGCGCCGACCAGCTAATAGTCCTTCGATACCAATATGCTCATCTAGATCGAGCCATTCGATAGCACATCCATCCGCTAAGAGTTGCCAATTTTGACGCTCGGCGGGGGAGGCGTGCAGTAAACGAGGGTACCATGTTAGCGGAACGGTGATGCTGCGACCGTCGGCTAGGTCGATTATTAATTTATCGTCGGTTAGGGTCACTTGATGGGCAATTGGCTCGGTTTCAAGGGTCAAAGTAATCATGCCATGGGGTTAGGATTGCGGGTTGATGTTCTGTTATTAGTTTAGCAATCTGGTTTAATTCATGTTCTTTGAATCCTCGGTTTTTCTCTAAGGTAATGTAGGGCTGTTTCATTCTCCCATCAGAATATCAAAAGTAAAAGCGATCACTGTCAGGTAAAATGATAAGTGACCGCCAACTTTTCAAACATATGTTGAGCTTAATAGAAAAACTAAAACAAGTCAAGGACTTTCGGAAAGATAAAGGAAAAAGACACCCTTTATGGATAGTATTAATAGTAATAATACTGGGAACAATGCTAGGATACTCAGGTTATAGAGAGCTAGGAGAGTTCGCTAAAAATAATCGGCACAGGCTCAGTCAAGAATTTAACATAATTCCAGAAAGAGTCCCATCCTATTCAACAATTAGAAGGGTAATGATGGGAGTTGAATGGCAGATTTTGTTAAAAATGTTTAATGAATGGGCATTACAAGAATATGGACAAAGAAGTGATATAAATTGGCTAGGCATAGATGGAAAAAGTCTCAAAAATACCCTAAAGAATCCTAACAATGAACAACAAAATTTTATTATGTTTGTCTCATTGTTTATTCAAGAAAGTGGATGAGTATTACACTTAAAAAGAATCGAAAACAAAAAAGGGTCTGAAATCGACGAAGATCAAGCTATAATTCAGGATTGCTCTCTCCAAAATAAAGTTTTTACTGGCGATGCTTTACACTGTCAGAAAAAAACAATCAGCTTAATAGCCAAGAGTAAAAATGACTATGTTATCACCGTTAAAGGAAATCAGAAAAATCTTTATAAGCGAATACAAGACCTGAGTAATTCCTCAAAGCCAGAAAGTTGCTTTCTTGAACAAAATAATAGTCATGGTCGAAAAATATCCAGAAAAATAGAAGTTTTTAAAGTGAGGAAAAATGAAAGACAAGGGTTTGAAAATCTGCGCCGAATTATTAAAGTAGAAAGAAGGGGTAGTCGCGGGGATAAAACTTATGAAGAAACAGCTTACTATATCAGTAGCCTAACCGAATCCGCCCAAGTATTTGCTAAAATTATTCGAGGACATTGGAAAATAGAAAATCAGTTACATTGGGTAAAAGATGTAATTTTTGAGGAAGATAAAAGCGAGATAAGTGATTTTCAAGCGGCCAGCAATTGGTCAATTCTCACAACTATAGGATTGAATCTTTTCAGAGGTTTGGGTTTTCTCTCAATAACAGAGGGACAGAGGTGGTTAGCTGAACGTTGGGAAAAACTGATAGTTTTATCGACGTAAGAAGCAGAAAAATTAGCTAAATTAACAGGATGTACTCTCAGAAAATTTGAAGAGAGATAGGCTTTTAGTGGCTTGGGAACAAGCTTTATCAATTTATTCATAATCAATATTGGCAGAGGATTAAAGATTAGTTATTGTCACTAACTTTTTTGATTAGAAAAAGATAAACTTGAGAATTTTCATTCAAATTTATTGACTCAAAATCCGCTGTACTTAATTTAAATGAATCAACCCTACTAAGGTAATGGGATCAAGCCAATATTTAGCGAGTTTGCGATCGCGTTTGACATGGATATGGGCTGGCTCTTGTTGATCTGAACTGAAAAAGATAAAACTGTAAGGCCCAACTTGAAGGACGGTAGGCATGAGAAAAGCTATTTTAAAGGTATATTTAGCTCTATGCTCTTATTATCGAAAATTTGGGTTAAAACCCCGTCCTTTTAGGACGGCTTTAAGCTACAATGGAAAAAGCGATAACCAAGCTAAAAACTGAACCTTGACCACAGATAGTAGGGGGTTTTGTTCAGAAAAGAATTCAAATTCGGCCTTGAACGAGTAAAACTTTCTAGGAAATAAGGTTGAACATTAGATTTTTTCGACTTGTTCAAAGTGGCCGTCCAGCATTCGGACACTCAAAACGGACGGGTCGAAAGAGTCAGACTTAAGCAATTAAGCGTTTTTCGCTATCTGCGTCAACCCCATTGACGCGACCACCCTAAAAAAGTGGCGTGGTGAGGAATCGCCGTCCGTTTTACGGCGGCGAGGATGTCAAATGTCAATTTCTCTAATTCACAATTACCCACAAAAAAAGAGACCCTTGCAGATATCCTGTTGTAATACCTTCAATTAAAGCTGAGTTTTTGTCTGCTTGGGCGCGGCGGCGCTTGAAGCCAACTCCCAGAGCGACGACAGCCCCCAGACCAACGAGGGCAGAGGGTTCCGGGGTTGTAGCGGGAGGAGCAGCATCGCATTTAAACCCACAGCTGCAATCAATGTGCATGGTGCGTTCCCCCAAAATCGATCGGTGGAGCAGTAGGAGTCACATTAGGGAACGCACCCTACGGCTGCGTTGTTAGACCGCGCCTCACCGAATCTCTTCTAGCACTGGCTCATAAGGCTTCAATCTTGACCTTACCGCCCTCAATGTTATCGACCTGCAACCGATATCTGTAAAGCAGCGCCATTCCTAGTAGAGGCTCTGTTTCTGATTCTGCAATATCAATCTCTTGGTACTGCCCATCCCATATCACAGTCCCAGTGTACAGATCAAAATAAGTTTCACTGCCATCACCCAGCGTGACAAAATCAGAACCACTCCAAGGTAAATTTAATGTAGCGATGATTGTAGAGGGCAAAGATAAAAATCCATTGAACCCGGTATCAATCACCGCGTCAACCGCTTGCAGTTGCCGATTTGAGTTTCCGACTACAATCCTTAGCGTGGCTTCACGCCGCAAATTTACAACACCTTCCATCATGGATTTTTCTTCAAACTCCGTGCCCCGAAATGATAAACAGCGCGATGTCCGATACGAATGATCCAAGGTTGGGCATCGGGGTGACGTTCAAAGAGCCGATTAGTTGCAGGCACAACGTTTTCATCGACTTCAAACTCTCCAGTTTCAATGTCGATCGCTACAATCTTACCTTCATTACCGGCTTCGACTTGCTGCCGAATGCCAGATTCGTAGAGTTTTTGCCCTCGCTCGGCTAACTCATCTTTGGGATAACGCCGTTGACGAACTGCCATCTGGTTGACCTCAACTCAGTATTTTGCCTTAATTATACTTTGAGTTATTCTAACGAAGTGCTCCCGCTCTACTACTGATGAGCCGCCTCATCGCAAGCCCCCCAGTGGTGCACTTCAAATTTGAATCGGCGCTTCAATCAAGGTGCATGGTGCGTTCCCCAAAAATCGATCGCTGGAGCAGTAGGAGCCACATGAGGGAACGTACCCTACAAGATCGGCGATCTCACCGTTAAGTCTCTCATTCTAATTTTGTCTTCTTCAATAACTGTAAAGTGTCCATACCAGTCATCCCGCAATGAGATAACCTTGGCAACTTTCTCAGCGACTACAGATGCAGAAGGTACTCTTATTCTAAACAAAATAATACCAACACTGGCCGGCAACCTTGAACGAAAGGCGAGTTATCCAAAATCTTGATCAAATGTCAAGAGAATACGATTTTCTGCTTGGGCGCGACTTAAAACTTCACGGTCCGAGATTCCGGGGGATTCCACCCTAATCCACAGGACATCATGGCCATTTTGTCGTAGGGCTTCAACCGCATCAAGGGGGAAATTTTCGTTCGCTAGAAAACGCATCAGTTAAGCAGGAATAGCATAGACTTTCTCAGATTTGAGCATTACACTAGCATAGCTAAGACAAGCTTGAATATCTTCTACTGTAATACCTGGGTAGTTTCGCAGAATTTCATCAATACTCCAACCTTGGGCGAGAAGATCGATGATAAATTCAACCGCAATCCTTGTTCCTTTAATGATAGGTTTTCCCACCAAAATATCGGGATTTAGTGTAATTCGAGTTTCCCAGTCCATAGCTACATCATTGAAAGTGTTTTCAAAAAGGTAAAGGCTGCGTGGGACGCACCCTACAATATCTCGTTTTATTATAACAGGATTTGGTATCACAACTTCAATCAATGTGCATGGTGCGTTCCCCAAAAATCGATCGGTGGAGCAGTGGGAGCCACATTAGGGAACGCACCCTACGAGATCGGCGATCGCACTCGATTATTTAACCAACGCTTCAAGGATTTTTGACTTTCCCCTGATGGTTGGCCAAGAATCAAGTTTTTAGTGCTAATGTCTTCATCTAGTTGATTCCAATGGATTCCACTGCCACCAGCGATCAAGCGATAATCATTGCGCTCCTCAATTGAGCCATGCAGGAGCCGAGGATACCATGCCAGGGGAACAGATATAGTGCGCCCATCAGACAAATCTACACTGAGTGTGTCATCTGTGATGGCCAATTGCTGAATAGCCAATGTTTCAAATACTTCATTCGTTAAAAAAGTCATTCCAGCCTGCTAGTAATTGTTCTTGGTTTTCTTGAACAAGTTTTTGAATGCGGTTAATTTCGGTGCGGTTAAATCCTTGGTTACTCTGAAGACGAAGCGGCTGAAGCCAGAATTTAGCGATCTCTCGATCTCGTTCAACATGGATGTGAGGTGGCTCCGAAGCGATCGCCTGCGTAGCAAAAGAATCGATATGGGCCAACGGTCAACAGCGTGGGCATTCAAAAGTTTTGCTCTAAATATCTCAAACATAGCTGAATGCCTCGCTGACTGTCAATCTGTGAATATGCTCATGTAGGCCAAAGGCTATTTAGGGTCTGCTGAAAAAGTTTTTCGTGGGGACAGGGTGTGGGAACAGGGTGTGGGGTGTGGGTTTTTACCGATTCTCATCTGGTCAATTACCTAATTTTCAGAGAAAAAGTACCTGAATTTTCCCCGATCTCTCCCAGAACTGGTACTTTTTGATTTCCAAAAGGTCTAAAAGTCTTATCCAACAAAGTTTTTAGATTTATTCAGCAAACCCTATTTAAGGTTAAGAACAATACAAGATTAGCGTTCGCAGTTTAGTTCCGAAGGTGTTGGATTTCTTTTCGTCAACCCAAGCTACAAGATCAGCGATCTGCTACGCAGTGCCTTCGGCATCGCACTAACGTTCCTGTTAGACCGTGTCTGACGATCAGCTTCTAAACTGCGATCGGTAACTCCGAAATCGTAACCAATCCGCCTTTGACTGTATCGACTTGCAACCGATAACCGCGCAACAGGCTCATTCCAATCAATGGCTCTGTCTCTGCAGCGTTAATCTCGATTTCTCGATACTGCCCACCCCAAATCACCATGCCATCATAGATATCAAATAAGACTTCGCTACCATCGCCCAAGGTTGCCCGATCGCGGTAACTCCAAGACAGTTCAAGTTCTCTAATAGTAGCAATCGGGAGACTCAAGAACCCTGTAAACCCTGTATCGATCACAGCAGTAATGGATTTAAGTTTGTCGCCGTTCCTCACAACCAAGGAAAGCATTGCTTCGTAATTCTGATTGACGTAACCCTGCATCATCATAGAGCGTCTTTCAAACTCCGTGCGCCGAAACGATGAACGGCGCGATAGCCGATCCGAACAACCCAAGGCTGAGCATCAGGCAATCGTTCATAAAGTCGCCGAGTCGCAGTCATCGTATCGTCAGCAAGCTCAAACGCTCCAGTTTCGATGTCGATCGCCACAATTCTGCCATGATTACCTTCCTCAATTTGGGGGCGCACCTGAGATTCATAAATCTCATCGCCACGTCGGGCAAACTCTTCTTTGCTGTAGCGGGGTTGTCGAACTGTCATAGATTTGACCTCTTTTCAACTATGCCCCTTCATTTTACCCTGAGCAATGGAGGTGTCTATCGTTGAGGTGGCGGAGGGGATTAAACTAGAAGTTGTTGGGTTTCCTTTTGTCAACCCAGCCTACATCTGACTTTAACTTGCACTAGGGAACGCACTTAAACCCACAGTAAATGTGCATGGTGCGTTCCCCAAAAATCGATCGCTGGAGCAGTAAGAGCCACATCAGGGAACGCACCCTACAAGATCGGCGTGCTGCTACGCAGTGCCTTCGGCATCGCACTACAAATCATCAATCGTTACCAACCCACCTTCCGTAAACTGAATCACAAGTTCATGGCTATCTATACTTTGCACGGCTACAACTTGCATTTTTTACTCAAGGACAATAATATAGTTTAAGAGTCATAATTAGAAGCAAAGCACTCATTAAAAACATGATTAACCTAGAATTCACGGAAGAAGAAAAGAACTCACTGTCTTAGGAAAGATTTCATCATCCCCATCCCCGGGTTCAACTGAAGATGGAAGTTCTCTGGTTAAAGAGCCAAAAGATACCGCACCAAAAAATTTGTCAGTTAGCAGGAATCTCGCCAAATACCTTATTAACCTATCTTCGAGATTATGAAGAAGGCGGAATAGAAAAATTAAAACAAATCAACTTCTATCGCCCTAAAAGTGAATTAGAGTCTCAAAAAGAAACGCTCAAAAAATACTTCGAGAAAAATCCACCAGCCACAATAAATGAAGCTGTATATAGGAGAGAAGAATTAACGGGAATAAAACGAAGTCCTACCCAAGTTAGAAAATTTTTAAAATCAATGGGAATGAAATGTTTAAAAGTAGGTTCTCTTCCTTCTAAAGCTGACCGGGATGAACAAGAGGACTACAAAGAAAAAAAGCTAGAACCCAGACTAAATGAGGCTAAAGAAGGAAAAAGGGCTGTTTTTTTTGTTGATGCCGCTCACTTCGTCATGGGAGCATTTCTCGGTTTTATTTGGTGTTTTGAGAGACTTTTTGTTAAGTCACCGAGCGGGCGTAAACGCTTCAATGTTTTAGGAGCATTAAATGCAATAACTCATGAAGTTATTCTGGTTACGAATGACACTTATATTACAGCAACTCAAGTCTGTGAACTCCGGTCAAAAATAGCTGCTTTAGGAATAACTATTCCCATCACTCTAGTCTTAGATAATGCCCGCTATCAAAAATGTAAAATTGTTGAAGAATTGGCTCTTTCTTTGTCAATAGAGCTACTCTATTTGCCGTCTTATTCGCCTAATCTAAATTTAATTGAAAGGCTGTGGAAATTTGTCAAAAAGAAATGTTTGTATGGTAAATACTATGAAAACTTTTCTGACTTTTCTTCAGCTATTTATGAATGTCTGAATGATGCCCACCTGAAACATAAAAAAGAACTGGATTCCTTGCTCACTCTACGATTTCAGAAGTTTAATAAATCTCAGATTATGAACGTCTAAAGTATAATAAAGCAGTTCCAACCAGGGGTCGCCGCCCTGTGGCAAATACACGAGTTTCTCGCTCCTCACCATTCCAGATAATAATTGCTTTGTGAAGAGGCAGCATTACTTGGCTGTTGTCTGCTAAATTCGCACGCATATCGTACCTGAAAGGAAGATTCAGTAATGCTACTGCTTCGGGTGGTAAACAAAGCTCATCTGTAAATCCTGTATCTACTACAAACTCAATCGGAAAGTCAGCGCGATTTGGAATCCGAAATGGGATAGTGATAAGCGGGTGTCCATTAGCCACAATACCTGAAATCACTTAACTACACGCTCCATAACACCCCCACCAAAAGCGGCAGCAACGTTGTAGCCAATTTTGATCCCAAAGAGCCGAGCATGGGGGTGTTTCTCGCTCAATAAGTCAGCAGCGTGTAAGCCATTTTCATCAACTTTGTAGTCACCTGTTTCAATGTCAATGATAACCATCTTGCCAATGTTTTCTTCAACTTCCACCTCTTGGCGGATTCTGCTTTCGTACAGTTTCTCTGCACGTTGAGCAACTTCTTCACGGCTTAAAAGGATTGCTTGCATATACTAACTCCTGATTACGATTTGACTTCTGGAGACCCCTCTATAATATCTCACAGGTCTGTAGGATGAGCTAATGCCCATCCTACTAAGTCTCTATAAGATTGGTGTACTGCTACGCAGTGCCTTCGGCATCGCACTTAAACCCACAGCTGCAATCAATGTGCATGGTGCGTTCCCCAAAAATCGATCGCTGGAGCAGTAGGAGTCACATTAGGGAACGCACCCTACAAGATCGGCGATCGCACTGTATAAATTTCAGCTACTTTTGAGCGTAGGCGCTCTCATCGAATTTTATTTTAAGTTAATTATTTGCATAACAATTCCCGAAGAGCCACATTTTTGAAGATTATCAACTACTAATAAATAATTAACTGAAAGTCCTTCCCATTATTGTTTCTATCGTTTGTTTTCGGATTTATGCAAGAGGTCTAATGTGCATGGTACGTTCCCCAAAAATCGATCGCTGGAGCAGTAGGAGCCACATTAGGGAACGCACCCTACAAGATCAGCGATCGCACTTGTGGGACGGATCAACCGTCTCTGAGCATATAGTCTTAAGTTCAAAGGTCTTGAGTCCATCCTTGTGTTTTTTAAGTCATCAAGGAGATTATGGAGTATTTAAGGCTTCAATAATTCCCGTTATAACACAATTAAGAGGGACGTTTTGAAAAGTAGAAGGTAGCTGTTTAATGACATCTGGGTTACTAACATAAATATTAATAACACCATCACCAATTCCTACCCCTTCAATTCCTGCAATTTGCTGATATTCTTTTTTAACAGCCTTTTTGACAGTCGCTAAATCAGGTTTGCTTTGGGACAATTCTTGATGAGAATTCATAATTACCCTCTCCTTGATCACTCTTTACCTTTACAGTATATCAATATCAAACCGAGACAGCACTTTATCAATGGGACAAGCAAAGGTTTGATTTCCGCCTCCTGCAAATAATAATCCCACAGGACGACGAGTCATCGCATCAACAATTAAAGAACCTGAATCTCCTCCTTGACTAAACAAACCATTAACCCCTTGAATGGCTAATTGATCTTCAAAATTAGCGATTTTTTGACCAAAGCGGACTCGAACATCTGCCGCAATGTCCATTATTACACCTATTGTGTGTCCTGTTGTACGTCCATGTTTACGAACAGATTGATATAAAGCAGATGTCATCGGAGGTTGTTGCACATTGCCAATGGTTAGAATACTAGGTCTGACATCATTATTGTTAATAACCTTGGCGATCGCGGCGTCAATAAAGTTAGGCTTATCATCTAAAAAAATGGTTTCAAAGTCTGTTAATTTAGCAATTGGTTCAGTTCCTTGATCCAATTTACCAGGTTCAATAATATTATCATCAATTTGAGCTTGATTAGAATCAGCTAAAACGTGATTATTAGAGAGAATAAAGATTTCATTATCATCTCCTGCTGTTTTTTTAACTAAGCAGCCTAATGTTCCTGCTGTAATATTAAAATGTCCCACAGAAGTCCCACATTCAACAGGTCTAGCTAAAGCACTTAAGTCATAAACGGGAATTACATCGGTGAGTTTACCATTAATTTCTTCAGGAACTTGTTCATTATTAGGAATTTGACTTTTGGGTAATTTAGAACGAACGTAAACTCTTAAAGCAAGATCATCAATAACAGTATCTCCTGAAATTTTTACCCCATAACCTACACCAACAATATTGCTATTATTGGGTATTCCACTTAGTAGAGAAGCCCCTACTATTTGAGGGAACGCACCAAAAATTCTTACTAAAAACTCACCCTTAAAGTTCTTAGCATCTTGTAATAATTCAGGGGTTGGAACTAGACGACTACTCATTTTTTAATTAACTCCTTATTTGATAAAAAAACAGGCTTAAAGATCCAGAATAATTAAATCTTTAAGCCTAGATTTTAGAAAATTTTAGCACGCATCACGACAAAGTTCTCTGGCTGCTGCCGCTGCTGGAATACAAGCTGCGATAACGACTCCCCCGCTTAAACCGCTGCAAGCTGCTGCTGCCACCGCCGTATCACAACCAATTTTACATAAATCTTTTCCTATATTATCAAAAATGCCTTGAGGATCAGCGATCGCTGCTTGCCCACTAGCTACTCCATTACTTTCAATATCCACTCCTTCATCTGCTAAATTAGTTGTTTCTAAGATTCTTGAAATTTTTGCTTTTTCCTCATCAGAAATTGCACTAAACAGGTCAGCATCAATCTGAATTTTAAGACGTGGTATGACTTTTTTCCTCGTGAATGTGTAATTTAACCTAACTAGGGACTATTCGGAAGCTTGTCGGCATAACGGTTGAATTGAGCGGCAATAGATCGCTTCTCAACTCAACACCAAAATCCCTAATATTGTCCGCTCCAATGATTTGTTATGCCCCGATCGCTTATCAAAATTTAATCTTTGCGATCGCACTATGGGGTAGGTCTTCTAAGAAAACTTGCATCATCGCGGAAAAGGCGGCTACCATTGAATTTATCAAGCCAAAGTTCCCAGTCTCGGTGTCTAATATAATAGCCAGGGAAATTCGAGGATTCGTAAGAAGTGCCACCTTTAGAACTCAATCCAGTTTTAGGGCAGAATGTAGCATCTTTCCTAAAGAGTGTACTACCATCATTAGATGACAGCACTATACGAAAGTTTTGATGACGCAAAAAATAATCGGGAAAATTTTTTGATTCTAACGAAATACAGTTGGGGTCTGCCAAGCCTGTTCTAATTCTGAAGCTTGAATCAAGTTCATCCAGATTCGTGCTAATAGGCTCAACATATCCTTGAAAGTTTCTGTGTCGAATATATCTTCTTGGGTAATTTACAGATTCAAATCGAGCATATATAAAGCGTGGCTGAGCTGTTGCAGGTGCTTGATTAAGAATAGCAGGCACCATACCTACACTTACACACACAATTAAACTTGATTTCAATAAATTCATTTTCTTTCCTTTATTTGATATTGAGCCTTAGTAGTAGAGAAACCTAAAACAGACAACCTTAACGGACTTCGCGGGCTTCGGCATAACTACATATTATACAGAAACTTTCCGTAAAAAACTCTCCAGAGTAACGATATGATTCAACTTTCGGCATATCACTCCATTTAGGCGCAATCGCCCGAACTTTTCCCGATATCACGCCCAAAAGCGTGTTAGCCAGATTAGCTTACTGCAAACAGCCTCCTTTTAAGGAGACTTATCACAGAAGCTTTCTAGAAATCTAGCAAAGATTCTTGTATCTGGCTGCACTTTGTCACAGAATTTCACTATTATTTCGGGTAAGGTATGGTAAATCCCTTGATAGATTCAATCGGGACTAACTTCTGGGAAAACCGCTATAAATCTCCTGCAAAAATCAAAAATCTGACCTTAAGTGAGGAGAATCCGAGACAGGAGGAGAAAAAAGACAGGAAAATTTAGTACAAAAGCTCTGCTCTCCCTGCTCTGGCGCTCCCTAGTTTGCCAGAGGTCGATTGCGACGACAATTATCGCAATGACCACAGCGAAAATTATCGGCATTTTCCTGAAAACCAAAAGCATTTAAGAGAAAGTGCCAACGACAGCGACGGGTATAGAGGTAGGGAAACATCTCATTTTTGGGTTTAAAAGTCATCTTGGCGGAATTATGGCGATAAATAAGCCGATAATGAAAAGGATCGAGCCATTCTAGGCGATCGAGACTGTGTAAAAGGGAGAGAATGAGCGCACCATCGGGAAATTCGGCACTAATCGCCTCTACTTTGCCCTCTAGGGGAATTTGGGCTAAAATTTGCCAAGCTTGTCGGTATTGGCGTTCCTGTTGGGAGTTAAAGAATTTTTGCTGGTTTTTATCGCTATTATCTAACCATCCCGTCGGTTCACTAATTAAGGTGAGAGCCTGCATTTTGCCGCCATCGCGACCACCGCGGCCGATTTCCTGTAGGTATTCCGATAGTAAAGCTGGGGGTTGGTAGTGGACAACCCAACGCACATCGGGTTTGTTGATACCCATGCCAAAAGCTGAGGTACAGACAACAAAAGTTAAATCCCCCCGCAGCCAATTTTGTTCTATTTCCCGACGCTGAAAGGGCGATAAACCGGCATGATAGGCACTGGTGCGATAGTGGAGAGATTGCAACCATGTCGCTAAATTTTCACTATGGCGACGGGAACGAGTATAGATCAGGCCGGATTGTCGAGGTTGACTGGTGAGGAAGTTTAATAGTTGATGACGACGACAACCGGGGCTAATACATATTTTGGTGCTTAAGTCAAGGTTTTGACGGTAAGGATTTATTAAGAAAAGTTGTGGTTTTTCTAGTTGTAAGATGCGGGTGAGAGTCTCACGGGTGGCGGGGTTAGCGGTGGCGGTAAAAGCAGCGATCGCTATTTGGCTGCCGGTCGGTTTTGATTGCAGCAGAGCGGGACGGACAGCCCCAAGACGACGGTAAGCAGGACGAAAATTATCGCCCCACTGGGTTAAACAATGGGCCTCGTCGAGGATGAGAGCGTTAATTTTAACGTGGGGAAGGGTTAATTTTGACCAGAGGGGCGGACTTAAGAGGGTTTCTGGGGAAAGATAGAGAAGTCGCAGGGTTTGATCTGCGATCGCTGCTAAGGTTTTCTTTCTCTGTTGTCGGGGGATTTCGTGATGAATCAGGGCGACGGGTAGTTTTTTGGCTAATAATTCCTCCACCTGATTTTCCATCAGGGCAACCAGGGGAGAAATCACTAGGGTTAAGCCAGTTTTTAATAAAGCGGGCAATTGAAAACAGATAGATTTACCGAATCCCGTGGGCATGACAATCAGAGCATCTTTTGCCGCTAGAATTGTCTCGATAATCTCCTGTTGGGGAAAGCGAAAGCTATCATAGCCCCAAATTTTTTGAAAAATAGTCTGGATGCTTTCGGTATTGTGGGAAGACATGGGTTAACTGCTGGGGTGTGGGGTGTGGGGTGTGGGGTGTGGGGGAGTTGAGCGGTTTTGACTATCCCGGACGGGTAATAATTTTTCCCATAATTGAATTTTTTTGGCACTTTTTTAATAATCTGTTACACTTATAGCGATCAATCCTTGTCTGGGGAATTACTGATGACTGAACCTGTTAGCACCACTGACCCCGCAGTAGAAACCGCCACGGAAGCGCAACCCAGTTACGTCAAGCTGGCGATGCGGAATATGGTCAAGAAAAAAGGCATCTCGTTAAAACACTTTTTTTTGACTACAGCAGCCCTATTAGGCTTTTTTGTCGGTATTTCCTATCTGACGCGTCCCTAGGGTGAAATCTGGTGAGTGAGACTTTGCCCCTAGGGGTGGATTTATGCCTACAGGATAATTATTTTGATCCCGGAAATAGTCCTGTGGATGGGGAAACTTGGCACTATTGGTTGGAGACATGGTTAGGCTATCTATCGGATTATCTCCCCGTTGCCGCCGGTTATGAACTAAGTTTGCGTTTAACAGACGATCGAGAAATTCAGACCTATAATTGCCAATATCGCCACAAAGATCAACCGACGGATGTTCTCGCTTTTGCCACTCTCGAAGTGGATTTCCCAGTCGATGAGCGCATTTTAGAGACAGAACCTTTATATTTGGGGGATATTATCATCTCTGTGGAGACAGCACAACAACAGGCTTTAACACAAAATCATTCTTTGGCGCGAGAATTGGCCTGGTTAACTGCCCACGCTTGTTTACATCTTTTGGGTTGGGACCATCCCGATGAAACAAGTCTGTTAGAAATGCTATCTTTACAGGAAACTTTGTTAAAAACCGTCGAAATGCCGATACATAGTTAGTTATTTTTGTCAAGCATTATTGAGGAATATGAAGACAAATTATCATCAAGCCAACCAATCTACCAGCCTATCTAATCCCTATCTCAACAATAATTTTATCCCTCGATCGGGACAGGTGAGTGAGGGCAACAATTCGACTCAAAGAGAATACGCTTGGCAAGTCGCCTCGAATCTATTAGTCAGTGTTCGCTACGCTTGGGCCGGAGTCCGTTATGCTTTTGTTAGTCAAAGAAATTTTCGCATTCACACCCTGATTACCCTAGTAGCGGTTAGTTGGGGCTTATTTTTGCGGGTTAATGCCATGGAAATGGCGATTGTCACCCTTACCTGCGCTCTGGTGATGGTCTTAGAATTAATTAACACTGCCCTAGAATCAGTGGTAGATCTGACAGTGGGGCAATCCTACCATGATTTAGCCAAAATAGCGAAAGATTGTGCCGCTGGTGCCGTTTTAATCGCCTCGATCGCCGCTTTACTCGTAGCGGCTTTTATTTTTATTCCCCATTTATTAGTTTAAGCTGGAAGCTTTTTTCAGTGTTGCCAAAGGCACGGCGTAGCCGTCCAGTAAACAGTAAACAGTGAACAGTGAACTGAAAACTCAAATCTGATCACTGATAAGCTGTACTGATTTTAAAACGCTTAGGGGAAAATTCAGTACAAATGCTCGAACTTCCTCTCCCTGCTGCCAACTCCGGCACTGCGGTGCAGTCTTAACCAGTAATTTAGATAGGGTTTGCTGAAAAAGTACGGGCGAAGCATTCGGATAGAAAATCTCCGGTTTCACCGATAGGTTATTGCCCGAATGCTTCGCCCCTACAGGACGCGGGCCGATGAAGATGCAAGGTTTTGAACCACGATTCTCTCAAAATCTTGCACCTGTTTCGCAAGAAAAGCCCCAAAACCCTTACCTTGCCTACATTTCACATTTATTCAGCCAACCCTAGATAGTCAACAGCTTAACTGATCACTGATAACTGATCACTGATAACTGATTTGGCATAAGGGGACTCGACAGCTTTTAGCCGATAAATTTAACTTTTCTTAACCTAAGCCTAAACTGGCGAGGGGAGAGGGTTTCGCTATATATAAAAAATTGTAATCGTCGATACAGCAAAAAATCTCTTTTGTCCCCATATAGGTTAGAATATAGTTAGTGATAAGACTTCTTTTGTAGATCTTGCAGGAAATCTCCCATGAGTGCCATAACTTTCTCCACCGCTCCCACCGCTTACTCTATCAGGATGATTAAGGACGAAGTCCGTCAGATGGTAGAACAGGGGGTAGTGAGCAGACACCAACCGATCTACACCCTCTGTCAGTTCATTCCCCCCCGGGAGTGGGTTTGTGTTGAATGTGAACTAGAACGATGTGACTACCTTCTCAGAGATCAAATTGGTGACTTGATCGCCTCGGAATCTTGGGATAATGATTAAATTCTCCCGTTTGCCGATGGGCAAAAATCGGACTGATCAGAAATTTAGCAGCCTTGTCCACTTTCTTAAACTATTATAATTCAGCCCCGGTTAATTCTGGGGCTGAAACTATGGGGATAGGAGGGGGATAATTGTTGAGAAAAAAGAAGTTTTTGTAAGATTTAGCCAAGTTAGTTTAAAAGTTACCCATTGCCAAGGGACGCTATCTCTAACATCCCCAAATTTTCCCTAACTTAAAATCAGTAGTTGGCGCTGTTGTAAAGAACGCACAGCAGTTAATCCTAAAGCAACTTGAGCGTCGATTTCTCCCACGGTTAAACGACCATCACAAGCTTGTAAAAAAGCAAATTCTGTCTCCGAGAGATTAACCGGCCGATAATCGTAATCTAGAACACTTGCACTAGGCCAACCGTAAAGACAGGGATGAACTTCGGCCACTGCATTCTCTAGGACTTGATCCCCGGACCAATCGGCAGTCAAAATCGGTGGTTTAGCGAGGAAAAATTCATAGTGGGTGATTTCTGGGTCTAATAATTCCGTCAAGCGATAACGTTCCCTTTCCCCTAAATTTTGCGCTCTAGCCATCAATTCGGGGGATTTACCCAATAAACGGTCTAATTGCCAGTAGGAAGGGTTAGAAAAGCCAATAAAGGCTAATCCTGACGCATCAATCAGTTGAAAGAGGGTATCGATATTGTAGTCCACTTCCCGGGGGTGAACGTACATATCAGCGAAGGACTCATCGCGATGATTTTCCATTGACCAACGCTCTTTTTCCCGTTTCAAAATGCGATTATTTTCTGGTAGAGAGGCAAAAATCTCTCGGCCGACAGCGACCCCATCTTTATAATCCCCGCGTCGGTCTCCCTGCAAAAGTGCGATCGCAGATTGCATTAACTGGATTTCCCAGCGTCCCAATTGAGCATAGACGAAAATATGCAGCAGACCACCGGGGGCCAGTTTTTGCGCGAGGGATTGAATACCTTTAATCGGGTCCGGGAGATGGTGCAGCACCCCGACGCAGTTAATTAAATCAAATTCTCCCGGGAGATTAGTGGCCGATTCAAGGGGTAAATGGTGAAAATCCAGAGAACCTCGGTGCTTTGTCGCAACTCCCGAACGATTACAGCGTTCTTTGGCAATTTCTAGAGCTTTTTCACTGATATCTATCGCGACTACATGAGCGAAAGGGTTGAGCGCAAGCAGATATTCAGTTCCCGCACCAGTACCACAACCTGCATCGAGAATGCGGATATCCTCTCGTTCAGGTTTACGATGACAACAAAAGTTATAGGCAGCAATCCAATTCCAGCGCCAATTGTAACCCGGAGGAGGTTCATCTAGGAGCGGTTCGGGGGGGAAAGGATAGGTATTGTAGAGACGTTGTACAGCAGTGCGAATAGTAGCGTCGTCGGACATGAAAATTGGCGGAGTTTAGGATAACAATCGATCGATTGTCTCACAGACGGCAGCGATCGGGAAAGTCAGCCGGGGTTTTTTTGAGTTAGTCGAGGGTAAATGATAAATAATCATTATGACTATCCAGTTCTGTGCCAAAACTAGATATTATTTCTTTGGTCGATATTTTTTTCTATTCCTTGTCCTACTGTCTCTTAACCCTATCTAAGTTTTACTGGCAATTATTCGAGAGTCATTCTCTAACAATTATCTCAAATATAAGCAAATCTTGCCGATACAAAAAACCATGAGAATTAAGTCTATAAAGCTTGATAATTATCGAGGTGTAGTTAGTTTAAACATCGACTTTCATCGTCAATTAAACGTATTTATAGGAGTTAATGGTGCTGGAAAATCCACCATTTTAGATAGTTTGGCGATTATGCTTTCATGGTTAGTTAATCGCCTAAAAAATACTAATGCCAGTGGACGAAAGATTAGCGAAACCGAGATTAATAATGGTCAGGGTACGGCTATAATTGAAATCACTGGGTTGACGGAAGATAGTCAAGAGATTACTTGGAAAATAGTAAAAACTAGGACTGGATATATCCACGCTGGAGAACGGAGTAATTTTAGCCAATTAAATGAATACACTCAACAAATACAACGACAAATTACTGAACATCAAGGACAAATTAACTTACCTTTATTTGTTTATTATTCTGTTAATCGAGCAGTGGTAGATATACCCTTAAAAATTAAAACAAAACATCAATTTGATTCTCTAAGTGCCTACGAAAATGCTTTAACCAGTGGATCAGATTTTCGCACTTTTTTTGAATGGTTTCGCGAGCGCGAAGATTTAGAAAATGAAAATAGAAAATATCAGGATTATCTAATTAAACCAGAAGGTTTTTGTTTTCCCGATCCCCAATTGGAAGCAGTTCGGGAAACGATCGAACGTTTTCTACCCGATTTTACTAATCTTAGCGTCCGTCGTAATCCCTTGAGAATGGAAGTAACAAAAAAGAATGAAATAGTTACTGTTAATCAACTTTCTGATGGAGAAAAATGTCTGATTGCTATGCTGGGAGATTTAGCTCGAAGAATGGCGATTGCTAATCCTCAAAATCCTGATCCCTTAACGGGTAATGGTGTTATTATCATTGACGAAATTGACTTACATTTACATCCTCAATGGCAAAGATTTGTAGTACCTAAATTACTAGAAGTTTTTCCTAACTGTCATTTTTTTATTTCCACCCATTCTCCTAATATTATCACTCATGTTCAACCAGAAAGTTTACACTTCATGGAACAAACAGAAATGGGAATAAAAGTTCATACCGTGCAAGAGTCCTACGGCAAAAATGTTGATCGAATTTTAGAAGATTTGATGGGATTAGAGACAACTCGTCCCAAGGAAATCGCTGAAGCTTTGAAAGATATCTATGAACAAATATCTCAAAATCAATTAGAGGCAGCTAAAAATAAAATCAATGATCTCAGAGCTAAAATTCAAGATGATCCAGAATTAATTAAAGCTGAAGTTATTATTCGACGCAAGGAAATTATCGGAAAATGAAGTATATTAGAAAAAGACAAGAACCACCAGAGTTTAAGAATTGGAAAGAGCAAGCTACTCAGATTGGCAGCCCGACTTTAGAAATTTAGGGGGAAAACTAAAAGAAATACTAATTAAAGCGTTGATGACAGAACAGGGGGAAATATGTTGTTATTGTGAAAGTCGATTGGTTTATGGTGAATGCCATATAGAACATTTTAAACCTCAGAGTGATCCCACTGTTGATCCCTTAGATTATGCCAATTTGCTATGTTCCTGTCAGGCAAATCTTACGCCTAGTGAACCTCGGCACTGTGGTAATCTAAAAAATAACTGGTTTGATGAAAATCTCTTAATCTCTCCACTTAATCCCGATTGTGAGTCTCACTTTGCCTTTAACTATGATGGTACAATTAAACCCGCACAAGAAGATGATCAAAAAGCAATTAATACTATCGAAAAGTTGGGATTAAACCTCAATAAACTCAAGGCACTTCGTAAGGCAGCCATCGATCCTTTTTTGGATGAGGAGATAGATAATGCTCAATTAAAAGTTTTTGTCAATGGATATTTATGCTTAGATGATCAACAAAGATACACTCCTTTCTGGACAACAATCAAATATCTGTTCAGCGATTTAATTGAATAATCTTTCCTTTACAAAAATACAAGGATTATTATAAAAGTTTAGATAAACAAGAAAAAATATCAAGTCTTATGAAGATTATTCAAGAATTATCTCAAAAGTCAACAATTGATGAGATTCTGGCCAGATAATTGGGATGGAGGGGTGAATCAACCTGATCCGAAAAAGAGATTGTTGTCGAGAGTCGGAGAGAAAAGCAATGAATATCAAGGATACGTTACACAATTTTGTCCAGTACCTAACGGAGGCTTTTGCTCGCATTTTTAGCCCCAACAATGATGAGTATCCCGATGTGGGGATGCAGCCTTTTGATTCTGAACCTTACCATGCTCCCAAGAGTAATTCTTAACTAAAAATGACAGATAGTTGCTTTGAGATAAAAGTTATGGGTAGGGATAATAACCCTACCTGATTTTATAGAAAAATAATTAATCCTCTGCTTGCCAATCGGGACAACTATCACTATCCCAACCGTAGGGATGGAAACCGCAGACGAGAAGATTACCTCCGTAGATATAACCGTGATAATTACGGCAACCGATACAAGCAGGATGGGTGTTAGGATCGGGGTTAACCTTAGGAGTGAGGGTAAAATCCGAGGGTTCATCTAATTCCGAAAATAGGGACTCATCGAGGTTAAAAAATTCTTCTAATTCCTGGGGTAAAACCTCTTGAATAAACTGTTCCAGATCGATGATAATTTCCTCATTGATTTCTTCGATAGTTTGGGTAACTTCTTGGAAAAAAGTTTCAATTCCCAGTGCCACAGTTTCGATCACTTCCCAAAAATCTTTCGGCCAATCGTTCATGTTTATACTTGCATCCCTTGTCTGGTAATAATTAATTATTTGTCGCTAAAATCTAGGTTTTAATCCCGTTGCAGTTTCCGTAATTCCTCCTGAAGACGTTCCACCTGTTGCCGCAATTCATCTACTTTTGGATCGGCTGCTTTGGTGTCCTCCTCATCTTCAATAATTTCTATCCGTCGGGGTTCATGGGGAATATTAGATTCGTTACCTGCCACCGTTTGCTGTTGTGCCTGTTTCACCAACTCATCAACGTATTTGCGCGCTTCTTCTGTCGTCATTTCGCCGCGAGAAATCATTTCATCGGCTAATTTTTGGGCTTGATTTCTTAATTCTTGTAAATTTACTTCAGCTTTTTCGGCGGCATAAGTAGCAATGCCTACGCCCAAATAAACTGCTTTTTTGACTAAATCACCTAAGTTCGCCATAGCAAAAATCCTGAATCGATCGCTCTTACTTCCTAGAATAAACGATCCTTCTCCCAAATGGAGATGGGTTTTGGGAGTGAGTGAACAGTGAACAGTAAACAGTAATCAGTGAACGCTTGCGCCGCTAATGTAACACCGTGAACATTTTTCAGCCAATATCCAAGAGAGCCATCGGTGAACTGAAAACTCATACTAAATCCGTTGAGTATAAGCTAGTTATGAGGAGAGGCACTCATGCAAAAGGCAAGAGGCAAAAGGGAGAATAAATAATCAGTTTTTAATAAACGGATTTAGTATCACATCTGATAACTGATAACTGGTAACTGGTAACTGATAACTGATGAGGTAAAGTTTTGTAAATAGATGCGGTGGTGGCGACACCAAAATTGATCGCTATAAAGATTAAATTTTAGTCAAATTGCTGGTTTTTCGCCCTCAAAACGACGATAGAGCCTCATCAGGTCATTTTTGACCTAAATAGTTTGATTAAGCTCAAAATAACTAAATATTGCGGATAGCTGCCGGCAGCTGGCTGCCGGCTGAATCGATTTGTGTTCATCCTCAGCAAAGATTTAAACTAAAGAATCGAGACAAGATTCCCGATTTAATCACAAAAAACTATGTTTCCTATTCATCGCCCCCGTCGTCTGCGTCAAACCCCTCAAATGCGCCGTCTGGTGAGTGAAACCGTCTTGACAGCCAATGACTTTATCTATCCCCTTTTCGCCACGGCGGGGGAAGGTATTGCCCGAGAAGTCAAATCGATGCCGGGGGTGTACCAATTATCAATCGATAAAATTGTTGACGAAGCCAAGGAAGTGCGGGATTTAGGAATCCCAGCGATTATTTTATTCGGGCTGCCGGAAAGTAAAGACACAGAGGCGACGGGAGCATGGCACGATCATGGTATTGTCCAAAAAGCGGCCACAGCAATTAAAGAGGCAGTTCCCGATCTACTCATTGTCGCTGATACTTGTTTGTGTGAATATACTAACCACGGTCATTGTGGTTATCTACAAACGGGAGATTTAACCGGCAGGGTGTTAAACGATCCCACTCTGGGATTATTGCAAAAAACCGCCGTTTCCCAGGTAAAAGCGGGAGTGGATATCATTGCACCGTCGGGAATGATGGATGGTTTTGTGCAGGCAATTCGTCAAGGATTGGATGAGGCCGGTTATAGTGATACACCGATTCTTTCCTATACGGCTAAATATGCCTCTGCCTATTATGGGCCGTTTCGGGATGCCGCCGATTCTACCCCCCAATTCGGCGATCGCAGAACCTACCAAATGGATCCGGGTAATGCCAGGGAAGCTTTAAAAGAGGTGGAATTAGACGTATTAGAGGGAGCAGATATGTTAATGGTAAAACCTGCCCTGTCTTACCTGGATATTATCTGGAGAATCAAGGAAATGACTAATTTACCCGTGGCTGCCTACAATGTATCGGGGGAATATTCAATGATTAAAGCGGCGGCGTTAAATGGCTGGATTGACGAAAAACGAGTGACTTTAGAGACTTTAACCAGCTTTAAACGGGCGGGTGCCGATATTATCTTAACCTACCACGCTAAGGATGCCGTGCGCTGGTTAGCAGAGGGTTAAACTTGATGATTGAACCCACCATGCCGATCAGGATAAGGGGGTGGTGAGGTTGCTACTCTTAATTCTAGGGATTACCTGAAAAAAATACTGGCTCTTCTCGAATTTTTTGTGTGACAATTTTTGCTTATGTAATCCTGAAGTGCTTATTTGGCAAGACTTTTAGGACTACTTTGCGGATATTCTATCAGTATAGACCTCGTTTCCACACAGAAACCAGAAGAGCCAAAATACTTTCCAACGATTGAGTTCAGGAGCGGTAGATAACCTCTCATTCCAGCAACTACATAGGGCTGGCTGAATAAATCTAAAAACTTTGTTGGGTAAGACTTTTAGACCTTTTGTCAATCAAAAAGTACTGGATCTGGGAGTGATCGGGGGGAAATTTAGGCACTTTTTCCCTGAAAATTAGGTAATTGGCCACCTCAAAACTGGTAAAACCCCACACCCCACACCCCACACCCCACACCCTGCCCCCAGGAAAAACTTTTTCAGCAAACCCTACATAGCGCACTGCTGCAACAATTTGTAACCGATCGTGGAATCTATGATGCTTTTTATTTTTGGATGTTCAAGTGCCGACGGTTCCACAGTTTTAGTCCTTCAAACCAGAAAATACTGACAACTCCAGAAACTAAGCTGACCAGCAAATCATCAGTATGTAGAAATGAAAAGCTGAACAGGTGTCGTAGCAGGGGAACATAGAGAACTAATCCCAAAAACAGGAGTCCACCGCCGATCACCCACCACAAAGCCTGATTAGGAGCTTGGAGCATTTCTGGAATCGTTCGGGACCAGGAACGATTGGTTAAGATCATAGCGAGGTTGGAGATAATCAATGTCGTAAATGCTAAGGCACGAGCATCAAATTCACTATTGCCGTTGTTATAGGCGATCGCAAATACAATAACCAGTACCACTAAAACGCTGGTTCCTTGAAGCAAGGCCAATCGCAACGTCCGACGACTGAACAAGGGTTCTTTGGGATTACGGGGGGGGCGACGCATAATATCGCTTTCTGCCGGTTCAGCTTCAAACACAACCGTGCAGGCCGGATCGATAATTAAGTGCAGAAAGGCAATGTGGATCGGGAGTAGCACCAAGGGCCAGCCAAACATGACTGGAATCAAGGACATACCGGCGATCGGAACGTGAACGGCCAAGGTATAGGCCATCCCCTTTTTCAGGTTGTCAAAGATACGTCTGCCCAGTTTGACCGATTCGACGATGGATGAAAAATCATCTTTCAACAGGACCAGATCGGCAGACTCTCGCGCTACATCGGTACCCCGTTCACCCATGGCAATGCCGATATGGGCAGACTTGAGGGCCGGGGCATCGTTGACACCATCACCGGTCATGGCCACAATTTCCCCGGAGCGTTTCAGTGCATTGACAATCAATAGTTTTTGTTCGGGGACGACACGGGCAAAGATGTTGGTGCTTTGAATGCGATCGCGCAGTTCCGACTCACCCATTTGCTCCAGTTCCCTACCGGTGATCACCTTGTCTAAAGGCCTGAGTCCAATCTGACGGGCAATGTTCTGGGCTGTTACCGGATAATCACCCGTAATCATGACAACGCGAATTCCCGCACCATAGCATTCGGAGATCGCAGGTGCAACAGTAGGGCGCACCGGGTCTTCCAGGCCGATGAGTCCCACAAATTCAAACTCAAAGTCGTGTTGTTGCACAGGTAAGCGATCGTCAGATTCCAAGTAGGCTAGAGGCCCAGATGACTCAAGAGCGTGAGTTTTGGGTAATGTTCCAATTTTGCGTCCTTGAGCGACTCCCAGAACTCGCAAACCTTCTCTGGCCATGGACTGGATCTGTTCGGCAAGCTCCTGTTGTTGAATCGGGCTGAAATGGCAGAGATCAGCGATCGCTTCTGGGGCCCCTTTTGCCGCAACGGTAAGCTCCCCCGTCAGGGATTCCCAGACACAGGACATGGCCAAGAGATCGGTGGACAGGGGATATTCGCGCAGTAGTTGCCAATCGCTATGCAGGTGTTCAGTCTTGGCCAGGTAATCCCAACCAATTTGCTGCAACGCTTTCTCCATCGGGTCAAAGGGATCTTTGCGACTCGCTAGAATGCCAAACTCGATCAGGGGATGAAGGACTTCGGGCAAGGGTTCGCGCTCGTGGAGCGTCACATCGTACAGATAAGCATTGGAGCCGCTGTAAACCAACAATTGTTTGACGGCCATTTGGTTCAATGTCAGGGTTCCAGTCTTATCGACACAAAGAACGGTGACAGAACCCAGGGTTTCAACCACTGGAATGCGACGAGTTAGTACCTGTTTTTGCGAGAATCGCCACGCTCCCAGAGCCAGAAAGATGGCCAGCACCACCGGAATTTCATTGGGCAAAATTGCCATCGCCAGGGCTAATCCTGCCAAAAAGCCATGCAACCAATCGGCCCGGGTTAGTCCATAAATCACGACCACCGCCGCGCAAATGGCAAGCGCAATCATCGTCAATTTACCGACAATGCGACGGGTTTCTTTCTGTAAGACCGTGTCTTCCGGTTCAACCGTTTGCAGAGCTTTGCCAATTTTTCCCATTTCAGTATGTATGCCCGTTGCTTGCACCTGGGCAATGCCCTGCCCTTGCACCGCAAGAGTGCCAGAATAGACAGTGGGTAAGTCGTCTCCACCCGGTCTCAAGGTTGCTGAAAGTTTCTCTGGGTCTTCTTCCAGCTGGATGGTGCGTTTCCTGACCGGAACAGACTCCCCGGTTAACAGCGATTCATCAATCGTCAAGTGAGTCGACCACAGCAAAATCGCATCCGCAGGAACGCGATCGCCCTCCTCCACCACGATCAAATCGCCCTGTACCACTTCTCGCCCCGCAATCCGCTGCCGCTCCCCATCTCGAATCACCAAGGCCCGAGGACTGGATAAGTCCCGCAGTGCTTCTAGAGAACGTTCCGTTTTTTGCTCCTGGTAAAGATTGATGCCAATAATAAAAAAGACAAACCCCAACAAAATCAGAGCTTCTTGAGCATCACCCAAAAAGAGGTAGATGACACCACAGGCAATCAGGAGCAAGAAAATCGGCTCTTGGATAATGTCTAGGGCGATCCTTAAAAAAGTACGATGCTGGGTTGAGGGCAGTTCGTTGTAGCCATGCTGTTTCAAGCGATCGCCAGCTTCTTGGCTAGACAACCCGTTAAACTGCCTATTTTGCATAGGTGCAACCATAACACTTACCTAGGTTTTTCACACAGGCTATTCTCGCATATAAAGAGTTGGTAATGGGAGCATCTCACCTTTGCAATGAGCATAAATACTTAGTGGAAAAATAGGCTTTTCGAGGGTAATTCTTGTTTTAATTCTCCATGTACGCAGTCTTTAAAAGCCTCTATTTCGTTCCAAGACACGATTAAGAGTGGCTTTTAGGCTAAGTATAATTACTTATCGCGTAAGTGAGATGCTCCCGTTGGTAATTGCCTCCGGCTTACCGAAAAATTGGGTTTAAAGCCTCGCCCTTTGAGGGCGACTTTATATGATGTATAATATTAAAAATAGGGGGCCGGGTAAGCAACCGCTGAAAAAACCCAGTCATCAACCGATGAACGCACCTTGAAAACTAGAGTTATGGGGTTCTCTAGGGGAATGCTCCTATAGGTAAAAGCTCTCAGCACCAAGTACCAAAGAAACCAATTATTTTAGAGGTTTGGAACTGTATCGTCGGGCAGACGAAAACAGGCTTCTGTAAGGTCGCGAAAGTCTGAGGAGAGAACCACCTCTAGGTGGGATTTCGCCAGGAATCTAATTCAAGTGGACTCGTTGAGCCAGAAATTCACAGCAGTGATGCTAGAAAAATCCACGTCCGTTTACGGCGTGGGGTATGTCAATTCTGTCTGAGATTAGATCAAATCTTTGAGAAGGTTGTCAGGAAAGCAACGGCGATCGCACTTGCCCCAAGAATAATTAATGTCCAGACCTGATTTTTTTGGGTTCCTTCCACTGATTTCAGGCGATTATCGATTCCCTCAACCTTTTCGGTTAACTTTGCCTGTCCTACCTCTAGCTTATTTAACCGTTCATCGATTTTGTCAAATTTTTGATTAACATCTTTTTGGAGACTTTCAAATTTTTGAGTAACATCTTTTTGGAGATTGTCAATTTTCCCCTCAATCCTAGTCAAAACAGCTTCTAGGGAATAGGTAACGGTTTCGTTAGACATAGTATCAACTTCCATTAGATATATTTTCTCAGTCCGCTATCGGGGACTATTTTAAGACTAAACCGGTTCGAGGTTGTCTGAGAAGATCGTTTTTCTGGGATGACAAAACTTGAAACTGTGACTAATAGCCACGGGTTAATTCTAGCCCACATTCCGCACCCTAAAGTGTCACATTGAAAATTTTATCTAAATCGTCAAAACGATTGCCGGCTCTGAATTACAGGCTAGTTTGTTTGCCCAGCCGATGCACAATTAGCCCTAAAAATCTGATAGTTCTGATACTAAATTATTGAGAGAAACTCTCATTAAGCTGGCGATCGCTGACTAGAGTGTGACACTTCATAATTCTTAGTAATCGCTAAAAGTCTTACTATACAAGGGCTAGAGCAACTTTTGATTTCAACAACTAGGGTGCGGAATGTGGGTTCTAGGGATTACCTGAAAAAAATACTTTCCAACCGGCTGTAGCGATCGCACTTGCCAAAAGAATAATTAATGTCCAGACCTGATTTTTTTGGGTTCCTTCCACTGATTTTAGGCGATTATCGATTCCCTCAACCTTTTCGGTTAACTTTGCCTGTCCTACCTCTAGCTTATTTAACCGTTCGTCGATTTTGTCAAATTTTTGGTTAACATCTTTTTGGAAAGTGTCAAATTTTTGGTCAACATCTTTTTGGAGACTTTCAAATTTTTGGTTAACATCTTTTTGGAGATTGTCAATTTTCCCCTCAATCCTAGTCAAAACAGCTTCTAGGGAATAGGTAACGGTTTCGTTAGACATGGTGATCAACTCCCATTAGATCATATTTTCTCGGTCTGCTATCGGGGACTATCTTAAAACTAAACCAGTTCACCGCTTTCTTGTAAAGAGTGGAGACGTTGATAGATTCCCTGCTGATTTAATAATTGGTCATGGCTACCGATCTCGACAATGCGACCATTATCCAAAACGACAATTTGATCAGCTTCTCGAACAGTACTGAGACGGTGGGCGATAATAATCGTGGTGCGAGTGCCTAAGATGGATTTCATGGCTAGTTGAATGGCTCTTTCTGACTCATAATCTAAGCTAGAAGTGGCTTCATCAAAAACTAACACATCTGGATCAACAATTAACGCCCTAGCAATTCCTAAACGCTGTCTTTGTCCCCCCGAAAGACGCACGCCCCTTTCCCCTACAATAGTGGAATAACCATTAGGTAATTCCTGAATAAATTCATCAACACGGGCAATTTTACAGGCTTCTTCTACCTTCTCAAAGCTAATATTAGGATTACCGTAGGTGAGATTTTCTAACACCGTACCATTAAACACATCTACTTCTTGATGGACAATCGCTAACCGTCGCCGATACCAAGTCACATCCAAGCGACTAATATCCTCGCCATCTATCAGAATTTGCCCTTGACTCGGTTCAAAATAGCGGAAAAGTAACTTAACTAAAGTGGATTTTCCTGAACCAGATTTTCCCACTAATGCCACGGTTTGATAGGGTTCAATCAGAAGATTAATATCCTTTATAATCCTTCTTTCAGGACTATAGCCAAAGCTAAGATTACTTAATTCTACTTTCCCCGTAAAATGATAGGGATTGTGTTGGGCATGATCGGCTAAAAGACTACCAGCATCAGTGCCACTAGGCAAGTTGATAAATTCCTGTAAACGTGCCATAGAAGCATAGCGACGAGCGAAAGTTTCTGCCATTTGGGATAGGGGATCTAATTCCGCATAGGCCATACTAGCGAGGGTATAGGTGGTGATAAAATGCCCGATCGAGATTTTCTGTTGAACGGTGGCTAGGAGAGTAAAGAAAAATACTCCAAATAAACTAGCTTGGACGAGGGTTTTTTCCCAAGTAATTAAGTCCACATAACCCTTATGAATGCGATAGATAACGTAGGTAAATTCTCTCTCTAAACGCTGTTTCTGACGATATAATTCCTGTCCTTCTGTGGCAAAAGCTTTGACAGTTTTGATATTAGTAATAATCTCAGAATTGCGACTTTGGGTATTTTCGATGTGCTGATCCAGAATTCTTTCTTTTTGCATTAAATCTTTTAAATCTCTCAAAATAAAAGCTACAATTAATACAAAAGAAACAACAAAAGCGAGGGCGATCTGCCATTGAATTACCCAAATAACAAGAAAAATACCGAAAACTCTAAACAATTTTGGGATCATCATTCCCGCCACTTCGGGATAAGTCCAAGTATGATTTTCTATCCCTTTGGCGATCCGGTTAGCGATGCGTCCTGGATTATTTTCATCGTAAAAAGATAGGGGTAAGGTGAGAATTTTGGCAATAATTTTGTTGAGATGATCTCGTCGCGCTCTTAAGGATATTTCCCAGTGAAACCATACACCCAGCCAAGGCTGAATTGGTGCTTTAATTACCGTGGTTAGGAAAATTAAGCCTAATAATACTGCCAAACTAACCCACTTTTCTGAGGCAAAGGGAGTTAAAACCATGGTGCGATCGACCAAAGATTGCACGAATCCATCTAAAGGTTGATCGGAAAGAACATTAAGAATCTGTCCGACAGCGTAGGGAACCATCAGATCGATAATTTCAAAGACGCTGGATGCAGCAATGCTCAAAAAGGCGGCTTTTTGATAATTGCGATAGTAACTGAGAATATCGCGTAAGGAAGCCATAACATCAAGTAAATTGCCAATTTTTAACTTCTATCTGGTAACTGCTAACTGAAGAGACTAAAGGCACTTTTGGGATTGTTTTTCTGGAGTTACCATTATACTACAATACTACAAAAATCTGCCGACCTAGAAATTTATAGGACAAAAGCCTTGTCATAGTCTTGTATTCTCAATCAGCTATTAGTCAGGAGACGATGCCAGATCAGCTTATATTTCATCCTTGGCAGAAGCACCACAGATCAATTTATCGGAAATTTTGGCGAATATTATCACAAAAATTAATAAATTTCTGAAAGGTTTTTAAGTGTTCGGTTTTATCGATACGCTGTATTATAAAGCTTTTTTTCGGTACTTCTTCCTTCAACTAAAAAATAAATATTCATCGATTAACTAATTCCTTGGGGAAATTCTTCTAAGACATTGATAAGATCAATAAAGGCTTTTTGTCGAGTTTTAGAAATATGAAAATCAGCTGCATTGTGTACCTGAATTACTCCTCCTTTACGAGTGACTATTTTCCAATAGGCAGGACTGATATTATTAATTATATAGGGATGATGACTGGTAATAATAAACTGTAAATCTCGATAATTAACTAATAAATCTTCTGTTAAAGTGTCCAAACAGTTAACCCCCAAACTATTTTCAAATTCATCGATTAATATAACGCTCCCATCAGGAGATAATTCGATCGTTGCTAAGAACATCAGGCTTTTTATCATTCCAGAGGAGATATTTGGTTCTACAATCCAGACATGAGAGTTTTTTTCTTTTATTTGTACGCGAGGTGGCTCTTCAAGTAAAACAATTCTATTTGATGAAACAATCAGATCACCTAGTTTCAATGGTTCTAAAAATTCTATTTTTAAATCTTCAACTTGAGGAAAAATATCTAAAAACTTTCTCTTTATTATCTCGAACGTATCGGGATATTTTTGATATGTGATCAGTAGTTTGTCAGAAATAGGAAGTTGACTCGATTGTAATTCAGAGAGAGAGTTATATTTGGCATATTCGTCGTTTTCCAAGATTTTATCAACTGCTGAATATGAGATATTAAACTCAAGTGGATTGAAAATCATTTTGTTAAATTCCTGTCGAACAGGGAAAACATCTTCTTCTTGATTGAAAAGCTCTATACAGCTTAAATAAGATGGTAGTTTTGGTGTCTTTGAATGTTTAAACTCAATTACCTCTTGATTTCTTGCGATCAAAACCTCTTGATCTTTTAAAAGAGTTTCACTAATTATACTAACCCTATTTTCGCCGTCATTACCATTGACTTCATCTTCTTCAATCTTGATGAGAGAACGAGCTTTTCTAACCTCAAATTCACCCAACCAATGATAACGAACATGATCATTGGTTAAAAGTTCTACATCCCATTTGACTCCATTTATAGACTCACCGTTAGCGATTCTTTTTAAATTACTAATAGCCTTTAAAATCGAGGTTTTTCCTGCACCTGAGATACCAACTAATAAATTCAAATCTGGAAAAAATTTGCAAGAATCTATACTTAATCCAGAGGATAAATCTTGATAGGATAATCTCAAAAGTTTCATAATAATTCCCCACTGCCAAAACTAAAAAGGGTGAGGATTAACTCACCCTCTAGACTTTACTGAGGATCGAGTTTTAGGACTGCCATAAATGCCTCCTGGGGTACATCAACAGTTCCGATCGCTTTCATCCGTTTCTTCCCTTTTGCTTGCTTGTCTAACAGCTTTTTCTTGCGGCTAATATCACCACCATAACACTTAGCTAAGACATCCTTTCTTAAAGCGGGAATATGTTCACTAGCGATAATTTTAGAACCAATAGCTGCTTGAATGGGAACCTTAAATTGATGCCGGGGAATTAACTCTTTTAACTTTTCAGTTAAAGCGCGACCAACATAATAAGCTTTATCCCGGTGAACGATCATCGCTAAAGCATCAACGGGATCACCATTGACCATAATATCTAATTTAACTAGCTCATTTTCCCGATAGCCAATTAATTGATATTCCATACTAGCATAACCGCGCGATCGAGATTTTAATTGATCAAAAAAGTCTGTCACCACTTCCGCTAAAGGTAACTCATAAATCAAAGCGGTGCGAGTTTTAGTAAAATAACGCATATCCTTGAAAACTCCCCGACGACTTTGACATAATTCCATCAAAGCGCCTACATAGGTTTCCGGAGTAATCATTTCCACTTGGATATAAGGTTCCTCAATTTTTTCCCGTTTTTGTGGGGAAGGTAACAAACTAGGATTATCCACCTCGACAATTTCGCCATCGGTGGTAGTGACCTGATAAACTACCGAGGGAGCAGTGGTAATTAAATCTAAGTTATATTCCCTTTCTAGTCTTTCCTGGACGATTTCCATGTGTAGCAGTCCCAAGAAACCGCAACGGAAACCAAAACCCATGGCACTAGAAGTTTCCGGTTCGTAGGATAGAGCTGCATCGTTTAATTTTAACTTTTCCAGCGCATCTTTGAGATCGGCGTACTGATCAGCATCGGTGGGGAATAATCCGCAGAAAACCATCGGTTTTGCTTCTGTATAACCGGGTAAAGGCTCTTGTGCTGGTTTAGCGGTTAGAGTAATCGTATCACCCACCCGGGCATCAGCGACGGTTTTAATCGCGGCTGCCAGATAACCCACTTCTCCCGCGTGCAGTTCATTTACCTGTACCTGTTGCGGTGATAAAATTCCCAATTCATCGATCACAAATTCTTTACCAGAAGCCATAAAACGAATTTTATCGCCCTTTTTCACCCGACCATCCATGACGCGGAAATAGACAATTACTCCTCGATAAGCGTCGTAATAACTATCAAAAATTAAAGCTCGGAAGGGTTCTTCGAGGGTATCTTGGGGAGGGGGAACTAATTGGACGATCGACTCTAGAATATCATTAATACCGATCCCAGCCTTAGCCGAGGCCCGAATCGCCTCACTACAGTCTAAACCCACCACTTCCTCGATTTCCGCCGCGACTCGTTCCGGTTCGGCACTGGGTAGGTCGATTTTATTTAAAACTGGGATAATTTCGAGGTTATTTTCCAGTGCTAGGTAAACATTGGCTAAAGTTTGCGCCTCTACTCCTTGGGACGCATCCACAACTAATAAAGCTCCCTCGCACGCCGCTAGAGACCGAGAAACCTCGTAGGAAAAATCCACATGGCCGGGGGTATCAATCAGATTAAGAACGTATTTTTGACCATCCTTAGCGGTATAATCCATGCGTGCCGCCTGTAACTTGATGGTGATACCTCGTTCCCGTTCCAAGTCCATATTATCGAGAAATTGTTCTTTCATCTCCCGTTGGGCTACGGTTCCCGTAATTTGCAGGAGGCGATCGGCGAGAGTTGATTTACCATGATCGATATGAGCGATGATGGAAAAATTGCGAATGCGAGAAACGGGAACGTCAGTCATCGTGGTTCACTGTTGGCAAAAGTCAGGGGTTTATAAAATTTTAGATTCCTTAATTCATTGTAGAGGTAAAGTCTCTAAGGCTGGAGCAAAAGCGAAAAGTAAAAGGTAAAAAAAGCTAAACTGCAAGTATAGTCAGGGTTTTGGCCTTGGCTTCCCCTCTCGGCATCCACAGGAAACTATGGTAGGCTTGATTATGGGGACAAAATCAGGGAAAGAGCAATGGCTAAGGAAAAGCTCTATGATTTGTCCAAATCGGATTACTATAGATAAACTCTTGGATGAGAATCCTCGACTGACGGGTAGAATGATAGATAGCAATCATTAATAGAGCTTATGAACGACAATGCTACACCGACTCAGCGCACGGCGGAGAAAGTTGAAATCGCTATTCACCTTGACTCGGAAGTTTTAGAACAGATTAAACACCTGACTAACGATCCTAGTCGCATTATCGAAACAGCGATTAAACAGTGGCTAAGAGGAGAGAAACAACCGGATGAGGACTTAACCCGTCATCTTCGACGCAATCCCCCCGTACCACCCAAAGGGGAATGGAATGACTAAGATTTTTCAGTCTCTAATAGGTTATTTCCCGACGGAGAGACTGAAATATTTTCTTAGGTCAACCATTGATGGTAATTGAGATTTTTCCCCAACTAAGCTGGTTAATAGTAGTATTGCCTGTAACAGCAACGCAACGGTTTAAGCTATTTACCTACTGCTCTGGTTTGCAGTAGGCTTAGTTGTCGTGTAACCCATAGGTGTATAGATTATTATGCCGTTGAATAAACAGGCTATCTTAGATGACATTTTTCGCAAAGCACCACCGTTGAACTCTGAGGACGACTGTGCTGAGAATGTTGTTATTCCTTTCATAATGAGGCTTGGTTACGACAGGAACCAGATACGTCGAAAAGTCTCAATCACTGGAACTTCAGGACATAGATTTAGAAAGCAAGCTGATATCGTTGTTTATATTGGGGAACGTCCGGCTCTTGTGGTTGAAACCAAGCGTATTCAGCATCGATTGAGCGAGGAGGATGTTAACCAAGCGCTTTCCTATGCTCAACTTCTTGAACCATCTACACCAATTGCAGTTCTGACTAATGGACGTGATTGGGAGATTTATTATTTGGATAGAGACGATATTGGCGGATTAGAATCCGTTCCTGAACCGCAAGAGCTTGAAAGCACAATACTTACTGTCTCTAGCAATGTAGTTCAATTGGAAAAGCGACAAGCTGCTGAGCGACTTTTAGTAACTATTGAAAATAAAGGTGACTTAGAAATAGCATTTAGGGAATGTCGAAAAGAGTTAGCTAAAGAAGGACTCATTGCCGAGTCTGCATTTGATGAGCTAACTAAAATTCTCACTTGTAAGTTTAACGAAGAGAAAAGAGATGCTGAAGGCCTTGCACCCAATCGCTTTACATCTTCCTGGCTTCTTGGCAGTGGACCTCTAGCTGCTTTACAGCAAATGTTTACTGACGCAAAACAGACTTTTAATGTATTCCCTACGGGAACTCAAATTCAAATTAGAAGCAACGAAACTGTTGAAAAAATTGTTCGTGAATTAGAGCCTTTTGGTCTTTATGGTTTTAAGACACCACTTGGCTTGGCTGGAGCAGGAGGAGATGTAGTTGGTTCTGTTTATGAGGCCTTTCTTACTGGAACACTCCGAGGGGACTTAGGACAGTATTTAACCCCAAGACAATTAGTTGAGTTCATGGTTGAGATAGCTGATATAAAAATTGGAGAAAAAGTCCTTGATTTATCATGCGGAAGTGGTGGCTTTCTTATTAGAGCGTTTATTAATGTCCGCAAAAAAATTCGATTTCTTGATTCTAGCCAAGATGAAAAAGATCATTTAGTTAGTAATCTTGTCACGAATAATCTATGGGGAATTGAGATAAATCCTCGGTTAGCCACTTTATGTCGAATAAATATGATTTTACATGGTGATGGCTATGAACATATTTATACAGGAGATTCAATTAGAGAAGATGTTTTTGAGAATACAGATGGACGCAGAACTGATTTTTTAAATATTGAGCAAAATAACGCAGCAATGTTTGATGTAATTCTCATTAATCCCCCGTTCAATATACCCTATGAAGATTCTGCTACTTTAAACCGGTATTATCTAGGACGAGGTAAAGCTGCTCAAGGTTCAGACTATTTGGTTCTTGAGAGAGCAATTCGACTATTAAAGCCTGAAACTGGACGTTTGCTAGTTATTTTGCCCCATGGTGTTGCCAGCGGAGTTTCCGAGACTGAAGTTCGCAACTTTGTGAAATCTCGTACACATATTCATGGTTGTATAAGCTTACCTGTCGGATCATTTAAGCCGTTTGGGGGGTCTAATGCTAGAACCTGTGTTTTGTATCTCAAGAAGACTACTGGAGACAATAAAAAGCGTTTTTTAGCACAAGCAGAACACGTTGGCTATGACATTACCTCAAAATATTATAGAGAAACTGATCTCAATGATTTACCTGTTATCGCGGAAGCCTATCATAGAGTAAAACTAGAATTGCAATGACTATCGAGTTAATTAAACCAGACCCTTTAATATTAACAATCACTGAAGAATCAGCCCGTAGTATCGATACAGTTGATGCTGGTGCAGCTTATACACAATATTTGCATGAGCAAATAGGTGAGTTTGAACAGCAGCCTTTAGGAAACTTTGTAGATGTTGTATCAAGAAGCGTTAATCCACGCTCTAGTAGATATGCTGGTCAAATATTTGAATATATAGATTTACGAGAAGTAGATGATATTTATGGCTATATATTAACTCTTAAACTTAATCAAGGAAATGAGATTGGAAGTACAAAACATCGCTTTCAAAAGAATGACATTCTCTTCGCCAAGATCATGCCCAGCTTGGCCAACAAAAAGATTGCGCTAGTAACTCAAGATGTAACTAACGCAGTAGCTTCAACTGAATTTATTGTTTTGCGAAAAAAATCACAAGCCGAGATTAATCTTTATTACCTTTTTCGGGCTTTACGTTCTGATCATTTTACCCGACAAGCGACAGCAAACGTTACTGGTGCAACGGGGCGACAGAGAATTAGCCCGTCTAGATTACTAGAATTACAAATAATTGTTCCCCCAGAAGAGATTCAAACACAAATTGGAGATGCTGTCGAACAAGAGTTTACGCTAAGGACATTGGCGGCAGAACAATCAAAGAAAGCTGATGACTTAGCTCAGCTTGTACTTGGTAATCTAACTCTTAGAACCGACAGCTAGAAAGCGCGGAAGGTAGGTTGGGTTGACGACTGTTACCCAACACCCCATCCAATAACCAGGCAAAATCATTTATAATTATTTGATAATAGGACATTGGTTGGGTTTCGTGCTAAATTCGTTGAGTATAGGCTACATATCAGGACAAGCAAAAGGGGGAATAGATAATCAGTTTTTAATAAACGGATTTAGGATCATTTTCCTTGGGTACTGACAGGAGGAACAAAACTGATGCAGATAGAAATTCAAGGAGCCGATGCTATCAAAGTTGCTCAGGATATCGTCGAGATGGAAGGGGTGCAAGGCAGCTACGAAGTTATCTCCGAAGTGCAGAAAGAGGGAACCCTTGCTACCATCGCCACCATCATCGGCATTATTAGCGGAACAATCGCCATCGCTGAGAAATTGTACCAATTAAAGCGAAAAATTGACTCTCCTGAAACCCCGAAAATCGGACGAGTGTTAATTGTCAGCCAAAACGGCGATCGTCTGCTGCTCAAAGATGCTACCCTAGAGCAACTACAAAAACTCTTAGAACAAGAAAAATCATGAGGATACTGCATATTGATCTTCAGGAGAGGGGTAGCAATAGCGTTGAGTTCCGATTTTTCTGGGATAACCCCAACCAGACTCGTACCTACACAAGATGCTTGAGTGAAATAGACCACCTAAGTAAAAAGGCCGACACCGATTACTATACCCGTTTACCAGAAGACCACGCCAGAACAGGACAAGGTTTGTACCGATGGTTAGATGGTACGGAGCGCATTCTACAGAACGAATTAGAGAGCCACCGGGGAGAGAAAATAGTTCTGGCTATCAGCACCAGCAAAAGATTAGTCCATCTACCCTGGGAACTCCTACACGATGGTCAGGGTTTTTTGGTAGAGAAAAGACCTGCCATTATTCCCGTGCGGTGGTTTTCCAATAATAGACCGAATCAGATTGTCAGTCCGCCGCCAAACCGTCCCCTCAACTTGCTCTTTATGGCTACCTCTCCGCTAGGCGTTGAACCCGTCTTAGATTACGAAGCAGAAGAGGGGCAAATTTTAGGAGCCACCCAGCGCAATCCGGTGAACTTGAGAGTAGAAGAAAGTGGTTGTTTAAATAGACCTCTTGCATAATTTTTTTATGGTATAATATAAGGTTTTGCTTTTTTCTCAATTCTTAGATTGAAGTGGAAAAAAGAATAAAATGTGATCTTAGGTCAGGAAATCATCTATAATTTTGCTATGTTTATTAGCAAAATTATGGATTATCAAAACTTATCAGATGAACAATTCAAACGCCGTTTCGGTGTGTATAAACAAACCTATAGAAAGATGGTAGAATCAGTAAAAAGTGTTGAAGCCGACTCTAATTCACCATCTAAAAGGGGACCGAAACCTAAACTATCTATAGAAGAACAAGTTTTAGTAACGTTAGAATATTGGCGAGAATATAGAACATATTTTCACATTGGTACAAGCTGGGAACTATCAGAATCAACTATATGTCGGATTGTAAATAAGACGGAAAAAATGCTTTTACAATCGGGAAACTTCCGTTTAAAAGGAAAAAAAGCTTTACTCAATCAAGCAGAGATACCGGTCATAACGGTAATGGATGTAACGGAAACTCCCATTGAACGCCCCCAAAAGAAACAGAAAGATTTTTTTTCGGGTAAAAGAGGTTATCATACTTTAAAATCCCAATTAGTAGCTGATCAAAATACAAAGGAAATTATCTGTGTCTTTTGTGGGAAAGGTAGAGGTCATGATTTTAGTTTATTTAAAAAAAGTCGAGTTCGTTTTCATCCTTTAACTACCAGCATAGAAGACAGTGGTTATCAGGGAATAGCTGCATACCATAGTAATAGTTATACACCGAAAAAGAAATCGAAAAATAGAAAATTAACAGAGTTAGAAAAAGAGTATAACAAGGCTTTAGCCAAAGAAAGGATTATCATTGAACCTATAAATAGGAAACTCAAAATCTTTAAAATCTTATCCTGTAAATATCGGAATCGTCGTCGAAGATATAGTTTAAGAGTTAACTTGTTGGCGGCTATTTATAACTGTGAGTTAGGGATAGGTATAGCAGCTTCTTAAAAGTTGCCTAAAGATTAATCAAGTCAAGGAGAATTTATTCTCAATTTTTATAATTGAGATAGTTTGTGCCGCTTAAATAAAGAGGTTTTGATAACCAAATTAAAGCAGCTCTAAAGAGTTTTGAGTTAAAAGTTAAACTTCAAGTTTTCATTCAGGACAAATGTACTGATTAACTAATTTTTTGGGGAAAATTAGTTAACCCATCATTATAACATATAATTAATTTGCAAGAGTTCTAATGAGTTAGGCTATGTAGTTCGGGAATATGACCAAGGCTACTTTGATGTCTTTCACTTAACAGGTCATGCAACTCATCAGGACGGAAAACCCTGCTTTCTCACCGAGGATGAGTATGGCAACCAGGTTGATAGCGACACCAATGCCATTTATGATGCGATCAATCGTTCTTCTTTACCGCCTTTAATTTTCCTCTCTGGTTGCCGTACAGGTTATGCTCCTGACAGCGCAGTTCCCTCCATGGCGGAAGAATTTTTGCACTTGGGGGCAAAAGCTGTTTTGGGTTGGGGAGAAAGGGTTCTAGATACGGATGCAGCAGTGGCAGCGAAGGAATTGTACGGACATTTATCCCAAGGGGAAACGGTAATTGAGGCCCTATCTGCTACCTATAGAGCCTTAATTGACCAGCAAGCAAGGGATTGGCATAAACTGCGCTTATATGTAGGAAACACTCTACCTCAAGCCCTAGTAACTCCCTTAAGGACACCGCAACGCACACAACTGCCAAAACCGACAATTACCAGAGAATTTAGAGATGATGAAAATCGGCTTAGGGTGGTCAAAAGGGAAGAGTTTGTCGGTCGTCGTCGCCAGTTACAGAATTGTTTGCGAACGCTGAAAACGGATTGGGAAAAGGTTGGGGTACTAATTCATGGTATGGGAGGATGGGGAAAAAGTAGTATCGCCTCTCGACTGTGGGAGAGATTGCCTGAATCGGAAAAGCTTCTCTGGTGGCGACAAATTGATGAAGTTTATTTGATAAGAAAGTTAAAAGATAAACTCATCAATCCTAAAACTAGAGAACTTATTGCTGATTTAGAAAACAATCAAATTGAACTTAAATCTCGATTATCTTACCTATTCATTCGGTTAGCTGAATTGGGAGAAAAACCGTTTCTTCTGATTCTTGATGACTTTGAATGGAATCTTGAACCCCGTGACGGTCGCTACATTCTTAAGGCTCCAGTCGCCCCGATTTTAGCAGCATTAGTCACGGCAATCCAAGAAACGGGAACTGACCATCGGATTCTGATTACTTGTCGCTACGAGTTCGATTCTGATTTATTAGAGGCTTTTTTCTTGCAGGGATTAGAACCATTTAGAAAAGCCGAACTGACTAAAAAACTCGCTCGTCTAGCCAATTTTACCCCGGATCAACTTCCTGAACCTCTCAGGGAAAGGGCGTTGAATTTAGCCGATGGAAATCCTCGATTACTAGAATTTCTCAATAATGATGTTTTAGATAGAGAAGATGCAGAAGCTCAATTAGCTGAACTAGAAAATAGTCCCGATTTGTGGAAAGATAAAATTATTTGGCAGGAACTGTACCAGCTTATCGATCAGCCATTACAGCAGGTTCTTAGTCATTGTTTAATCTATGAGATACCCGTCCCGATGGTAGCTTTAAAAGCTGTTTGTAGCTCCATTTCTAATTACCAAGGACAATTAAAACGGGGGTTAGATTTGGGGCTGATTGAGATTAGTTCTGAAGTTCAAGAAGAGGATCGAGTTTATCGTGTCTCTCGAATTTTACCTAATATTATTTCCTCTGTCCAACATCCGGTCGCAACAGAGGTTTATTCATTATCTAGGAAAGCTCATGATAAATTATATGAATTATGGGGAAATAAAGAGAACAAAAACGAGGAAAGATGGGCAGAGATTTTTCGTCTAGCTTTTGCAGAGATAGAAAACCCTGAAAGGTTTAGGGAACAATTCGATAAGATGATCTCGGTACAATATCACAAAGAGGCTGATCGCGCCTACGAAAAAGAACTGAGAAAATCAAGGGAATATCTCATAAAAAACCAAGGGCAAATCTATCAAAAACTAGAGAAGTACCTAGAGCAAAAGGATTGGAAAAAAGCCGACTACGAAACCGCTTTCATTATGTATCAGTGGATGGTTATAGAAAATTTTGATAAGATATATGATCTTTTTAAAGAAGTATCGCTAGAGGTAATTAATGAGATTGACCGTCTCTGGATGCACTACAGCGAAAGGAAATTTGGCATTAAAGGACAGGCCAAAATTTACCGTGACCTTGGGGGGAAAGAAGAATATAATCGGGAAGTATGGGGTAGTTTTGGCGATTACATAGGTTGGAAACAAGGAGAACGATGGTTTAATTTGGGCAATATGGAAGTAGCATATCGTACTCCAGAAACCCATTATAATCACTTCCCCGTACTAATGTACTGCCGAGGAGATTTGCGTTATTGGGACATTTGGGGTGAGGTTTACTGGGGTTTTTATGGGAGGCTGGCTTATCCTGGGATGAATCCTAGGGGTATTGGATCTCTTCTCTCGCGTCAAGACTTAAAGGACTGTAGCATATAGGGTTACAAGATTTTGTGAACAATTATTAACGAGTAATTTTCCACGAAGCCATGCGGGTTCTGGGTTTTCGATACCTGTCACCGAGGGGTCAGCCACTCGCCCGATGTTTTTGTAGTATGGTTCCTACTAGAAAGTTATGGGTGAGAAAATCTTTGTGTTCTTTGTGCCTTTGTGGTTCTTTCTTGCGCTTTTTGGTAATCTTCACTGCAAATCATCCCATGTAGAATTTCTGGCAATTTATCGATTAAATTTCTGGCTTTTTGTTTAATGTTTTTTATTTCCATAATGGTTTCCAAAATGACTCCTGACAGTTTACATTATCAACTATTCATTATTAATTAAAAGGGCGATCGCAAAATTACGCCTTCTTAAAAAAGAGATGAAACACCTTAAGCAAAACCCAAAGGTTGAAACTGAGTATCATTGATAATTTTAACCGTTTCCCCCGACTGCTTAATCACAAACAAACCGCGCCGATAGGCATAGACATCTATCCCCTGATCAATTTCAATGCCTGCCACTGCCCCATAAACCCGAAACTCTCGAAATTGGGGGAAAGCAACCTTAAATCGCTGTAATCGGCTGACAAAATCATCTACATCATCCCTCGACAGTCGAGATTTACATTCCACAGCCACCAACTCGCTCCCATTCACCGCCACAATATCAATCTCCATTGCCGCCCCAGAACGCTTACTTTTCAAGCGACTCATCGTTTGGGTGACATCAATGCCCCGTTCCTGAAATAAACGCACAACCGCAGGCTCTACCATTTCTTCAACGAATCTGCCCCAGCGTGTTGTTAGGTTATTAACAGCTTTGGTCGTTTCTTGTACCTGTTTTTTTAATTCTTCCATCGTGCGATTAGCTTCCTCTCTGCGGCGATCAGCTTCGGCACTGCGGCGATCAGCTTCGGCACTGCGGCGATCGGCTTCGGCACTGCGGCGATCAGCTTCCTTTTGAAACTCGGCAAATTGGGCCTCAGTTCTTTCAAATAACTTGTAAATATCGGCGATCGTTACAGCGTCTGACATAGGAAGATTCTTCAAGCTTGAGGAGTCTAGTCCCATTCTAGCGACTTGGCCCAGAAAAAATGTCCCTAGCTTCTCATCCGTGTTTTTTCAATCAATTATTGACTATCAACTAATCAGCGATCGCAGTTCAAGGGGAAGGGGTCAAAGGTCAAAAGGCGATCGCGTTTTTAATGGATAATAGGCAATTGACAATGGATAATTATCAACCATAGCTCCTGCGGCCATGGGCTACTATTTTAATCATCAGGAAGAAATCAACCTGGAAATCACCCAAGAATGGGATCAGGTACAAATTAGCATAACGCGAATAGCTAAATCACCTTTTTACAACGGGAGGAAAGAAGTGACTTTTTCCCCGCCCTTCCCCCGAATGCACCCCGTAACTGATATAAGTAGAGATGTAGGTCTATAACCAAAATTGCCGCATCAGTTCGGTTAGGTGACTGTTTTTCGCTTGTCTAGGAGGGTAGATATGCTCAACGAATTAATTTATGAAGGATTAGGTTTAAGTGCTGTTTTCGGAGGACTATTCCTCTGGTCGCGCTCTGGTCTCGTCAGCAAAAATACCGCCCTTTTAGCCGCACAAGCGCAATTACAGCAAAGTAGCTCAGATTTGTTGGCTCAAGTCAAGGGTTTAGACGTGGCGCAATCAGAGTTAAAAGACGAAAATCAGCAGCTGCACGCCAAAATAATTCACATAGAACAACATTCCGCCCAATTACAGCACAAAGCTACGGATTTAGAAAATTCTCTCCAGTCCCTCCAGCAAGCTGTCCATATAGGTGAGGGTGAAATCGAACACCTGAAAACCACCGCTAAGGAAATAGAAGCGGAGAAAGCTGGTCTGATGGAGCAATTAGAGGGAGAAAAAGCCCAAATTACTAGCCTAGAGGCACAGATTCAAACTTTAGAGCAGCAAAAAGGTGAAATTAACCGTCAATTTGATTTGACCAAAAAACAGACCACCTCTCTCTATAGTCAAATTCAGACCCTAGAACAGGATAAAACTCTCTTACAGCAAGAGCTAGAAAAAGCCGAGGAATTAAGGGCAAAAGTGGCCGATTTAGAGTATAAAAACCAAGAATTAAGCGATTTAGCCGCTCAAATTCCCAGCTTGCAAGGTCAAATTCAAACCTTAGAACAGAATCTGGCTCACCAAACAGAACATTATGAGCGAGGACAGCAAGAAATAGCCAGCTTACAGGGTCAAATTACCGGGTTAGAACAGGAAAAAAAGTCTCTCAGCGAAGATTTAGCCGCAAGTCAAACTCGATCGCTCTCTTTAGGCCAAGAATGCGACAATTTAACTATAAAACTCCAAGAAACCGTCGCTCAAGTGACAGCCATAACCGCCGAAAAGGACAGTCTCGGTGCTCATCTCGAAGCAGCTAAACTGGAGTTACAAGCTTTAGCGGCCCAGAAAGGGGAATTATCGGCAGAATTAAGCACTGCTGCCGAAAAAATTGCTAATTTAGAAGGGCAATTACAGGAATTAACCCAGTTACCGCAACAATTGGCCGATTCTCAGGCAACAATTGCTAATTTAGAAGGGCAATTACAGGAATTAACCCAGTTACCGCAACAATTGGCTGATTCTCAGGCAAAAATTGCTGATTTAGAAGGGCAATTACAGGAATTAACCCAGTTACCGCAACAATTGGCTGATTCTCAGGCAACAATTGCTAATTTAGAAGGGCAATTACAGGAATTAACCCAGTTACCGCAACAGCTAGAAACCTATCGGGAAAACATTTCTAATTTAGAGATTCAACTACACCAGTTAAGTTCCGAAAAAGACCAATTAGAAACCACAACTTCCCGTCATATCGAGGAATTAAGCCAACAAAATCGCCAACTAACTCAAGATTTAGAAGCCCAAAAAACGGTAGCTAAAGCTTTAGATAAGGAAAAAATTAAGTTTGAGGGTGAGTTAGCAACTAAGCAAAAAGAAATCGCCGCTTTAGTGGTTAAAATTCAAAACCTACAACAAGAAAGAGACGATTTCTCTCGACAAACTGCTCCCATTATTACTAATGAACCAGAAGCAATTATTAGTGAAACTCCTGTAGTAGAAGAGCCGGAAACCACCCCGGTGATTGCCGAGGAAACTCCGGTAGTAGCAGCAGAAAAAATCCTGGTTGCCGATACGAGTTTAGAAGTGCAACCCGCAGCGGAGATAGTCCAAACGAGTCAAGAATCCGCCGAAAATACCCTAAGGGGAAAAAGCGTAGTTATACTAGGAACCTTCAGCAAAATCAGTCGCGAGAAAGCGAAATCATTGATTATTAATGTCGGTGGTACTGTTACCAGTTCCCCCAGTGCGAACACTGATTATATTCTCCTCGGTAAAGCCCCCGGTGAGAAACTCAAAAAGGCTCAAAAATTAGGCATAAAAACCCTTTCAGAAGCCCAATTTCTGCAAATGGTAGAATCCTAAAACAGTTATCAGTTATCAGTTATCAGTTATCAGTTATCAGTTATCAGTTATCAGTTCACTGTTTACTGATTACTGTTCACTGAAAATACACCCCACTTCCCCACTTCCCCACTTCCCCACTTCCCCACTTCCCCACTTCCCCACTTCCCCACTTCCCCACACCCTGTTCCCTTGATTACCAAAATTATGAGTCAAAAAATTGCCTTTTTAGGATTAGGAGTGATGGGAGCGCCGATGACGGTTAATCTTGTCCGTCGAGGTTTTGCTGTCAATGCTTGGAATCGTACCCCAGAGGGGCCGGGGATAACCATTGCCGGGGCAGCTGGTGCGAACATTCGTTCTAGTATCGCCGCCGCCGTCAGGGATGCCGAGATTGTCTTTACCTGCGTCGGGGATGTGCCTGACGTGGAAGCGGTAATTTTAGGACCGGGGGGTGTCATGGAATCGGCAGCGGTGGGAACTCTGGTGGTGGATATGAGTACCATTGGCTCTCAAGCCGCTAGGATGATTGGTAAAAAGCTAGAGGAAAATAATCTCCGTTTTCTCGATGCTCCCGTCTCTGGGGGCGATATTGGGGCGAAAAACGGCACTTTAACTATTATGGTGGGAGGGAAAGAAGCGGATTTTCAGACTTGTCTGCCCTGTTTTCAAGCCATGGGCAAAACTATTCGCTGGTGTGGCGAAATCGGCAACGGACAAGCGGTAAAACTCTGTAATCAAGTCTTGGGGGCGGTTCACATGGTGGCGCTGTGTGAGGCTCTAAAAATGGCAAAAATTCAAGGATTAGACCCCAATTTAGTCATAGAAGTCTGTAAAACGGGGGCGGCGGGTTCTTGGGCTTTAGAAAATTTGGGACCAAAAATCCTCGCCCAAGATTTACAGCCAGCTTTTATGATTGAACATATTTTAAAAGATTTGCGATTAGTCAAAGAAACTGCCCAGACAGCCGGGGAAATTCTGCCCGGGACAGATTTAGCGGAAACTCTATTTAAAGTAGTAGCGGAATTGGACGAAGGCAAGGGAATTAAACAGGGAACCCAAGCGATGATTCGCGCCTACGATTAAGCATTTTGTTGGCGATAAATATCATCGGTACGGGCAGCCATGATGAAATCATTTTGATGTAATCCCCCCACGTCATGGGTCCACCAAGAAACGGTAACTTTACCCCATTCTGTCAATAAAGCGGGGTGATGGCCTTCTTTTTCCGCCGCTTCTCCCACGGCATTAGTAAAGGCGATTGCCCCTTGAAAATTGGCAAATTTATAGAGTTTTTGCAGACGGGGAATACCCTCGTATTCTAAGAGATTCCAATCGGGAATTTTAGCCTGTAAAGCGGTAATTTCCTCGGCAGTGATAGGAGAAGAACCCGATTGATAAGGTTGACATTTTTGTTGAGCAAGTTCGGTCATAGGGGTATCAATCCAGATTTTTTACCTTTATTATAGAGGAAAATCCCCCAGAGAAATTTTCTATTCTTCCTCTGACTCTGGAGAACTGACCCAAGGAGTAGAAGATTCGGCAGCTTTCGGGAAAGAAAAAGATTTTTTTGGAGGAGAAGGCAATAATTCCAATTGTCGATTACCGGTTTTATAGCTAGTTTTATTTTTCTGCTCTCCCCGTCGTCGTTGGGAGGTTTTTTCCTCCGTGGTATTTTCGGCTATCACTTCATACAAAATCGCCCGTTTATCCTCTTGTTGCCCTTTTCTTAACACCCGTCCTAAACGCTGAATATATTCCCTGGTGGAACCGGTTCCCGATAAAATAATCGCGATGCGCGCTTCCGGCACATCAACCCCTTCATTAAGAACATGGGAAGTCACCAGAATTTTGTATTCTCCCTGACGAAAACGGGTCAGGATTTCATGGCGTTCTTTCACGGGAGTTTGATGGGTTATGGCAGGTATTAAAAAGCTCTCGGAAATGCGGTAAACTGTGGCATTATCGTTGGTAAAAATTAAAATTGGTTCCGGATGGTGTTCACAGATTAACTCGGCTAAAACCCGCAATTTTCCCTGGGTTCCGGAGGATATTTCCTTCGACTCCCGGTGGGCCAACATGGCCCGGCGCCCTTCGCTACTTCTGGCACTAATCATGACAAAATTTTGCCAACCATCTAAACCGGACAAACTGAGATTATTTCTTCTTAAAAAATCATTGCGAATTTTAATTGCTTCTTGATATTTTTCCTGTTCTTTGGCAGATAGTTTCACTTTAATTTGAATTATTTCATGATCCGCTAGGGCTTTTCCTGACAAGTCTTGGGGACTTTTTTGATAAACAATTGCACCAATAAGATAATCTAAATCCTGATGACTACCATCACCGCGATCCGGTGTTGCTGTTAAGCCTAAACGATAGGGTGCGATCGAATCTTCCGCTATTTTCCGAAAGAAATCCGATGGTAAATGATGACATTCATCAAAAATCAAAAAAGCGTAACGATTGCCAAGAGTTTCTGAATAAATTGCCGCACTTTGATAGGTGGCGATTAAAATAGCACTATTATCCTTAGAACCTCCCCCTAATAATCCCACCTCGGCATCGGGAAAAGCCGCCAACATCTGGGCATACCATTGGTGCATTAAATCAATAGTCGGCACGATAATTAAGGTACTGCGGGGAGTCGATTGTAGAGCTAATTGGGCAAGATAGGTTTTGCCGGCAGCGGTGGGAAGGACAATGACACCCCTTCTCTGGGATTTTTTCCAAGCGATTAACGCTTCCGTTTGGTGGGGGTAGGGTTCCCGTTCAAAACTGGCAATTAATTCTAAATTGTTGAAAGCTTTTGCTTCATCTTGGAAGTTAATGCCCTCCTCCTGTAGAGTTTCCACGAGAGGACGATAATGAATGGCCAAAATGCGAAATCTTTCAATACGATCATCCCAAGTGGCAAAATCTAGCCATTTTTTCCCCTTTGGTGGTGGATGGAGAATTAAGGTTCCTCGCTCATATTTGAGGGTGGGTAAGCGCATTTTTCAGTTATCAGTAAACAGTAAACAGTTATCAGTAAACCGAACGTAGGTTGGGTTGAAGCATGAAACCCAACGCCCGCTCATGTTACGCTACCGCTAACCCATCCTACAAATAATTGTGCCTCCCTACTTATCAGTAAACAGTAAACAGTAAACAGTAAACAGTATAAGTGAACTGAAAACTTACATCTGATAACTGATAACTGATAACTGATAACTGATTCAAGGCTGACGGCGGCAAGATAGCTTATCGCTAGATCATATTGATCAGGTTAAAAAAAGAGTGTGAACTAACACACTCTCAGCATATCGAAACAGCTAAAGTTTGGCAATAGATTAAATCTTTTCGGTTAGCTTAGTCAGAACGCGATTGGAACGTTCCACAAAAGCTTGCATTCCCTCGGCATCAAATCCTTTTTGAGCGATTAAAGCTAAATCATAAACGTGCTGACAGAGCATTTTCGCTAATTGCGCCGATGGAGATTCGCCGCTACCGGTAACAATACTTCCCTGACTAATCTGGATAATCTGTTGAATTAGGGGATGATTAGTATTAATCATCAGAATATGTTCTTCGGGGAAAGCCATGGCTTTTTGTTGCATCATTGCCGTCATTTCCTGTAAGCGTCGCATCGCTTCTGGAAGTAAGACAATTGCCGGGGGAGTAGCTTGGGGATCATCGGATTTCAAGGCTTCAGTTTTGATATTGATGCGGGAATTATCGAGGGCTTTGGCGAAGATTTCTTTGATCAATTCAGCCCGGGTTTTATTACTACCGGGATCGATAATTTCACTAGCTTGATCCTGTTCGAGCAGCGTCGAGTCTAATTCAGAATCAACCCGGGTGAATTTCACATCGGAGTATTCTCTTTCTAGGAAAGGAATAAAGTAATTAGTATCGATGAAAGAATCAAAGAAAAGGATTTCTAAACCTTGATTTTTGTAGAGTTCAACGTAGGTGGATTGACTACGAGGATCGGTACAGTAAAAAACTCGATTTTCGTGGCGTTCTTTATGGCGTTCTAGGTAGGCTTTGAGAGTAGTATAACCTTCCTGTTCGATCGCTTCTAGGGGAGTTTTCGCCGTTGCTTCTTGCCATGCGTCACCTTCGGCGGTTTGCACTGCCACTTGTACTGGGGTTTCTAGGGGTTTGTAGGTAGTCCGATAGATTAAAATATCTTCTACCTGCTGTTTAAATTTATCCTCTTTCAAGGAACCAAATTTAATAAAGGTTCCCACATCTCCCCAACAACGAATATATTCTTTTGCGTCTTCATTGTATAGAGATTTGAGGCGATCAGCAATTTTTTTGGCAATAAAATCGGCAATACGGCGAACGGTGCGATCTTTGGTTAAAGCACTTCGAGACACATTTAAAGGAATATCTGGACTGTCGATAACTCCTCGCAAGGGCATCAGGAAATCGGGAATAATTTCCTCGCAATGATCGCTGACAAAAACCTGATTACAGAATAACTTTAATTGTCCTTTTGAGACATCCACATCCGGTCTTAGTTTGGGAAAATAAAGAATGCCATTGAGCAAGAAAGGATAATCGGTATTCAGATGTACCCAGAGTAAAGGTTCTTCTTGGAAAGGATAGAGATAACGATAGAATTCTAGGTAGTCTTCTTTAGTCAGATTTTGAGGAGATTCTTTCCATAAAGCCCGTTGTTGATTAATCACTTCCCCATCAATTTTAATGGGAACGAGCATAAAATCTGAGTAGGTTTTGACTAACTGGCGAATGCGGGCAGGTTCTAAATATTCCCCTTCCTCATCCATCAAAGTTAGGGTAATAGTCGTGCCGATTTGGCTGCGGGAAGAATCGGTTAATTCAAACTCTGGAGAACCATCACAAGACCAATGGACAGGGGTAGCACCTTCTTGATAGGAAAGAGTATCAATCTCTACCTTTTTAGCCACCATAAAAGCCGAATAGAAACCTAGGCCAAAATGACCGATTAAATCGTTGGCTGATTTTTGGTATTTATTGATAAATTCTTCCGCACTGGAAAAGGCAACTTGGTTAATATATTTCTTGATTTCTTCCCCCGTCATCCCGATGCCATTATCGGTAATTGATAGGGTACGATTTTCTTTATCGATGGCGAGATTAATTTCTGGTTCGGGGACTTCTCCTCTTGCTTCTCCTGCTAAAGAAGCCATTTTTAATTTCGAGATGGCATCAACACTATTAGATATCAATTCCCGTAGAAAAATTTCATGGTCAGTGTAGAGAGATTTTTTGATAATAGGGAAGATATTCTCGGTATGAATCGTGATATTACCTTTTTCGAGTACCGTCATACGTTCAATCACTAAGGGTTTGACTATTCTAACTTTTTTATTTTGCTCGATAATGGCACCATTGATCACAGAGCGATTGCCCAACTTCTTCTAGGGGGATAACCGTACCGATAAAGGCATTTAACGGCAGCGGGGCGATTTCTAGAACTTGATCGCAAAAATCGGGGTTAATTGCCAGATTATCGGGGTTATTGATGACTTTGTGACTTTTGCAAGCGGTTGGTTGAGATTTGCTGATTGAGGGGGAATTGCAGTAGCTCTACTGTTCACTTTGCAGATATCCCTCGATCAAAATATCGGGATTGAGATAATTAACCGTGACATTTTTTAACTGTAAAGCTTGGCTCATTAACTGGAAACCTAAATCACCCACTGCCGTGGGTGCCTGGATTCCCCCGATGATTTTGGGCGCAATAAAAGCGATAATTTTTTGTACCATGCCCTCAGCGATCGCCGCTGCACTTAAACCGCCGCCGCACTCCCACAAAACCTGACAAAATCCCCTCTGATAAAGATTTTCCATCACTAAAGTGGGTGTCACCTCGGTGAGTTCGATCACTTCCACGCCTTTTGTTAATAATTGTTGCTGAAGCTTGACATTAGAATCAATTTGTGTGTAAAGAAGCGTGGGAAATTGACTGGTATCCCAAAGATGGGCGGAGGAGGGTAAATCGAGCGATCGAGTCATGACCACGCGCAGGGGATTATGATCGGAGAGGCCGTGAGTGGTTAGGTGGGGATTATCTTGACGGACAGTGCTACCGCCGACGATAATCGCATCACAGGCCGATCGCAGTTGATGGACTATTTGGCGAGAAGCGGGGCTAGTAATCCATGTGCTATGACCGCTAGTAGCGGCAATTTTGCCATCGAGAGTCATGGCATATTTGAGGATACCGAAGGGTTTTTTAGCGGTGATGCGATGGATAAAACCCTGATTGAGTTGAAGACATTCGGACTCCTCCACTCCCACCAGCGTCTCGATGCCTGCCGATTCTAATCTTTGAATACCTTTCCCCGCCACCAGGGGATTAGGATCGATCATCCCTACCACCACTTTTTTAATGCCTGCTTGCACAATTGCCTCGCTACAGGGTGGAGTACGTCCATAGTGGTTACAGGGTTCAAGATTGACGTATAAAGTGGCACCACGAGCTTTTTCTGCTGCCTGTCTCAGGGCGAAAACTTCTGCATGGGGTTGTCCGGCCCCTGGGTGAAAACCTTCGCCGATAATTGTCCCCTCTTGAACGATCACAGCACCCACCAAAGGATTAGGAGAAGTCCGCCCCAAGGCTTGCCTAGCAAGGGTTAGACATCTTTGCATCATTGTGCGATCGAATTCTGTTGCCCGGTCCATGGTTTATTTCTCCAAATGAGGGGAATGGGAGTTGGGAGTTGGGAGATGGGGAGGTGGGGGAGATGGGGGAGATGGGGGAGACCACTTCGTGCGCGTTGCGGGGGGAGATGGGGAAAATAAATAAAAATAATCTCCTGAATACTGACTCCTGAATACTGACTCCTGAATACTGACTCCTGAATACTGACGACCGATAGCTAAAAAGCTGATAACTGAATTATTGATTACTTCTCTAATACTATTATTTTAACATGAAATGTATCAACGAATACAGAAATCTCAGATCAAAAAAACAAAGATCGAAAAACATTGACTACTCACACATCAAGATAAATCCCTAGGTGTTTGGTCTTCTGAAATGATTGACCTCTGTTCCTAGAATTTAGAGGTTGAACGGACATAATTGCTCGGTAATTATTTTCAATAGTAATGAATCGACCTACTAACTCAACAAAGTAAACGAATTAACGATGAAACGAATTGCTCGAAAATCCGGGGAACTTGTCGGTTTGTTACCGAAAATTAACCCTGTCTGGTTAGCCTGTGTTCCCTTGTCTGCGATTATTTTTGTGGTTTGGAACGCGGCCGCACAGGCCCAGGATGCGAAACCCCTAACCCCCGAAGATGTCCAAAACGCCCTCAATACAATCTGGGTTTTAATTGCCGCCATCCTCGTGATCTTTATGAACGCGGGTTTTGCGATGCTAGAAACGGGATTCTGTCGCCAGAAAAATGCCGTTAACGTTCTCGCCAAAAACCTGATCGTTTTCGCCCTCTCCACCATATCATTTTGGGCGATCGGTTTCTCCCTGATGTTTGGGTCTGTCAGTAACGAATTTTTCGGTACAGGAGGTTGGTTCCTTAGCAGTAGCGATCCTGCCACCTACGCCATGCCGAAATATTTGCCCACTTCGGTGTTCTTCCTGTTCCAAGTCGCTTTCGCGGGAACGGCGGCAACCATTGTATCTGGGGCCGTGGCAGAACGGATTAAATTCGTCGATTTCCTCGTTTTTAGCTTAATTATCGTCGGTATCATGTACCCGATCACCGGTCACTGGGTTTGGGGTGGCGGTTGGTTAGCTGACCTTGGTTTTAAAGACTTCGCCGGTTCGACGGTGGTTCACTCGGTGGGTGGTTGGTCTGCTTTAACCGGGGCGGCAATTCTCGGGCCGAGAATGGGTAAATACATCAACGGTCGCACCAGTGCCTTACCCGGCCATAACATGAGTATTGCGACCCTGGGTTGTTTAATTCTCTGGATTGGCTGGTTCGGTTTTAACCCCGGTTCTGCTTTAGCGGTTAATGAAACTGTACCCTATATCGCTGTCACCACTAACCTCGCCGGGGCTGCGGGTGGCATTGCCGCTACCTTTACCGCTTGGGCGAAAGATGGTAAACCCGACCTTTCGATGATTATTAACGGTATTCTCGCCGGTTTAGTAGCCGTTACTGCCGGTTGTGATGGTGTATCCTATTGGTCGGCGGCAATCATCGGTTTAATTGCCGGTGTAGTCGTGGTTTACTCGGTGTCTTTCTTCGATAACCTGAAAATTGATGACCCCGTGGGTGCCACTTCCGTTCACCTCGTCTGTGGTGTGTTGGGAACTTTAGCCGTCGGTATCTTCAACAAAGATGCGGGTTTAATCACCGGTCAATTCCAACTGTTTATTAACCAAATTATCGGGATTGTGGCAGTAGGGGCATTTACCGTGATTGTTAGTGGTATTGTTTGGAGAATCCTCAAGGCTACCCTCGGTATTCGTGTTACTCCCGAAGAAGAAATGGAAGGTCTGGATGTGGGTGAACACGGAATGGAAGCCTATAGCGGTTTCGTCAAGGAGTCCGATATCGTTGCTGGTGGCCATTATGCTTCCAGTGTTGACATGGAAACGCCTAGCACTCGTTAGGTTAAACCTTGTAAAGATAGATTAATCTATCCCCGACAAAGTTAAAGAGAAAAGGAAGAAGGCCTCGCCCCGATGCGATCGGTGGCTATAATTGCCTTCTAAACCTTTTCTCTTTCGGTTTTTATCTCTTTCCAGACAGAAAAAATTAATCTTGCTACTAACCACCAACCGTCAATGAAAAAGATCGTAGGAATAACCATACTTTTGCTGGGACTAGGATTCAATTTCGGAGTTGCCCCGGTGTTTGCGGAAACCATCGCCGCCGCTCCCCCCAATCCGATTAGTGCTGGAGATACCGCTTGGATGCTGATCTCGTCGGCTTTAGTTTTATTAATGACCCCCGGACTGGCTTTTTTTTATGGGGGTTTAGTGCGTTCGCGTAACGTCCTCAACACCATGATGATGAGTTTGGTGGCCATGGGTGTCATCGGTGTAACTTGGGTGCTTTGGGGTTATAGTCTCGCTTTCGATGTCACCCCGGGTAAAAGTGGTTTTGGCGAGGGAATTGAAGCTTTTATCGGGGGACTAGATTGGATTTTTCTCAACGGTGTCACCGCCGCCGCACCTGACAATATCGGTTATGCACCCACCGTTCCCCATCAAGTGTTTATGGTCTATCAGATGATGTTTGCGATCATCACCCCGGCTTTAATTTCGGGTGCGATTGTGGAACGGGTTAACTTTAAAGCCTATTTTTGGTTTTTACTGCTTTGGTCCACCTTGATCTATTCTCCCCTAGCTCACTGGGTTTGGGGTAAGGGTTGGTTGGCAGCCACTGGGGCGCTGGATTTCGCTGGTGGAACCGTTGTTCACATTAGTTCCGGGATTTCCGCACTGGTGGCCGCCTGGATGATCGGTCCGCGGCGTAGTTTTGGTGTCCAAACCTATGCACCCCATAATGTGCCGTTTGTTCTCCTAGGTATCGGTTTACTCTGGTTTGGTTGGTTTGGTTTTAATGGGGGTAGCGCGCTTTCTTCTAGTTCGCTGGCAGCCACAGCTTTTGTTAATACCACGATCGCCGCTTCGGCTGGTGGTTTGACATGGATGCTTATAGAATGGATTTTACGGGGTAAACCGACGGCGATCGGTATTGCTAGTGGATTTTTAGGGGGATTAGTGGGTATTACTCCCGCTGCCGGTTATGTGCTGCCGATCGGGGCGATTCTCATTGGTTCGATCACTGCCCTTAGCTGTTTTTTTGCGGTTAGTCTGCGGGCAAAATTGCGCTTTGATGATTCTTTGGATACCTATCCTGTCCATGGTGTCGGCGGGACAATAGGGGCGCTGCTTACGGGGCTTTTTGCCACAAAAGCAGTTAATCCAGTCGGAAATGATGGTTTATTTTTTGGGAATCCGGGGTTACTGTGGACGCAATTTGTTGGCGTTGCCGCTACTTATATCTTTGCTGCCGTGGGTACTTTTGTTATCCTGAAAGTTCTCAGTCTATTTATGGAGCTGCGGGTTAAACCGAATACGGAAGCAGAAGGGTTAGATGTTCCTGAACACGGAGAGGAAGCCTACGGACAGGAATTCGAGTTTGGTAGCAGCTTTTCCTACCAAGAAAATTCTCCGACCACAAATCCTCGAGAAAATTATTAGCGATTCCAATCAGCTATCAGTCTGGCTAACAGAGGCGAAATTTCGTCTCTGTGAAACTGGGCTAAAAAATTCCGTTTTTGGTCGTCTTGTCTCTGTCACCGGGGATTGTGAGCCTGTCCGTCGCTGGCCAAGAATGCTCGATCGTTATTGTCCAGAGATTCTCCAAGACCCAAAAACTCTCCGCCAAGGCCGCATGAATAGCGATCGCTAGGGAGGATCAAGTTTTATCTAGATGGGCAAAACAGCAAAAAATTAGCGATTCCTACTGACAATAATCAAGAAATTTGTAAGCCAGCTAACTCAGTAATTGTGTAGGTGGGTCTGCCTTTAACTTCCTCGTAAATTCTGCCGATATATTCTCCTAGTATTCCGATGCTAATTAGCTGCACAGAACCCAGAAAAAATATAGCGATCATAATCGTGGCAAAACCCGTGATCGGTGAGTCCGGTTGCTGTAAACGCCAATATAATACTAACAGAGCCATAATCAAAGATATCAGGGCAGAAAATAATCCTAGATAGGTGGCAAAACGTAAGGGGACACGGGAAAAAGATACTAGGCTATTAATAGCTAAAGATAATGATTTGCTAAAGGTATATTTTACTTCCCCGGCAAAGCGCGCATCCCGCTCAAATTTAACCGCAGTTTGTGGAAAGCCAATCCAAGCGCGCAACCCACGAATATAACGATTTCTTTCTGGGAGAGAATTTAATAGATCTACTACCTGACGATCCATTAAACAAAAGTCTCCTGTATCGGCGGGAATATCCACATCTGCTAGTCTTTTAAGCAAACGATAAAAGAGATAGGCCGTCAGTTTTTTAAACCAACTTTCTTGTTTTCTTTTGGTTCTTTGGGCATAAACTACTTGATACCCCTCTTGCCATTTTTCAATCATCTGGGGAATTAATTCGGGCGGATCTTGCAGGTCGGCATCTAAAACAATAATTACTTGTCCTCGGCAAAAATTAAGTCCAGCAGTTACCGCCGCTTGATGACCAAAATTGCGGGCGAAACTGATATAACACACTCGTGAATCAGCTTTGTGCAGTTCTCGCAGCCGTTTTAAGGAACTATCTTTACTACCATCATTTACTAGGATTAATTCTACCGCCCCATCTAAATTATTCATGATGGCACTCACCCGGCGATACAGTTCGGCAATAGTTTCTTCCTCGTTATAGATGGGGACGATCAGAGAATATTTTAGCATTTGCATAATAATATTTGACCAGTAATTGATTGAAAAATCTGACTCCTAACTCAGAGAATTCTGCCGTCAATCTCTTTACTTAGCGAAGAAAATCCTCGATCGCCTGTCCCGTCTCTTCCGGTGCTTCTTCCGGTAAAAAATGACCGCTGGCGATCGCCTGTCCAGTGACTTGATTAGCTCGCTGCTGCCAAAGAGCGATCACATCGTATTGACGTGCAATGAAACCTTTTTCTCCCCAAAGAACCAAGAGGGGAGAGGAAATTTTCCGGTCTAAATCCTGACGATCATGCTCTAAATCGATGGTAGCGGCGGCCCGATAATCGGCACAAGTGGCGGTTATTGTCCTTAAATCTCGAAAACAACGCTGATATTCCCCCAAAGCTTCCTCTGTAAAAGCGCTAAAATCTCGCCCCCAACTTTGCAAGCAATGTTGAAGATAATAATCGGGATTAGCGGCGATCAGGGTTTCGGGAAAAGGGGAAGGCTGAATCAAGAAAAACCAATGATAGTAGGCAGTGGCAAAAGTTTTATCAGTCGCCTCGTACATCGCCAGCGTCGGGGCTATATCGAGTAAAACGAGTTTTTTTACCTTTTCGGGAAAATCAAGGGCGAGACGGTGGGAAACTCGCGCCCCTCGATCGTGGCCGATTAGATAAAACTCCTGATAACCCAATTTTTCCATCAGCAACACCTGATCGAGGGCCATGACTCGCTTGCAATAATTGCTAGAATCCTCTAGGGGTAAGGGTTTATCGCTATCCCCGTAGCCGCGCAGATCCGTGGCGATAACCGTAAAATTAGCCCCTAATCGGGGGACGATTTTATGCCACATTTGATGGGTTTGGGGATAACCATGGAGCAAAAGCAGCGGAAAACCGCGCCCACCTTTGACACCATTGATAGTAATGCCATTAACTTCTAGCTGAAATTTCCGAAAATTTGTCAGCATTTTTGCCTCCTGTCACTTTGGGGAAAGATAATTGCATCATCTGGCAAAAGTGACCCAATCAGTAAAGTTTTTTCACTATAGCCGCTCAAGCCGCTGCTTTTCTGGTAGATTAAAACCATTGGGTTGCTCAAAAATCAACGAGTTAAGCAGTAATTTGATTATGATCTCGATTATCTATTCCGATGAATTTCTCGATCACGATACAGGTATTTACCATCCCGAAAAAGCGGCGCGTTTAACGGCAATTGTCGGAGCTTTAAAACAAACAGAATGGCAGTCAAAATTAACATGGCATTTACCGACACCGCTCGAAATTCGTGACGAAGTACTCCCTTTGATCAAACAAGTTCATAATCAAAATTATGTTGATATATTGCGGCGAATTTGTCAACAGGGTGGGGGAAGATTGGATGCAGATACTCCCGTTTCTGCGCGTAGTTACGATGTGGCGTTACTAGCGGTTAGTGGCTGGTTAGATGGAGTCGATCGAGTCTTATCTACTGGCGATCCTGCCTTTATTTTAGCCCGTCCACCAGGACATCATGCCACTTCTAATTATGGCATGGGTTTCTGTCTGTTTTCTAATGCTGCTATTGCCGCCTATTATGCTTTAGAAAACAAAAGAGTGCAAAAAGTAGCGATTCTCGATTGGGACGTACATCACGGCAATGGCACCCAGGATATAGTCGAAAATCATCCCCAGATTGCCTATTGTTCCCTCCATCAATTCCCCTTTTATCCCGGCACGGGAGAAGCGAGAGAAACAGGTGAGTTTAATAATGTTTTAAATATTCCCTTATCGGCGGGAAGTACGATTAAAGATTATCAAGAACATTTTGAGGGGCAAGTCATACCTTTTCTGAAAAATTTTCAACCGGATTTAGTGATTGTTAGTGCTGGATATGATGCCAATCAAGCGGATCCTCTGGCGGGAATTTGTTTACACCCACAAGATTATGGAATTTTAACCAAATACCTCTTAACTCTCAATAAACCGCTGCTTTTCGGCTTAGAAGGTGGTTATGATTTAGAAGCTTTAGCGGCTTCCGTCGTCGCCACCTTAGAAGCTTTGCTCTGATCCTATTCCGGGTAATCGTTACATTTCTTTAAAAAGATTGGTAACAAAGTGATGGAATGCGGTAAGGTAAACGATCGATAGAAAAAAACCCTTGACCTAGTTGCCTTTTAAGATTATGAACTCGCTTGCGCCACACCTAAAAGCCAAAGCCCTCAAGCCTAATAGTCGTCGTCCTGCCAAAGAATTGTGTAGCGAGTGCGGACTTTGTGACACTTATTATATTCACTACGTTAAAGAAGCTTGTGCTTTTCTCAATCAACAAATCGCCGATTTAGAAGCAGAAGCACACGGCAAAAGTCGCGACTTAAATCAGGAAAATGATCTCTATTTTGGTGTTCATCAAGAGATGATGGCTGCCAAGAAAAAACAAGCTATTCCCGGGGCGCAATGGACAGGAATCGTCAGTACAATTGCCTGTGAAATGCTCGATCGTGGTTTAGTAGAAGGGGTGGTTTGTGTGCAGAATACCGCCGAGGATCGCTTTCAACCGCAACCGATTCTCGCCCGTACCACCGAAGAAATTCTCGCCGCTAAAGTTAATAAACCGACTCTTTCTCCCAATTTATCAGTCCTAGAAGAAATTGAAAAATCGGGCATGAAACGGTTATTAGTTATCGGAGTTGGTTGTCAAATTCAAGCCCTAAGAGCAGTAGAAAAAAAATTAGGCTTGGAAAAATTATATGTCTTAGGAACTCCCTGCGTCGATAATGTCACCCGCTCAGGACTGCAAAAGTTTCTAGAAACTACCAGTCGTTCCCCAGAAACCGTGGTTCATTACGAATTTATGCAGGATTTTCGGGTACACTTTAAACACGAAGACGGCTCGATCGAAATGGTTCCCTTTTTTGGCTTAAAGACTAATAAATTAAAGGATGTTTTTGCTCCTTCCTGTATGACTTGTTTTGATTACGTTAACTCCCTTGCCGATTTAGTTGTGGGCTATATGGGCGCACCTTTTGGCTGGCAATGGATTGTCGTTCGTAATGATACGGGTAAGGAAATGTTAGAGTTAGTTAAAGACCAATTAGATACCCAAGATGTCATGTCTAGTGGTGATAGAAAACAGGCGGTACAAAATAGCATTCCTGCCTATGATAAAGGTGTAACCTTGCCGATGTGGGCGGCAAAAATGATGGGAGTAGTAATTGAAAAAATCGGGCCTAAAGGTTTAGAATATGCTCGCTTTTCTATCGATTCTCACTTTACCCGTAATTACCTTTATGTTAAACGTAATTATCCTGAAAAATTAGCGGCTCATGTTCCTGAATATGCTAAAAAGATTGTGGAACAGTATAAATTGCCCGATTAATTAGGGTATGCTGAAAAAGTAGGGGCGCAACATTCGGATAGGAAATCTACGGTTTCAACCATAGGTTATCCCCCGAATGTTCACCCCTTCTTCGACAATCTCTTATCAGTTATCAGTTATCAGTTATCAGTTATCAGTTATCAGTTATCAGCTATCAGTTATCAGTGATTAATTCAATCATAGTCGATGATAGGTGATGCGTGAGGACTAAATCTGGATGTTGTCAAAATTTCTCTTGACAAAAGCCTCTTGACATGATACTATATTCATAATGGAAAATCTGTGCGCCTACAAACCCTATTTTCAAGTCTCAATAATCGCCAATAAAAGCTTAGATAGCGATAATTTTTTTAGGGATTGAGAACCATGAACCATCAAAGAGAGTTTTATGTTGTCATTGAACGAGATAAGGATGGATATTATGTTGGGGAAGTTCCTCAACTTCGGGGTTGTTACAGTCAAGGGGAAACGATTGATGAATTGATGAAGAATATCAGGGAAGTGATTGAACTTTGCTTGGAAGATGACAATCCTGAAGATGTGTCGGAGTTTGTTGGAATTGAAAAGCTGTCTATCTGATGCCAAAATTACCGATATTAACCGGTGATGAAGTTATCAAAGCTTTAACTAAAATCGGGTTTCAATCTATCCGACAAAAAGGAAGTCATCTGCGCTTAAAACATGAAGATGGAAGAGTTGTCACCGTACCGGTTCATCGGGAGAAAACTGTCGGGAAAGGATTACTCTTAAAAATTTTGCGCGATGCTGAACTGACACAAGAAGAATTTATTCGTCTGCTGTAATTCCCATCTTGATTGAAGCTTAATGTCCCCTTGCTAAATATAGTACAAAAAATCTGGCTTTGTCAGATCAGAAAAAGATGCAATCCAATCTTTCTGCTACGTTTTTCTGGATTTTGTCAAAATTTCTCTTGACAAAGGCGACTTGACATGATACTATATTCATAATGGAAAATCCGTGCGCTTGCAGACCCTAGTTTTCAAGAATTTTCAAGGTCTAGTTTATTGCCCATAATGGGTTTTAGTACGATGAATATAGATTAACTTCTGTTCATCATTAATGGTGTAAAGTATTCTATCTTGATAACTTAAGCGAATTGAATAGAAACCCGTTAAATCTCCTACTAATTTTTTACCACTATAGGGAGAAATACTCAGGGTATCTTGGATAATTGACTTCAGTTTTTTCTTAAGTTTAGGGGTTAGCTTATCAACATCTTTTTTTGCTTCTTTGGTAAATCTGACTTCATAAACCATTAATCAATGTCTCCCAAGACTTCCTCGAAAGAATAGGTTTCATTTTCATTAATTTGCTGTAGAGATAGTTGTAAGCTTTCTCTTAAATCGGGAATAGAGAGTAATTCGATGGTTTCTTGTAAACTTTCATAGTTTTTTTGAGAAATCAAAATTACAGAATCCTCCTGATTCTCAATGGCATAAATTTTGTTATCTTCCGTAACCGATTTAACGAGACTTGGTAAATCGGTTTGAGCATCGGCGATTTTAATTTTTTTGATCATAATTAATCCTTTTTTTGATGATGAAATAATAAAAATTATTGTAGGGATTTAACAATCTCACCTAATCACACTCCAGACAGCATCCTCCTATAATTATCCATCATTGTAGTCATCAGTGATTAATTCAATCATAGTCGATGATAGGTGATGCGTTACTGGACTAGGTAATAGGTGTAGGGGTAATTCATGAATTACCCCTACAATAACGTTTTTGTGGATGTTGTTAAAATTTCTCTTGACAAAGGCGACTTGACATGATACTATATACATAATGCAAAATCCGTGCGCCTACAGACCCTATTTTCCAAAGCATTCAAACTCTATCTTAATTCTACTTGCCAGAGTTGCGACAACATAGTTTTATATTCTCCATAATCGTTTGAGTATGGGGATGATTTTCCCCTAATCCTTCCCTGAAAATATTAATCGCTTCTAGATGGTTCCGCTTCTGTGTACCTGTCTTGGGAATGGTACAATAGTCCTAAATTATTGAGAGATACCAATTTTCATAACTAAGATTGGGAATATTTTGAAAATGCTTAATGTTAGCTGTAATCAGAGTATAATCACAATAAATAGCAGTCGCAGCAATAAACAAATCAATCGGGGTAATTAGTTGTCCTTTTATTCTAAGATTAACGTATATTTGAGTAGCTATATCACTAATTTCACGATCATAACCAATTACTTCACTGACTTCTACAAGACGTTCAAATTGTTGTTGTTGATTTCGTGCATCTTTATACAATAAACCACTTTTAATCTCGTAATAGGTAAAGATTGAAAACGATATATAAGTATAGTGTTGTCGATAGATGCGGAATTGTTCAATTACTGCGGGATTGCCTCGTAAAAAATAAGAGAGGATATTGGTATCAAGTAATGCTTGTTTCATAAGTCATTTATCCGTCTTAAATCGAGTTGACGATTAGCTTCTGCTTCTTCGACAATCTCTTGCATAGTATTTTCTATATCTGCTGCCATACCAGCAAATTCCATAAAGTCAACGTCTGGATGTTTTGTTTTTATAGATTGGACAAAATGCAGGATTTCCGGCAGCAGAGAAATGGGAGTTGTTTCAATTTCTTTAATAAGTTGTTCTTTGAGTGTCATAGCTTTATCAGTCATCAGTTATCAGTATCAGTTATCAGTGGTTAATTCAATCATAGTCAATGATAGGTGATGCGTTACGACTAAATCTGGATGTTGTCAAAATTTCTCTTGACAAAGGCGACTTGACAGGATACTGTATTCATAATGGGAAATCCGTGCGCCTACGAACCCTCTTTTCCAACGGTCTTAACTATGATTGATGTGATTATTTGATTGACTATGATTCGTTCATTCAATCAATCAATCTTCATCTCTAATCCACTCTTAACTAGCTCCCTAATCACAGTCCATCAGATGATTACATCAACCACAGTCGATGGTGGTGGGTTAGGACGGATTGTTAGCTTGAAGTTAAAGCGGAAATTTCTGCCGTCTAACTACATTTTACTAAATCTGGATGTTGTCAAAATTTCTCTTGACAAAGGCGACTTGACATGATATTATATTCATAATGGGAAATCCGTGCGCCTACAGACCCTCTTTTCCAACGCTCTTAACTATGATTGGTTCATTCAATCCATCTTCATCTCTAATCCACTCTTAACTAGCTCCCTAATCACAGTCCATCAGATGATTACATCAACCACAGTCGATGGTGGTGCGTGAGGACGGATTGTTAGCTTGAAGTTAAAGCGGAAATTTTGGCCGTCTAACTAGGTTTTACTAAATCTGGATGTTGTCAAAATTTCTCTTGACAAAGGCGACTTGACATGATACTATATTTATAATGGAAAATCCGTGCGCCTACAGACCCTCTTTTCCAATGGTCTTAACTATGATTGATGTGATTATGTGATTGACTAGGATTGGTTCATTCAATCAATCTTCATCTCGGTGGTGATTCTGTAGTAGTGATGGCGGCTTAATCCTTTGCCAGGTGTGCATTGTAGTCATGGATAAAATACCAAACAGCCCCAACGTGATTCTCCATTTTTTTAGAGAAAGATAGACTCTCTCTCACCAACCGAGAAATCCTTTGTCGAAAGGTATTATTTAATCTTTCAATAGGATTAGTTTGACCAGTTTCTTTCCCGACTGGTCGATGACGTTTACTGGGAATTACTGTCTTATATGACTCCCAAAAGTCTGTGTAAGCAACTGCACATTGTCGGTAAACACCTGGTAAACTAGCCCAAAGTTTTTTGGCTGATTGACGACTCCTATCTCCGCGCATAGCAACCAATAATTTCCCTTGTATTTCTATCAATTAACCGCCAAATATAGACCTTTATCGTCTTAGAAAAAACAAAAGACCACATTTCATCACATTCTCTAACCAATTTACCTTTTGGTTTGTCCGAAACCTTTATTTGACGGGGGACAGCCGCCAGTTTATTGTTGACATAATTTTGTAACCATGACCAACTTACCCCTGTTACTCTAGCAATTCCTCGTCAGGAAATTCGTTCGAGCAAGAGTTTATCAATTAATTGTTTGGTTTCGTCAGAGACGGTTTTATTAGTGGGATTGATCACCAACTGACGACCACATTCTTTACCTTGACGTTTGGGTTTTCCATTATGAATAGAACCATTCTTGATCGTATGGTGAGAACCACAATTAGGACAGGGGAACGGAGGTGAAGGGGGTACTTTGTTCGGTGCTAGACTGATATTTCAGTAAGCCAGACAGGAGCCAGAAAAAGATATTTATCAGAAAAGTCATGATCAAGCTAGAGGTTTAAAGACTGATTCGAGCCAATTATTTTTATTAATAAATATTTTACACAATTCATACCAGGTAAGCAAGAGAGCTACGCCACTACTACCGAATCATTACCTCTTTTCGCATCTTTATCGGGGGTGACGGGGGTATCTTCTGCGGTGATAATCCAAATGGTTTCTTCTGGCATAGCGTTCTCGTTTTTCGGCAATGGTTCTCCTTTATTATTCTACCCACATTCCGCACCCTAAAGTGTCACATTGAAAATTTTATCTAAATCGTCAAAACGATTGCCGGCTCTGAATTACAGGCTAATTTGTTTGCCCAGCAGATGCACAATTAGCCCTAAAAATCTGATAGCTCTGATACCAAATTATTGAGATCAACTCTCATTAAGCTGGCGATCGCTGACTAGAGTGTGACACTTCATAATTCTTAGTAATCGCTAAAAGTCTTACTATACAAGGGCTAGAGCAACTTTTGATTTCAACGACTAGGGTGCGGAATGTGGGATTCTAGTTACCCATTGCTAACTCACCTATAGAGATAGGGGTTAACTACAGAAACCAAAAAAGGGGGTTTAAATACCCCCAAAGCTCATAAGTTGTATGTTTTAGAGTATTGGTTTTAAACCGTTTCTACCAAGGGACGGGTTAACTTATCCAACTGTTGGGTTAACAGACTCAGGAATAAACCCACATCGGTGACAATACCGACGGATTCTACGGAACCTCGATCGCTTAATTTTGTCACCACGGCCGGGTTAATATCAACACAGACCATTTTCACCCCCGCCGGTGTCATATTGCCCACACCGATGGAATGGAGCATACTAGAGAGCATGAGAATCATGTCTGCACCTTGAATCAAGCGGGAATATTCTTCCTGTGCTTTAATTAAATCCATCTCCGTATCCGGAAGCGGACCATCATCGCGAATTGAACCGGCCAAACTGAAGGGGACATTATTCTTGACGCATTCATACATTACGCCTTTTGTCAATACCCCGGCCGATACAGCTTTGGCGATGCTGCCGTGGCGACGGATGAGGTTGATAATCTTGAGGTGGTGACGATGGCCACCGCGCACGGGGATGCCTTTCTGCATATCTACCCCTAAAGAAGTACCCATGATCGCCTGTTCCATGTCGTGAACTGCGATCGCATTTCCCCCCAGTAAAGCGTGAACGTAACCATCGCGGATTAAACGGGAGAGATGTTGCGCTCCTCCAGTGTGAATGACCACCGGACCTGCCGTTACTGCGACTTTACCGCCCTGGTCGCGAATTTTACGCATTTCCCAGGCAATCTGCTCCACGGTTAACTCGACTCGGCGCTCGCTGGAAACCCCCGCACCCATAAAGGTAAATTCCTGGGTGCTGTTGCGTTGTTCCCTGGATTCCGCCTGTCGGATAGTACGGATGCCCTCAACTCCCACCATAACGCGATCGCCAGCTTTTAAATCCCGCAGCAGAGTACATTTTGCCGTTTTGCCTTCCGGACTTTCAGTGACGACGATGGCTGCATCCATGCGTTGATTTTCCACCCGCACCCATTCACAGCTAACCCGCACTTCCGTGGGATAGATGGTGCTGACATAAAAATCATCGGGAGCGACCCCATCTTGTGCCACCACTGCGGTATTGACATCACAGATTTCTTGGGGACGAGCGGCCGCACCGAGGTCGATCAATTGTACCATGATCTCCTCCATTACCTCGTGAGAGGGTGCAGAAACGCGCACTTCGGCCGAGGAGGTACTTTGGCGCTCAATCCCTAAGGTGAAGTTTAAAACCTTGAAGCTGCCCCCATTTCCCACCACAACATCGAGAGCTTTATTCATAATTCCCGCGTCGAGCAGATGACCTTCTAGCTGGAGAATGCGACTTTCAATGGTGACATTTGCGTGATGGTCTGGAATTAAGGGTTCGGTGGTACGCAGGGTTAAACATTTAGCGGCTCCTCCTGCTTTTAAGAACTCCGTCAGGGGAGTTTGTACCACTTCAAACCCTTTTGACACTAACTTATATTGTAAATCGTCACTAATTTTATTCATGACGATTACTTGACCGATATTCACAGCATTACAAGCAAAGTTAACCGCATCGGCTTCTTCAACGATAATGCGTTTTTCTTCGGGAATTTTTAACTCAATTAACCGATTAGAATAGGCATCAAAAGCATCGGGATAGTAGAGGAGATAACCGCCACTAAGGGGACAAAAACAGGTATCAAGGTGATAGAAACGTTCATCGATTAAACGTAGGGATAAAACCTCTATATCGAGCCATTTAGCGATTAAAGGGTGGGAATCTAACTCAGTTCTGAAGCCATATCCTGCCCATAACCAACGTCCTTCCCGATCTAATAATGCGTCTCCTGCACCTTCAAAGGGTAAATCTTTGGGCAGTTCGTGAACCGTAAAACCGTTATCTTCAAACCACTGCTTAAAATAGGGTTCTTCTCCCTGTCTTTCTTTGTGTAAAAAGCGACTGAGAACGACTATTTTTTCCAGAACTAAACCTGCATTAGCGGTAAAAACCATGTCGGGCCAGCCTTTTTCTGGTGGGACTAAATCCACGAGCGCCCGATCTTTGAGAACATGATAAAGCTGCTGCCATTGTTGCCTAGCTTTTTCCTGGGAAGATTTGTGAATGTTGCCCTCCATCCAGGGATTAATCACATAATCCACATCGTAATGATCGGGAGAACACATCAAAAAGCGAATAGTTTCAGTCATATTTTTTGACAATGAATATTCAGTATAAGTAGTCTGGAGATAAGTTTAGACCAATCTTCCATTATACTCTACTTTGCCCCGAAATATCACTAGGTCTAAGATTAGGACAATTCCCGCTCTACAAGCTAAAAACAGCCTTATTTTAGCCGATAACTGACGGCTAGGAGCTTAAATTATTGTAAATCCTGATATTTAAATAACCCCATAAATTTCGATTTGCGTCCGTGTTCCTTAATTAAACTTTCCCGATAAGTTTGCCATTCTTCCCGTCTTCCCGACATATAAAAGGCATTACGAGCTTTTTTTAGCCATTTAATCGCTTCTTCGTAGCGATCAGCCTTTTTTTCGTCGAGTATCTTTTCCGCAGGAGGACACGCGCGCTCGATCACCCAGTTAGGATCGACGGTAGCAGCCGCATCCATTATCCGCCAAATTAGGTGAGACTGCACATAGGAATTATCAGAAACGACTTTAATTGCATCTCTAACTAAATTTTCGTGGAGAAATATATCAATTTTAGCCTCTAGGGAACGTCCACCGCTAAACTCGCGCAAGTAATCTAACAAGTCTAATTTTAAAGGTTCTTCGTTACTTGGTATGGTTCGATAGGGGGTCATAAATCGACTAAATCCTTATCTGGTAAGAGACTTAATTGATTAGTTCGCTCTAGATCAAAAATAATTGACAAAAATCGCTAAATGCCTTTCTATATAAGGGTTCCATCCCTTATAACCCCCGTCCATTGCATAACAATTACCGAAGAGCCATTTTAAATCGGGCCAATCTTCCCCCGCTAAAGACTCAATTTTTTGGTAATGGGAAAAGGAAGGTTGGTCTTGAAATGCCTTAATTCGGCTCTTCGGGAATTGTTATGCAAATAATTAACTTAAAATAAAATTCGATGAGAGCGCCTACGCTCAAAAGTAGCTGAAATCCATACAGGGAAGGACTTAAGGCACAAACAGGTTAATACCAAAAGATAGACAATTGAGTTAAGATTTGATATAATAGCCAAAAACGAGATTATTTTACTTATGATACTTGACAAATTTTTGAACCTAAAAGGAACCTGTATTCAAGGCTATCTACACCTAGAAAATATCGGTATAGTTTGCCGAATCGAATCGAAAAATCAAAAAGCAACCTGTCCTCGTTGTGGGTTAGAGAGCGATAAACTCCACCAAAATCATCGACATTTAGTCAAAGATTTACCAATCTCAGGTCAACCAGTATACCTACAAATTAATCGTCGTCAATTTAAGTGCGATAATTGTCAGAGACCCTTTAGCGAAGAGTTAGATTTTGTCGCCAAGAAACGAACCTATACGAAAAGACTAGCCGCAAATATACTCGAACAATTAAAAGAAGGAGATATTTTAAATGTTAGTCGAATAAATGACGTAACGGAAGAAGAGATTCAAAGAATGATAGAGGACATCGCCGAAGAAATTACAGAGCCAGACCTATCGGAATTAAAAAGACTAGGAATTGATGAAATCGCTCTAGTCAAAGGACAAAAAAATTACTGTGCGGTTTTAGTAAATTTAGATACGGGAAAACTAATAGCTATTCTAGAGAAGCGAACACAAGAAGAGTTGAGAGAAACGCTTACGGGCTGGGGAAAAGAGGTGTTAGAGCAAATTGAAGAAGTGAGCATAGACCTTTGGTTGCCTTATAAAAATTTGGTGAAAGAATTGATGCCATCGGCCGAAGTAGTCGCCGATAGATTCCATGTAATGAAACAAATTAATCAAGAGTTAGACGAACAGAGAAGAGCGGAAAAAAGAGCCGTAGAAGCGCAGAAAAATAAAAAACAGAAAGCGGAAAAAGAAGCGAAGCTAGAAGTTTTAAAGCGAAGTAAATATAGCCTGTTAAAAAATGAAGAAGATTTAACGGAACCCCAAAAAATTAAACTAGAAGCTATCAAAGAAAAATTCCCAAATTTGAAAAAGATGCAGGAATTAAAGGAAGAATTAAGAACGATTTATGAAACCTCAAAGAATCCGACAGAGGGACTGCTATCCATCTCGGAATGGTTGGCAAAATCCTCCAGTGTTTTTACCAAGAGTTGTCAAACAATCCGAAACTGGTTTGGAGAAATCATTAGTTATTTTGAGCGAAGGACAACGAATGGGGTGGTCGAGGGAATCAACAATAAACTTAAACTAATAAAACGGAGAGGCTATGGCTTTAGAAACTTTCGGAATTTTTGGGTTAGAAGTATGTTATCTTGGCATCTTGTATGTTGATTTAGCATAAAGGGTAACGAAGAGCCCTTAATTCTAGCAGCCAAAGCTATATCTATATCCCCTAAAGATTGCGCTAGTTCACTTGTCCAGAGAGCTAATTGATAATAATAATTACCTGGGAAATTTAGACCAGTTCGAGCAATTATGAGAGCGGATTCTGGTGCGGATTCATCGCGTAAAGCTTTGGCAAAAAAGAAGGCTTCATCGTTTTTAGTTATCATGTTTTTTGATGCTGCCATCGCTTCATCAATGCGAGCAAGATAGACTAACTTAGTTAGGTATTCTACCACTTGTCCTGAAGCTAAAGCTAGATTCAAATACTCCTGATCTTTTTCCTGTTTCTCGAAAATTTCTAAGCGAATAGAAGTTAATGTTTGGGCATAATCGGGGATATTATCTGACCACATTTCTGAAAAATTAGCCGATTCTCCCCGTAAAATCTTCTCTAAAACTGCATCGTCCCATCCCTGTTGTAAGGCCGCTAAACTCATCTCAAAATCGGCACTCCATTCATGCTGCCATTGCTCGATTTTTTCCCTTAAATCTTGCTTTTCTTGGGGATTAAATTCTTTACTTAAAATTGCCCCAGTTAAAACTCGATCGATTCTGGCACTTAAATCATCATTGACAGCACCGTAATCTTCTAAATTATCCCATTCCTCGATACAGGCGCTAATAATTGCTTCTAAAATAGCGATCGCATTATCCGGTTCTCCCTTTTGATAATAATCTTGGGACTCATCCACTAGGGCATAAATTTCATTAGAAATTGGATCTTCTTCGTAGTAATCTTCTTTGATCGCTCGCAGGGATTGCCGCAGTTCATTACGGACAGTATTACGATAAGCTTTGACATTAATAGTTATCTTCCCTGCCGCTTTATTAACTGGGGTAGCTGGCAATAAAAACTTATCAATTGTCTCGATAATTTCTGGGTGTTTAGCCACTAAATGATTAAGTAATTTTCTTAATTTACTTTCATCGATTGGTGTCAATAACTCCTCTAGGGAGGCTTTTTTAATAATTAATTCTGGTTGACGAGAACAGGTTAATAAAACCGCTACAATATGCTTACACCAACCTTCGTAATCGTAGGGACAGTAACAGGAGACATTTTCAAGGTTTTCTTGGTTAAAATCTATGGAAACTCGATAGGGTTTAACCTCACTACCACTCACTAAAGCTTGCAGGTTTTGCCCCCGTTGCCAAAGAGAAATAACTGCACCGCTATCGTAATAATATTGACCGCGCTGATAGGAAGCATTGGTGCTATTTTGCTGGATAATTTTTTCATTGATAGGAGGAATAGTCATAGTCAGAAAAGGAGAGGATTGGGTGATAAAATCTTGTCTGTGTCAAGAAAACTGCCAGCACCGAGACAGACCACTGCATCAGCAACCGAGTCAACTTATCTTCAGTTTAGCCTAAATGTGCTATAGTAAAGACAGTATGGAAATTAAAAACATTCCTCTGTCCCAAATTCGTCGTCCTTTACCGCGACAAACCGATCCCGAAAAAGTTAATCAGTTGATGCAATCGATCGCTGAGGAGGGATTACGAGAACCGATCGATGTTTTGGAGGTGGATGGTAACTACTACGGTTTTTCCGGTTGCCATCGCTTTGCCGCTCATCAGCGTCTCGGTAAAGAAACAATTCTCTGTCGAGTTCGTCGCGCCCCTAAATCCGTTTTAGCTAAACACATCGCTTAAGCTGAGAAGTCCCATGAATGAGTCCTTATATAAATATCATCGGCAAAAATTAGAGCAGTTAATGGCAGAAATTGGCTGTAAAAATCTGGAAGAATTGAGTCGGTTATCGGGTCTATCTTCTTGGCAATTGCAGAGAGTTCGCCATGGTTTAATCGCCAAATTATCCTCTGAATCTTTGGTGAAATTAGCTAATGCGCTGCAGCTGCCAGTTAGCGATCTTCTCGCTCATTTTCAAATCCCGACGATGGGGACAGAGGATCGTTCAGGGGAATCAAAAATTCTCGAACAAGAGTATCAAAATTTACAGCAAAAATTAGACAAGCAAAAAGAAGAATTAGCCGCAGAATTTCAACGTCAAAGCATCGAAGCGATCGAATCTTGGTTAGTTCAATGGCCCACGGCCGAGGCCGTTGCCCGCAAAAATCCCGACCTAGCAGCCGTCAAAATCCTCTCCCTAGTTAAACCGATTATGCAGTTACTGGAGCGCTGGGGAGTGCAACCAATTGACAGTGTCGGTGATCATGTGAGTTATGATCCGCAAATCCATCAATTGATCGATGGTCAAGCAGCAATCGGTACACCCGTTCTAGTGCGTTATCGGGGCTATCGTCATGGGGAAAAACTACTTTATCGTGCTAGAGTGAGTTTAATTAAAGTAGAAATGCCGGAAATTCAACCAGTAGAAACAGAAAATGTCACCGCTTAAAGTGATAATTCTTCCAGAGCTTTAGTGCTGTGAAAAATTCCCCCGTGGTCTGCTTTTATCGAAAAAATCGGGTCTAAAACCTCGCCTTAAGACGAAAAGTTTTTGGAGCGGGACATAAATCCCCATTACAAAACTAATGGCGGCTTGATAACCGCCCCCTGAACGGTTAAAATGAGATTATGAGTGATTCGGAGAAAAAAATATGTCAACGCCCTACGATGACTGTTTTGACCACATTACTGATCGTCCAACGAAATTCTGTTCGCCAGCAATGGTTACAGATGGTTTGCGGAGGTTTATTTGTTGCCGATGTTAGGATACTACTATTAGCGACGCTTAAGCGAAACCCAACCGCACTAAACCTCACATTTTAGCATATATTTCGTAAATGTGCTAATATTTAACAGTAAAGCCGTCGTTCTACGACGGGGTTTCAGACCCAAAATTTTCGATGAAAGCAACGATCCGAAACGTTAAAATTAGCGAAATCCCCACAGCGATCGAGCAGTTAGGTTTGTCCGCTCATGCGTGTGTCGATTTCACAATCGAGAATCATGAGATGACGGGAAACGAACAGGAGGAAACCACCCAAGCCTTGATGGAAGTGGTGAATGAAATTCGTGCTTATGCCAAGAGTCAGGGATTGACTGATGAGAAGTTGGAAGAGCTTTTAGTAGATGAATCGTGAACCCATTGTTATCGATACGAACGTCTTTATAAGCTTCGCCTTAAGCAGTACGACAACACCAGCTTTGGCTGTAGAATACGCGATTAATAACTTTATTATTCTGCAAAGTCCCGCAACCATAGGCGAGTTGGTCACAAAACTTCTTCTCCCAAAGTTCGAGAGGTACATTACACTGGAGCAGCGCCGACAACTGCTAGTAAGAATTTTGGAAATTTCGCTGCTGATTAGACCTACTGACCACACTGAAATTTGCCGAGATCGAGACGATAATAAATTCCTAAATCTGGCAACCAGTGGGGAAGCACGCTATCTCATTACTGGTGACAATGATTTGCTTATACTGCAACGCTATGGGAAAACAGAGATCGTTACACCAAGGGAATTTTTAAAAATTGTTCGGCGGTGAAGTACAAAAAATCCAGTTTGAGTGAGATGATCGAAAGAACAACATCGATATGGAAAAACACGGGATAGACTTTAATTTTGCCAAGACAAGTGACTTAAGCAGTAGGTTGGGTTGAGCAATAATAACTTTTGTCTGTCAAATATTAGTGACGCTTGAGCGAAACCCAACCACACCAATGTCGTCAATAATGTTGGGTTTCTAACTGGGATTGGTGCGTTACGCTAACGCTAACTTTTATCTCATCGGTAAAGATTGCAATCCAAAACAGAGACCTTGACAGACTCGTGTTAGGAAATTTAAATCCAAAGTAGCGATTGTATCCCGATAACTATGATAATAGGGATTACGCATATTAGCCGTATCTGTCACCATAATTGCCGAATAACCGCGACTCCAAAAAGGAGAATGATCGCTGCGTCGAGTATCGGGGACGATATAACCTCCAAAAATTACCGGCAACCATTCGCAGGGAGTCTGATTTTCTCTCATGACTCGACTGAGAAAATTTAAATCCTTGCGGGTTTTGAGATTGCCAATCAAAGCGATAAAATCCCCAGTGTTGGGGTAAAAATATTCTAGAAAAGCTGGATATTTTTGAGAATGGGGATTTTTATCACAGTAACCGAGCATTTCTAAGGATAACATTAACCTTAAATCCTGCTTAGTTTGTTTTAATTTTTCCGCGTAGGCAATGCTCCCCAGTAATCCGTATTCTTCTAGATCGAAGGCAATTAAACGAATTGGATAATTAGCCTGATTCTCCCCAAAAAACCTCGCTAATTCTAATAATACCGCTAATCCCGTGGCGTTATCGTCAGCCCCCGGCGACCCCGGCACCGTGTCATAATGAGCGCCAATTAAAATCGGAGGTTTTTGACTGTTGTTAGGCAAATCCAAGATTAAATTTTCGTAAACTTTTCCCTGAAATGAGAAAAAATGTGATTCAACTTTTCCCCAATTGCCTAACTCTTGCCGCAGGTATTCTCGCACATAAAAATGTCCTTGACTAGAGAAAAAAGGGTTTCTTTCTCGGACAATTTGTTCTAGGTGTTGGCTTAAGCGATCGCTAAGAAGATCAAACATTGATAGCAGCAGATAATTTAATCAAAAGAGCCAATGGATAGAGAAACTGAGGGAAAAATCGGGGAGAATAATAATTGTTAATTATAAAATATTCTGTGGAGCTAAAATCATGACAAATCTCCAGTGGACTAGCTATGATTGTATCGTTGTCGGGGCGGGATTAGCAGGATTAATCGCCGCGCGTAATCTCCAGAGGCGAGGTCATCAAGTTCTGGTAATCGAAGCGCGAAATCGTTACGGTGGCAGAATGTCTGGTCAATATCTCCCCTCCGGACAGTGGATCGATCGAGGTGGTCAGTGGGTGGGTCCAACCCAAGAGCGTTTTTTAGCTCTCCTCGACGAGTATAAAATACGTCGTTTTCCCTCTCCCAATCAGGGAAAAACTGTCCTAGTGTTCAACAACAAACGCTATGAATTCAATGGTTTTTTTCAAGGTTTCCACGAGGGAGAAGTACCCGATATCGGCACGGAAGAATGGCAAGATGCGATGTCAGCATGGGCGCGTTTTCAAGAACTAACCAAAACCCTACCTTCAGGTTATCCCCAAAGCAACGATCACACCAAAAAACTAGACAGTAAAACTTTTGCCCAGTGGATTGAAGAAAACACCAGCACAGATTTTGGTCAATGGTATTTTGCTTATATGGCGCGTGCAGTGGGTTTTCTCGGGCCGGCCGAACCCAACCAAGTCTCACTACTGCACGTTCTTTGGGGACAAAATTGCGCCCCTCAGGCCGAACATCCAGAAGCCGAACTGATCCATGGCGGAGCGGGACAAATTCCCGACAAGATCGCGGCGGAGTTAGGAGAGCGAATTCGACTGGGGGAACCGGTTTTTCGCCTTAATTACGACTCGGCCGGCGTGACCGTAGAAACCAGCCAGAACACTTTTACCGCCAAATTTGCCATCATTGCCATGCCGCCCCATCTTGCCGGCCGCATTATTTATCATCCCCCGCTGCCACCCCAGCGAGAACAACTAACCCAACGAGTACCGATGGGATGCTGCGCTAAAATCCTGATTTCCTACGAGCAACCTTTCTGGCGAAAACAGGGACTAGCGGGAGTTGCTCAGGGGAATTGTCAATGGTTGGAACTCTGTGCTGATAGTTCCGATCCCGAAACCGGCGTCGGGGTAATCGCCACCTTTGTGGTTGGCGATCGCTATAGTCGTTGGCGCTCCATGAGTAGTCCGGCGCGCCGTGCCGCCGTCCTCTCGGATTTAGCTATTTATTTCGGCCAAGAGGCCCTTTTCCCGATCAGTTACGATGAGGTGGATTGGCCCGGGGATCCCTGGACTGGTGGCGCATATTCCGCTTTTATGCCCCCCGGAGTCTGGACAAGTTTCGGCGAGGCTCTTTTTACTCCCGTCGGACCGATTCACTGGGCCGGCACAGAAATGGCCGATCGCTGGCCGGGATTTTTTGAGGGAGCGATCCGCACCGGTGAGGCGGCGGCCGATCGAATCGCCTTCCTTTTGCGGGAAAAATGAGCATCTACAGGGCTACGCCACCTTTTAGGTCAAAAAAGTCATCATAGTCAAGTTTCGGGGCTAATAGGGCATAAAAATCCTAAATCATCACTATTTCGCCCTGGTAATGTTCGACGAAATATTGGACACGATGACGATATTCTTTAATTGTCCGATCGACCCATTCCCGCTGCTCACTGTTAGCATAGATATGCACTAAAGGTTCTCCGGCATCGGGTAAAATCAATACCCAGTCATCATTAAGGGGATTAATCACCTTCACCCCATCGATTAACTCTAGATTATCGGTAGCGTGAGTTTCCACCAGATAGCGCATCAAGGATCCCTTGACTTTCCAAGGACAACGCACCGCCGTATTCTTATTGTAAATGCGCGGTAACTCGGCCCGCACCTGAGCTAGAGAACGTTCCTGAATGGTTAACATCTCCAAAAGTTTCGCCACGCTGAACATGGCATCGAAACCGGGATGTAATTGCGGAAAAATAAAGCCAGTTTGCCCAGAGCCTCCTAAAACCACATTAGGATTGGTTTGACATCCTTCCATTAAAGCGCTAGGACTGGCTTTTGTCCGCACCACCCGGCCATCGTGACGACGTGCGATCTGTTCCACGGCACTAGAAGCATGAACCGGCACTACCACTGTACCGCGAGGATGGGCGGTCAGAATTGTATTCACCATTAGAGCAGTTAATTGTTCCCCGCGAATCGATAAACCACTCTCATCGACGAGGACTAATTGTTCCCCGTTGGCCGAAACTTGTACCCCTAAGTTCGCTTTCAGGGCCTCCACCACATGGCCCAATTGATGGATTAGTAACTCTCTTTCCTGCATGGAAAGGGCATTCTGACGTAAACTGGCATTGAGAACCACGGCATCACAGCCAAATTTGGCCAGTAATTCTGGTAAAATTGCCCCTGAGACTCCGTAGGCGTAATCAATGACGATTTTGGAACCACTATTGCGAATAGCCTCTACATTTAGCTGAGTTTCAAAGGTTTTGCGGTAATTATCGAGAATATCAGCCGGATAGGACATACTGCCGATTTCCTGCATTCCCACCCGTCGCAGATCTTCTTTGAAATAGGCCCCTTCGATTTTCTTTTCCCTCGCTTTGGAAACATTAATCCCTTTTTCGTCTAAAAACTCGATTAAGAGAAAATCCGGGCGATCGGGATGAATACGAACGTGAATGCCACCGACTACGTTTAATTTAGCCACTAAAGTCCTGGAAATCGGTAAAGCATTCGCTTGTAGGTTTTGGATATTAACTCCCACGGACATTAAACCGGCAATCAGCGATCGACTGACCATGCGCGAGACACTACGTTGATCCCGGGAGACGATTACCGTTGACCCCGGTTTCAGAATGGAACCGTAGGATGCCCCCAGTTTAACGGCGAATTCGGGCGTGATATCGATGTTAGCGAGGCCCGATACTCCTCGTTGACCAAAGAGGTTTTTATGGGCAGTATTTCCCCAAATCAGGTTAATATTGAGGATGGCTCCCGATTCGATCTGTTTACTCGGCCAGACTCTGACCCCGGAATTGATCTGCGCTTCTTCTCCCACGATCGATAATTGTCCGATCACCGCACCTTCGTGTACCTGGGCCCGTCGATCGATTCTGGTTCCCCTAGCGATCGTACAAGCGGCTAAATTGACCTCATCCCCGATCACCACACCATTCCAGAGGATGGGACGTTTCAGATCGGAACCAGCACCGATGGTGACATTATCGCCGATAACCGAACCCCTCTCGATCAGAACATTTGCACCAACGCGGCAATGATTGCCGATCATGGCCGGGGCCTCAATGTGGGCGCTAGGATCGATATAGGTATTAGTACCGACCCACACCCCGGGGGATTTTTCTCGATAGGGAAATTCTAGGTTAACTTTGCCGGATAAAGCGTCGTATTGCGCTTCTCGGTAGGCCTCCAGATGACCGACATCGCACCAATAACCATCGGCCACATAACCATACATAGGTTCGCCCCTTTGCAGCAGCAGCGGAAACAAATCTTTAGAAAAGTCGGCTTCTTCTTTGTAGGGGAGATAATCAAGGACTTCTGGTTCGAGAATATAGGTTCCGGTGTTGACAGTATCGGAAAAAATCTCGCTGGTGGATGGTTTTTCGATAAAACGGCGAATTCTGCCTTCTTTGTCGGTAATCACTACCCCAAATTCGATCGGATTGGCAACCCGCGTCAGGACGAGGGTTGCTTTCGAGTTTTTACTTTTATGGAATGCGATCGCTTTTTGCAGGTCAAAATCGGTGATACTATCGCCACTAATCACCAGAAAGGTATCATCTAACCATTCGGCAATATTTTTCACACATCCTGCGGTGCCTAGGGGTTGATCCTCCTCCACAGCGTAGGTGATTTTTACCCCAAAGTCGCTGCCGTCTTGAAAGTAGTCGCGCATGACATCGGGGAGATAGTGCAGGGTGGTGATAATTTCGGTAATGTCATGCTTTCGCAGTAAATTAATAATATGTTCGGCGATCGGACGGTTGAGAATCGGAACCATCGGTTTGGGAAGATCACAAGTAAGCGGACGTAATCTTGTCCCTGAACCACCTGCCATTAATACCGCTCGCATAATTTCCTCCCAAGGCTATCTTTTCGCCGTTTTTAAATAGTTTTTTCAAATTCTGGCTTTAGTTTCCCGACCTCGATCGAGCCAGTTCCTAACCGGCATTCTAACACCGTCCCCCCGATTCAGAACAATATTTTCTTTTCCCAAGTCGGCAAAACCAAAGCTTAAAATAGGAGATGTGAATTCTCTAAATTCAAGGATGAGATGGCATGAGACTGGTTATTTTTATCTTATAGTTATTTCAAATAAGAACGAGACACTAGGCGACACAATAAGTACGAATAATTTCATCAAGGGGTGTCCCCACAGGAGCATACATTCTTGCCCTCTTTAATGCACTAAAATCATGTTCGATATCATTTAAATCAGGAGAGTATTTTGGCAAAAACACGACCTGATGACCTGCTTCCTCTACCAGTTGTTTAATGACTGTCTTCCGATGAATTGGTGCATTATCCATAATTAATACTGATGTTATGGTTAGAGAGGGCAACAAATATAAAGATAACCACCCTTCAAAACCTTCGGCATTCAGGCTTCTCGTAAATACCATCGGTGCAATAAAGTCTTTTTTTCCCTTTCTTCTACCAGCGACAAGGTTCTCTCTTTTTCCTCGTTTTCCTTGTCTATCTCCAAAGACTTTCTTCCCTTTTTTTGACCAAGCATAAAAACAGGCTTGAAATTCTTCAAACCCTGACTCATCAATAAATACAAGGCTTTCACTTCCATATATTTTAATCAATTCTCTCAGCACTCTGTAGTATTTCATTCTTTCTTCTCGGTTTCTTTCTCTATAACGAAGTTCCTTCTTTTTTCTGGTAACTTTCATGTTTTTTAAGGCATAGCAAATGGCACTTGGTCTCACTCCAAATTTCTCGGCTCTGTCTCTTAATCTTGCCTCGGGATTTTCTTGGACATCTTTTGACAGTGCTTTCCAGTCCAGCTTTCTCTGACGGTGTTTTACCTTTGTTGCTTCCAGTTTTTCCCTACCTAGCCATCTATATATCGTCGCTCTTCCTATATTAAATAGAGCGGCGGCTTTGGTTATGCTTCCCCCATTCTCTACATAATCGATTACTTTTTTTCTCCGCCAATTCAAAAATGAAACGCATCAACCTCAAGAGTTGACAAAGAAAGGCTCATCAGGTACTGTCTGATCATTAACAAAAACAAATCAGACCCAAAAATGAGCCACCAACATCTTAACATAGAACAAAGAAACTTGCTCTACCAACTTAGTCAGGAGGGAAATTTATCTCAACGGCAAATGGCCGTCTGGCTCGGATGTCATCAAAGCACAATATCACGGGAATTAAAAAGGAATCAAAGTTCCCTTGGCTGCTATCTACCTGACACAGCACAAGCTCAAAGCGAGACAAGGCGAAAAAATGCCAAACAACCCTTTAAAAATGTCAGCGAGTCAGCCTTAGAGTTGGTCAAAGAAGGATTGAAAGATTATCATAGTCCCGAACAAATAGCAGGTCGTCTGAAAAGAGCCAGTCAAGAATCTCTCAGTCACGAAACCATCTATCAAATGATCTATCAGAACTATCACGGATGTGGAGAGTACCAGAAATATTTACGCCGGGGGCTTTGTCAAAGAAAGAGTCGAGGCGGAGCAAAAAGTAAGCGTGGAGGGATTCCAGGGCGTGTAGATATCAGCGAGCGACCAGTAATTGCTGACCAGAAAACTGAAATCGGTCATTGGGAAAGTGACACAATGATTGGAGGCAATCATCTAGGAGTTCTCGTTACTCATGTAGACAAGGCCTCGAAATTTCTAGTAGCAGGATTAGCCAAAAACAAAACCGCATCGGAAATCAATAGAGTCACAGAAAAACTTTTTCAAGAGATTCACCCTGACAAAAGAAAAACCTTTACTTGTGACAACGGCAAAGAATTTTGTGGACATCAAGAGTTGAGTCAGAAATTGGGAGCAGATTTTTATTTTGCTACTCCTTATCATTCTTGGGAGAGGGGATTAAACGAGCATACTAATGGACTATTAAGACAATTTTTTCCCAAGGGAACGAATTTTAAAATTGTTAAGCCAGAGCAGGTGGAAATAGCCGTAAACTTGATTAACAATCGTCCTCGAAAATGTCTTGACTATCGTACCCCGAATGAGGTATTCTATAAAGGTAGATCAGACAGTGATGCAATTCAGACTTGAATTGGCCCTCAAGTCTAGGCTATAAGACATTTTTCTGTATGGGTTGCTCGTTTCTCTTGATTTTACCTTATTTTTCCCTCGTCTCACACTTATTTGAAATGACTATAATAATTGTTTATGGTGCCGGTGGTTGGAAATTCTGGAATGGATACAGAAGCACTAATTTTAGTTCCAGTTTACCCAATCGTTTAGCTCTAACGCTGTTCTGGCCGCTTCTTTTGGCTGTTAATCCCGCCTACCGCAAGAATTTTCAAAAAGCCCTCAAGGGCAAATAAAATTAACATACTGCCAAGGTTGTGGCCATAAAACAGAAAGTAGCTGGGTGTCGATGGCAATCAACAGTTTAGCCATGGATGGCTTATCATGGTTAGGGAAAAAAGGGGTCGTAGCTCAGTTGGATAGAGCGAGTGCCTCCTAAGCGCTAGGCCGCCGGTTCGATCCCGGCCGATCCCGCCTTTTTCAGTGATCAGTAAACAGTAAACAGTGAAAAGATACTGGGAAACTGCTATTTATAGCGCTTTTCACGTTATTGAGGTATCGACCAGTTTTGCCAACAAAGGACTTAACCTCCTTAAACAGTGAAAAGAGACCGGGAAACTGCTATTTATAGCGCTTTTCACGTTATTGAGGTATCGACCAGTTTTGCCAACAAAGGACTTAAGCTCCTTGCCCATGCCTCATTCTGATGAAAACTGCTATAGCGTTCATTATCAAAATCCCACATTCCGCACCCTAAAGTGTCACATTGAAAATTTTATCTAAATCGTCAAAACGATTGCCGGCTCTGAATTACAGGCTAATTTGTTTGCCCAGCAGATGCACAATTAGCCCTAAAAATCTGATAGCTCTGATACCAAATTATTGAGATAAACTCTCATTAAGCTGGCGATCGCTGACTAGAGTGTGACACTTCATAATTCTTAGTAATCGCTAAAAGTCTTACTATACAAGGGCTAGAGCAACTTTTGATTTCAACGACCAGGGTGCGGAATGTGGGCAAAATATCTACGGGCTTAATTAAGCCCGTAGGCACGGCTACGGGCAACTTCTAGAGGTTAGGCTTGATCGCTTCTGTTCTCGTTAATCTGTCGGATGATTTCAATCATTTGAGCGTGTCGATCATCCATTCTCTCTAGATGCCGGTAAAAATCGGCTTGAGTCTCATAAAAATCTGATTGTGCGCTTGCTATTCGAGCTAGGTAATCGTAAAGCCCTTTTTTCTCCTGTTTCCGTTCTTCGCGGTCACTAGCGACGGCATCAGCTAGGGCTTGAATAGCGCGAGCGTTCGATTCCACTATTTTCTCGATCCGCTCTAATCTGTCTTCTGACATTTTGGTAAACTCCTAATAGACTAATTTCTTGTCCCCCACCGATGCCCGTCGGATGGCGGAATAATACTAAATCCGTTGAGTATAGGCTATATATCAGGACAGCCGAACGGCAAAAGGCAAAAGGGGGAATAAATAACCAGTTTTTAATAACCGGATTTAGTATCACTCAAAACTTAAAACTGATCACTGATCACTGATAACTGCTATTTATCTTCTCATTCTGCCCTTAATTTGATACCAAAGCCTTCTTAAACGTAGATCGAGAGAAAAACCCCGACGGGTGGGAATAACAATCGTGCCACCGATGCGATCGTGGAAAGCGCGGTTCAATTGCTCATCACCGATCGCCATACCACAATCGGCGAAAAGGGGCGAAGATAATAAAATCAAGCTTAAAGGATTGCCAAAAAAAGTATTTAACCCTACCATCATTAAAGCTGCCCCGCCACCAGCGATCGCCTCTCGTTTGCTTAACTCCAAAATTCCGGGTAAACGCTGAAGTTGTAGATCGATGATCTTCATATCCAGGGCCCAACGTCCTAAACTCTGACCCTGATTCTGCGCTACCAATAACACCCGCAAACACCACCAAATCAGGAGAAAAAGGAAAAATTGTAGTACAGGCGAACTGTTAGCAAAGGAGCTTAAAAACCAGATCGAGGCAAAGTCGATCAGGAAAGCATAGGCACGACGATCTAAGGGAATTTTCGGAAATTTTTGCGGTAGATTATCTTCAGGTGGGATCGGGTAAACCATAAAAGATCTCTTGTAAAAATCAAAAATTGTTGTTAGGGTTAGGAGTCAGTAGCCAGTAGTCAGTAGTCAGGAGAATTAAGAATGAATGATAATCAGTTAAATGGTCTATTTACAGACTTTATCCCATTTAATCCTTATTTTTGCCGTTTTTGAACCCTGAAAAATTAATTATGCAAGAGATTTAAAGTAAATTCTCGGAAAAATCCTGCGGTTTATCTTCTACTCTAATCGGGAAATTGGCAATTCTAGGATAGTTGTCCCTTGTCTTTTTTCTCCCCCTGTCTCGGAGTCTTCTGTCTGGGAGTCTGCTTACCTAACCGAAGATTTTTGATTTTTGCAGGAGATATAATTATTAATCGACTCGGAGATCTAAGCTACCATTGAGCAAAGGTAGCCCAGAATACAGGGATAATCATGGAGCAAGATTCATTAACAACGGAGGTTATTCTAACCCATCCGCGGCAAAGTTTGGGAGAGATCCAATTGGATTGGATGCCACAACCGGGTAATTATTTGGCCTTAAAAGGACAAACCTACGCAGTTTTGGAACGTCACCACCAGTATCAATACAAGATTGGTGGCTATTGTTTACGCAAAATTTCCCTTTATGTACAAACTGCTCCCACTCCTAACGAAAAAAGTTTGATTGAAGGACGTTGGGTGATGGGGGATGCTAGTTGTCGTTTTAACGCCAGATCTGAACTGTTGCGCTGTGCGATTAACCCCCCAGGTCCCTGTCAAGATTGTCGTTTTTACGAAGCTATTAACCCTTAAAAGAGCCTTTTTCGGCAATAATCTGGCTATTTTTCCCCTAGCTAACCACTATATTGATCAATCGCCTTTGACATCCTCACCGCCGTAAACGGACGGTGATTCCCAAACCTCACGATTTAGGTTTCTGCTTCTTTCCCTTGCGGGGTTCCGCACCTGCCTTAACAGATTTACTCTGTTCTGGTCTTATGGTCGCTCTACAGACTGACACCGCAAGCCCTGCGGCCAAAATATTTTTACTGGCGTTAATATCTCGGTCATGGTGTGTCCCACAGTCTGGACAATCCCACTCTCGAATATTTAACGGCATCTTTTCGACAATATGCCCGCAATTACTACACCTTTTAGAGCTAGGAAACCATCTATCTATTTCGATGTAATTTCTTCCATACCAACGGCATTTATAGGCTAATTGTCGGGTGATTTCTCCCCAGCTTACGTCAGATATTGCCTGAGATAACTTGGGGTTTTTGACCATATTCTTGACGGCTAAATTCTCAACCACAATCGTTTGGTTTTCACGAACTAATTGAGTGGTTAGCTTGTGTAAATGGTCTTTCCTGCTATCGGTGATTTGAGCGTGAATTTTGGCTACTTTGATTTTTGCCTTTTCTCGATTCTTTGAGTCTTTCTGTTTTCTAGAAAGGCTTTTTTGGGCCTTTCGCAGTCTCCGATAATGCTTTTTAAAATGCTTGGGATTAGATACTTTATCGCCATCGCTGGTAATCACGAGGCTACTAATTCCTAAGTCAATTCCGATGGCTTTATCTGTTACTGGTAATGGCTTAATCGTTGGGTCATCAAATCTTATTGAGATATGCCAACGTCCAGAAGGATGTAATCTGACTGTTACTGTGCTTGGTTCACAGCTTTCTGGTATTTGTCTTGACCATCGAATAGGTAAGGGTTCTGTGCATTTGGCTAAATAGATTTGTTTGTCTTTGAACTTAAAAGCAGATTTGGTAAATTCGGCACTTCCTCCCTGATGTTTTTTCTTAAAGTTAGGATACTTAGTACGACCAGCAAAGAAATTAGTAAAAGCTGTTTGTAAATGTCTTAAGCCTTGTTGTAAAGGTACACAGCTAACTTCATTGAGAAAGTCTAATTCTTCTTGCTTTTTCCACTCGGTCAACATTGAAGAAGTTTCAGTATATCCTACTCTTTCTTGTCTTTCATACCAAGCTTGTGTTCTGAGATGGAGTGCCTTATTGTAAACCAATCTTACACAGCCCAAAGTGCGCCGCAATAGCGACTCTTGTTCGGGTGTGGGGTAAAATCGGAACGAGTAGGCTTTTTCCATGTCTCACATTCTAGCATATATTTCGTAAATGTTCTAATATTTAACAGTAAAGCCGTCGTAGAACGACGGGGTTTCAGACCCAAATTTTCGATGAATCATCCTTACTCTTGGATCGAGGATAGCTTAAAAACCCTCCATCGGGCCAATTGGTATCGAAGGGTTAAAACCATTCAAGGCCGGGGCGGAGCCGTTATAGAATTAGAGGGTCGATCGCTGATTAATTTTGCCAGTAATGATTATCTGGGATTAGCAGCCGATGAAAGAATGATCGCGGCAGCCATAGCAGCAACACAACGCTATGGAACTGGAAGCACCGGCTCGCGTCTATTAAGTGGACACCGAGATCTTCATCGAGACTTAGAATTAGCGATCGCATCCTTTAAAAATAGCGAAGACGCGATCGTTTTTAGTTCGGGATATTTAGCCAATTTGGGGACAATTACCTGTTTAGTGGGGCAGAAAGACCTGATTTTAGGCGATCAATACAATCACTCTAGCCTCAAAAATGGAGCCAAGTTAAGCGGTGCCACGGTGAAAGAATACCGGCACAATAGTCTCGAAGACTTAGAAAATCAGTTATTAGCCCACCGTCATCACTATCGTCATTGTTTACTGCTCACTGATACAGTGTTTAGTATGGATGGGGATATCTGTCCCCTGGCGGGAATTCTCGCTCTAGCCGAGATTTATAATTGCATGGTTTTGGTGGATGAGGCCCACGCTACCGGGGTTATGGGGGAAAATGGCACAGGTTGCGTGGAATATTGTGGTTGTCAGGGACGGGAATTAATTCAGATGGGAACCCTGAGTAAAGCTTTGGGCAGTTTAGGGGGATATGTGACCGGAAACGCCAAAATTATCGATTTTATCCGCAATCGCGCCGCCACCTGGATTTATACTACCGGTTTATCCCCCGCCGACACCGCCGCTGCTAGAATGGCTTTAGAGATTATTCGTCTGGAACCGGAACGTCGCCAACGCTTACACCAAAATATTAATTTTGTCAAGAGTAAATTAAATAATCTTAATATATTGCCTTCAGAAGCGGCGATTTTATGTTTACCGGTAGCCAATCCGGGTCAAGCCCTAGAATTATCGCAAAAACTGCTAGAAAAAGGGATTTTTGCCCCCGCCATTCGTCCTCCTACCGTTCCCACCAGTCGTCTGCGGTTTACTGCCATGGCCACCCATAGCCTCGCCCATCTAGAGGTTCTTGTCCAGTCTATTGGCGAGTCTTTCCCCACATAGGGAAAAAGTTTTTTCTGGGAGCAGGGAGCAGGGTGTGGGGAAGTGGGGTTTGGGGAAGTGGGGAACGGTAAAGTGCAGCGGCGGCAGACAACCTTAGCATCACCACTGGGAGCTCCCGACCGTCCGCTCCAGCGCCTTGTTATGCTGCGGCGGGTTTAGGGACTCTTGAAAGGATTGACAATTTTCAGCCCATCAATGTCTGAATACCCAAAGTCTTCTGTATAGAGAGTTTCGACGTTTGCTTCCAAACAAGCAGCAACCACCATCGAATCCCAATGAGACAAACTAAAACGCCTGATCAAGTCCTCAGCACGATTAATCACAGCCCAAGTTGGCAAAGCTGTGTACCAAACCTGTTGCAAATCTCGAATGTACTGATAGGCTTGCGCTCTGTCATACCCAAATGGCTCAAGTTTGCGGCTTGCCGCTAAATATTCGCAGGCAACCTGCCAAATTAAAACTCCCTCTGTCAGATTAGCTACTAGAGAAGCTGCGATTGCCTGCTTACTAGGATAACGCGAATCATTGACGTAAATTATACTTTGCACGGCTACAACTTGCATTTTTTACTCAAGGACAATAATATAGTTGGTTCTTCGTTACTTGGTATGGTTCGATCAGGGGGCATAAATCGGCTAAATCCTTATCTGGCAAGAGACTTAATTGATTAGCTCGTTCTAGATTGAAAACAATTGGCAAAAATCGAAGCAATGTCTTTCTATATAATGGTTTCATCCCTTATAACTCCCGTCCATTGCATAACACAAACCGAAGAACCGCATATATTTCGTAAATGTTCTAATATTTAACAGTAAAGCCGTCGTAGAACGACGGGGTTTCAGACCCAAATTTTCGATGAATGCCCCGCAAGCAACTTCAAGCCACTGTCCTAACCGAGGACTTGCCGCGTAACGCCCGAACTCACCCGCCGCTATTGATTTTGGCTAATCCAAAAATAATATAACACAGGTCGGCTGCAGTGATTTCTTAGACAGTCGCTACTCGATTATTTAACCAACGCTTCAAGGATTTTTGACTTTCCCCTGATGGTTGGCCAAGAATCAAGTTTTTAGTGCTAATGTCTTCATCTAGTTGATTCCAATGGATTCCACTGCCACCAGCGAGCAAGCGATAATCATTGCGCTTCTCAGTTGAGCCATGCAGGAGCCGAGGATACCATGCCAGGGGAACAGATATAGTGCGCCCATCAGACAAATCTACACTGAGTGTGTCATCTGTGATGGCCAATTGCTGAATAGCCAATGTTTCAAATACTTCATTCGTTAAAAAAGTCATTCCAGCCTGCTAGTAATTGTTCTTGGTTTTCTTGAACAAGTTTTTGAATGCGGTTAATTTCGGTGCGGTTAAATCCTTTTCCGAAACATACAGAACTAATGAACTACTATACTCATCCCACCAGTCTTGTGTAATCTTAAGTAGGGAGGCACAATTATTTGTAGGATGGGTTGGCGGTAGCGTAACATAATCGGGAGTTGGGTTTCATGCTTCAACCCAACCTACGTTCATCTTATATTTAATTCCACCCACCTACTTAATGTTGGCGGCAAGAATCAGGTTTTCTGTTGGTCTTGCGGTTAGATGACCCAAAATACTGGTTTCAATATAGAGGGTTTCGCTCACGGCAATAAGAGAAAATCTATCCCACGTCTATCCTACTGCATTTAATCTTGGTTTTGAGGGAATTGGGTAACAGCCGTCAACCCAAGCTACAAGATCAGCGTACTGCTACGCAGTGCCTTCGGCATCGCACTACCTCCGCCAAAAGATGAAGCGGCATAACGGTAAAGTGCAGCGGCGGCAGATCCCCTCGAACTCAACACAAGCGGCTTTCGCCCGTCCGCTGCCACGCAGTGTTAGCTGGCTGGCAAGAGCAACCAACCTATCCCGAAACAGGAGCTTTGGGGCTAACTGCAAACTCTAGCTGTGAACGGTAGAAGCAGACATCAAACTCCATAAAGAAGTTCACCTGCCCCAAGATAAGCGGCACGTTGGTAGCTTGTGTCCAGGCAAATACCAGTTGCACGGGATCAAATTGCCCAACGACCGCTTGAGCAAGTACGACACGCGCCTCATATTGAGCCAAATTTCCTGTCAAACTCAGTGCTGTTGTTTGCCGATCCCATTCGTACCCAAGCTCGACTCCTACTGAATATGGTAGTACGTTTACACTTGCTCCAGTGTCCAATAGACCGGATGCTGTGACAGAAGCTTGTCTGTAAAACAGAGTAAAAGGCAAATGCGGACGAAAACTGGCTTCACCTAATGCCGCGTCACCAGAAACAAATGGATATCGCTCAGCGTTACCCATGGTCTTGAGCTTTGGTAGCCTGTAGCACTTTTAACATCGTATCTGCTGCCTCAACCGCATCATAGGGCGACCACACTGGGTAAGCCTGACCCTGTTTAATCAAATCTGTCTCCTGTTGGGCTAGTTCTGAAATCAGGAGCTGCATGATATAAAACTTATCTGAACGACCCAGTTCTCTCAATGCCGAGATTAATTCTGATGAAACCATATAAAATGAAATGCTCTTGTCAAGCTAGGTTTACCCTTTTATTCTAATCGCCCCAACCCGATGCAGTGACGTGCTCGCTGAGCATACACGATACAATATCGGCGATCGCACCGTTAAGTCTCTCATTCTAATTTTGTCTTCTTCAATAACTGTAAAGTGTCCATACCAGTCATCCCGCAATGAGATAACCTTGGCAACTTTCTCAGCGACTACAGATCCAGAAGGTACTCTTATTCTAAACAAAATAATACCAACGCTGGCCGGCAACCTTGAACGAAAGGCGAGTTCTCCAAAATCTTGATCAAATGTCAAGAGAATACGATTTTCTGCCTGGGCGCGACTTAAAACTTCCCGGTCCGAGATTCCGGGGGATTCCACCCTAATCCACAGGACATCATGGACCTTTTGTCGTAGGGCTTCAACCGCATCAAGGGGGAAATTTTCGTTCGCTAGAAAACGCATCAGTTAAGCAGGAATAGCATAGACTTTAGATCTCTTGCAAAAGTAATCAAGATATATCCTTTTGTCGGTAACGAAGTTCGTAATTGTAGATACCAGCAATCAAATTCAATCTCAGACCAAATCGCCGTCTGCGATTTCTGTATCTTGATGAAAGTATCCGAAATATTTTGAGACGACGATGAATATGTTCTATAACTATGCGCCGTTGTGATAACTGACGATTGTCTTTTTTTTGCTCTTTACTTAGTTTTTCTTTTTTCTTTTTTTATGAGGAATTTGACTGTTTTGATGGATTTTCTGAATTCCTTGATAGCCTTTATCCCCTAATATTTCTATTCCTTATTTAACCTTATTTTGCTCTCTTTCCACAGTCGAAAATCATGGACTCTTCCTTTCTCACAACGGACACAGATTACCTGCTCGCTTTTTTGGTCGCAACGCGCTCGCTGCGCGAGATCGGCAACGACTTGCGACTTTAATGTGTGGTATCCCTGCTTGCCACTATAGCATGATTTCTGTTTTTTTTGGGTCTTTCTATCTCCTGTTCTGACACATCCACCACTATTACTTCTATTTCACTATTACTTTCTAATAGGGCTTTTTTTCCCAGTAGATTAAACAGACCTGATTTGATGAGAATATTCTCGACTTTCCTAACAATTCTATACGCCGTTGATTCGTTAATACCCCAACTATTTCCCAGATGAAAATAGGTGCGATATTCTCGCCAATATTCTAGTGTTATTAGTAGTTGGTCTTCCGTACTCAATTTGCTAGGTCTACTGTCTTTTTTTGCCAAACTTTTTCTGCCTTTAGGACTGTTACCATATCCTTAAATGTATCTGGATACACGCCACACAAGCGTTTGAACTCTGTTGGCTTTAAAGTTTTTACTTGTTCGTAAGTCATCTTTCAATCTTAACTCTTGGACTATTTTATCCTATTTTGTCTAGACTTATGCAAGAGATCTAATGTGCATGGTGCGTTCCCCCAAAAATCGATCGGTGAAGCAGTGGGAGCCACATTAGGGAACGCACCCTACAAGATCGGCGATCGCACTGTTTGCTTGCTTTAATTCATAACAAAAATTAACACACGAAAACCAGAAGAGCCAGAATCTTTGTAAAATGGGTTGAAATATTGCAATAGAATCATTCTCCCGCAATTGTCAAAACCTTTCTGTAGAGTGTTTCGCTAATTCGGAATTCTGCTTTTAAGATTAGCTGAGCAACAATAGGTTTAATATTCATAATCAATTCTTTTTGCTTGGCTTCGAGTAAAACGCCCAATATTCCAGTAATATTTAGCCCAAGAGATCGTGCAACTTTGCGTCCTTTTCTTTCATCCAAAATTAATATATCTGCGCCTAATTATAGCGCTAAAATAATCCCTTCTGATTCTCCTCGGTCTAATTTATTGAGTAGTTGATTAACTTGGTTTTGCTGGGTGACGGGCCGTGTTTCTATCCAAGATAAGGTCATGATTTCAATCGTGCCAGGTACGGCGTAGCCTAAACTCGCCATTTCGTCATAAACGGCTTGAGGAATGATAATTGTTCCATAGAGTTGATGCAAAAGGGTTAACTGGTTAACGGCGGCTAGGTTGGTAATGGGTGAGGTGTCACTCACGACGATCATAGTCTGCCTAGTTTTTGTAAGGTTTGGATATCTTCTTCTAATTCTTCAAGGTCATAATGGACACAAATCTCTCTTAGATTAAGTTCGTGTTGAAATTGGAGGAGGTTCATGCCTGCAAGATGACGGGCTTTGCCAATGCTGATTTTGTCTTGTTTAAAGAGCATGATGGCGATTTCTAGTTTTAGCTCGTCTTCGGAGAGTCCTGATGCGGTCAGTATGTCATTAGGAATAACTACGCTCATAATTTTTAGGGGTTGGCGATTGTCAAATCAGCGATGGTTTTATGATAGCTCGCTTGTGTCTAGTGCCTTGAGGGAGGTTTATGATTTCTCCAATCTCCGTTAAAAAGAAGCAAATATCAAATAATCCTCTTTTAAATAGGGTTTGCTGAAAAAGTTTGTTGGTGGGGTTAGGAGTCAGGAGTCAGGAGTCAGGAGTCAGGAGTCGGGAGTCGGGAGACAGCTATTAGGGATCGGATTTGAGTTTTCAGTTCACTGTTTCCTCACACCAGAAGTCTGACGGAGTAGTGGCTTAGATGTGTAATTAATTTTGCTTAGGTACTTATCTATATCCTTACTTTTAATCATGATACCAATACTCACCCCCTGCTGAATGTCAGACACATTCTCATACTTTCTAGCGGAATTATCGCCATTAGCCGGTAGTAGTAGTAAGGAAACCCAACACACAATAATTGTTATGATTTCTGGTAATGATTTGGTAGTAGTGGCGTAGCCCTCTTGCTTATCTGGTATGAATTGTGTAAAATATTTATGAATAAAAATAATTGGAACCCGCTCAGTCTTTAAACCTCTAGCTTGATCATGACTTTTCTGATAAATATCTTTTTCTGGCTCCTGTCTGGCTTACTCAAATATCAGTCTAGCACCGAACAAAGTACCCCCTTCACCTCTATTCCCCTGTCCTAATTGTGGTTCTCACCATACTATCAAGAATGGTTCTATTCATAATGGAAAACCCAAACGTCAAGGTAAAGAGTGTGGTCGTCAGTTGGTGATCAATCCCACTAATAAAACCGGTTCTTCGTTACTTGGTATGGTTCGATAGGGGGTCATAAATCGACTAAATCCTTATCTGGTAAGAGACTTAATTGATTAGTTCGCTCTAGATCAAAAATAATTGACAAAAATCGCTAAATGCCTTTCTATATAAGGGTTCCATCCCTTATAACCCCCGTCCATTGCATAACAATTACCGAAGAGCCATAAAACCGTCTCTGACGAAACCAAACAATTAATTGATAAACTCTTGCTCGAACGAATTTCCTTGCGAGGAATTGCTAGAGTAACAGGGGTAAGTTGGTCATGGTTACAAAACTATGTCAACAATAAACTGGCGGCTGTCCCCCGTCAAATAAAGGTTTCGGACAAACCAAAAGGTAAATTGGTTAGAGAATGTGATGAGATGTGGTCTTGGGTTTTTTCTAACTGGACTTCCCCCATACAGAAATACTAAAAAATCAACAAAACCCTTACTGCATGGAGCTTCTCAGAAAAAATTGACAAGCCGCTACTGGGTACATTTTTCGCTTGAAAATGGCTGTACCGTTGACTGTATCTGGAGTAGAGCGATTCCGTAGAGTTGGCTGTATAGTGATCGCTAACCTCATTGTAACAGATGGTGTCATTAATCTCTAGAGTCAGCGATTCCCTCTGTAGCCATGTTTTTGCTGGTTTTCTGCCCCGAAACAAGCTATAATGGTCGAAAGGTCAAATTTGAAAATTTTTGCCTCAAACCCTATCAGCGTAAGGACTTCAGGAGTTTGTGTCCAGTAGTCCATTAGTATTATATGGCTTTAACTCAGGCTCTATAAGACTTTTAGCCATAGCTAGTATGTTTATACGGGGGAAGTCCAGTTCTAAGACGATAAAGGTTTATATTTGGCGGTTAATTGATAGAAAGACAAGAGAAATTATTGGTTGCTATGCGCGGAGATAGGAGTCGTCAATCAGCTAAAAAACTTTGGGGCCAGTTTACCAGGTGTTTACCGACAATGCGCGGTTGCTTACACAGACTTTTGGGAGTCCTATAAGACAGTAATTCCTAGTAAACGTCATCGGGCAGTAGGTAAAGAAACTGGTCAAACTAATCATATTGAAAGATTAAATAATACCTTTCGACAAAGGATTTCTCGGCTGGTGAGAGAGAGTCTATCTTTCTCTAAAAAAATGGAGAATCACGTTGGGGAGTCCTTTGGTATTTTATCCATGACTACAATGCACAGCAAAGCAAAGGATTAAGCCGCCATCACTACTACCGAATCACCACCAAAGCCTAGTCCCTAGCTAATCAGGGTTGGCTGAAAAAGTCTGAAATGCCGCTAGGAAAAAGGTTTCGACTCAATAAAGCGATCGCCCCTCTTGTAGGTTGGGTTGAGGAATGAAACCCAACACAGAATTAGATAACCAACTAAAATAATCTATACTAAGCCAATAAAGCCTGTTTTATTGGGTTTCTTGCATCCTATTAACAGTATGCTAAAACTAATAATTAATATCATCGTCGCAATCACTCGTGGACTGGAGACAACAACTGATTATTTTTACCCGTTATCCGGAATTGGGGAAAGTAAAAACCCGTATGATTCCAGCTTTGGCAGCCGAGGGAGCCGAAGAATTACACCGAAAACTGGCCGAATATACTCTCGGTAAATTAGCGGGTTTGAGGAATTTTCTCTCCCTGATCATTTACTACCATGGCGGCAGCGAGGAAAAAATGCGTACTTGGTTAGGTGTGCATTATTCCTATCATTCTCAACGGGGAAAAGACTTAGGAGAAAAGATGCAAAATGCTTTTGCCGATGGTTTTGCTCAAGGGATAACAGCGATCGCTATTATTGGCACAGATTGCCCAGAAATCGGGGAAAAAGAGATTTTATCAGCCTTTGAGGCCTTAAAAACCCACGATATGGTTTTAGGGCCGGCGTTAGATGGGGGATACTACCTAATTGCTTTAAAACAGGTCTTTCCAGAGCTTTTTGACGGTATTCCCTGGGGAACGGGGGAAGTCTTGGAAAAAACTCAGACAATCGCCGCTAAACTGGCTTTAAAAACCGCTTATCTGCCTAAATTAGCCGATATTGATCGTCCGGAAGACCTGCCCATCTTAAAAAATTATCTGCCGGAATTAAGGTTGAACGATGACGGGGGTTCCCATGCGGACTAAATCAAACAACACTTTCACATCCCGATTCCGCATCCGCACACAACCATGGGAAGCGGCACTACCGAGGGAATTTTCTGCGGGGGTGCCATGAAAACCGATGGAATTTTTGCCGTCACTCCAAAAACCGATCCATCTTTCCCCTAGGGGACTATTGGGACCGGGGGTGCTGACTTTTCCCGTCCAGGGACTTTTCCAGACGGGATTGCGAACTAATTCCCGCACTTCAAATTTACCGGTGGGGGTTTCCCAGCCTTTTTTGCCGACGGCGACGGTAAATTGTGCTAAAACTTGCTTATCTTGATAAACGTAAACTTTTCTCTCTTTCAATTTTAAGACCAGATGGGTGGCGAGAGTTTGATTGGCCGCCGTATTCGGGGTGACGGTGCTGATTTGGTTAGCTTGGGCCGGATATACGGGTAAACAAGTTAATCCTAATCCGATGATTAAGAGGGTCAAATTTCGTTTGAACGCCATTGTTCCCACACTCCTCAATTGCGATAGCGATAATTTTTAAGGATAGCAAATAGGGAACTTTTTGGAAGCTCAAGCCGCTTACACTGTGCCGGTTTTAGCTTCGTACTGCCGACAACCTTCACAGGGACCTGTGGGATTAACCGCACAACGCAAGTGGGGGGAATAGGCATTAAAACGACAACTAAGATCACCGATCAAGGCCGGTTTATTTTCTGTCTCTACAGGGATTGACAAAAAATCACTGGCAATCACCGTGCTGTATTCGTGACGATAGCGAATCCCTCTCAAACGGTTGCTTAATCTCTGTTGGGATCGGTTAATCAACCAGAGACTAACGAGAGAGGGAAAGAGGGCGAGGATAAAAACAAAGGTTATCCTGATCACGATTTCAGTTTAGGCGATCGCCAGTGCTGCTAACTTATTATTGAGGCCGGCGCTAGAAATTAGGCCATAACCAGGGAAGACTTAAGGGGTTCTTCCTTTTTGCTTTCATAAACTCCCGCAGTACTGGGGAATCCTCTGGTTAGTTCCCGCACTTTAATCTCACCTGCTTGCAGGGATTTGGTCAAAATTTCCATGGCAACCACGGGTTTACCCGCACCACAGAAGAATAAATCGGCGGCGAAATAGCCGTGTTCAGGCCAGGTGTGGATCGCGATATGAGATTCAGCTAAAGTCGCCGTCGCGGTAACTCCGTGGGGACTGAACTGGTGGACACACAAATCGATCAGCGTTGCTTCTCCTGCCGTAATTCCATCGAGGATAGCGCGACGAATGCGCTCGGGATCGTTGAGGAGGTCAGCAGGTACTTGCCAAGCATCGACAATCAAATGGGTTCCCAGTTTGGTCATTTTTTTTTCAATACTCCCTATCGAAAAACCTTCACAGATTCACCAGTATAACACAATTTTTCTAACTTGTGAAAAAAAAATCAGGTTTTTCTCGGGTACTTTCCCTAAAAAGCTGAGACAGAGCAGGGGAGAAGGGTGTGGGGTGTGGGGTGTGGGGTGTGGGGCGAAGGCTTACGTCTGCTTGACAATAGTATCGTTAGGCGTTAGAATTTGATCATCAGTGCACCAGTGATCAATTATGATAGTCAAATTCAAGTCCGAAGAGACTAAGCTCATTTTCGAGGGGTTTCAGTCTCGTCACTATCCCCCTGATATTCAATCGGTCGCTCTACGAAAACTGCTAATCCTTGCAGCGGCGTTATCGATCAATGATCTGCGTGTCCCACCGGGTAATCGGTTGGAGAAGTTGCAGGGCGATCGTCAGGGCCAGTACAGCATCCGTATTAATGACCAATGGAGAATTTGCTTCATTTGGACTGATGAAGGCAATGCTGATCAGGTAGAGATAGTGGACTACCACTAAAATTAGCTAAATGCAATGAACAGCAACACTTCGACACATTTCGACAGGCTCAATGTAAAAGCTCAGTTCCACCGTTTGCCAAATATCCATCCCGGTGAAATCCTCAAGTTAGATTTTCTGGAACCGCTCAATATTACCCCCTACAGACTGAGCAAAGATTTAAGCGTAGCTCAAACTCGTATCGGTGAGATTTTAGCTGGTAAGCGTAGTATCACTGCGGACACAGCTTTGCGTCTGTCACGATATTTTGGTAACAGTCCTCAGTTTTGGCTGAATCTTCAAACAGACTACGATCTCCGTCAAGCTCAGACAAAGAATGCCGAAGTTTATAACCAAATTCCTATTACTCCATTTACAGATTTAGCTTAGGGGACTAATTTTATCTAGGAGGGGGGACGGGATTAGTGGGGACGGTGGGACTGGGAGAAGCGGCGGGAATGGGTGGATTTTCGGGTTTACGGACTTGGGGGACGGGTAACAGATAGAAAAGTAGGGCGCAAGCGACAAGACTGCCTAATCCTGCCAAAAAAGGTACTGTTCGACCGGCCACCGATTCATTGACCTTATGGTAGCGACGGGAAACTGGCTGTAATTTCAGGGTTAGGTCAGGTAAAGTGCGAGTATCAGCAAAAAATTGGTCAATCGCTTCTATCAAATCGAATAACTGCACGGTACTGATTTCTATCTTGACCGGACTTTCCGGGATATTCAAGTCCGTTGATGGATACCAGACCAGACGATGGAGATTATGGTCAATCTTTTCTAGGTACACATGATCTGGTTCATGGACGGGGTCTTGGGGATGACGAACACCACTCAAAAATTCTTGGGCATACTGACTGACCGCTTGTACCAAATTTTCCAAGAAAACCCGACCACCTTGCAGGACTTTATTGGCCCCGATTAACCGACATTCTACGTTAGTCAAAATTGAGAGTAAAGGTCGGCTATCACCGGGGTTAGCTGGGGCGAAATCATCGCCGAAACCATCGAGAATCAGGGTACAATTGGGCAGGCTATACTGTCTTCTCATTTTTACACTATCTCCCCATCAAATAAACTAATCCAAAACCGCTGCATTCCCGTCGTACCAGTACAAAATAATAACTGATCGAGGAGGGATAAAGCCAGTTCATTTAAAGCATTTTCATCGGCTAGATAAACCGATACTTTGGCCCGGCGGGGGTTCATGCGACTGCGAAAATTGGAGCGAAATCTTTCTAGGTATTCTGATAAAAGAAAATTATTATCCACGGGTAAACCCTTTGATTCCATCTGTTGCCGCGCTAACAGTAATTGTCGGATGGATATAGCTAGGGGTTTGGCCCGGTAACTGGCAATGATAACTAAAGCTTTTGCTTGGTCAAGGGTGAGACGGTCGAGGGTGTAGGAAATTCGCCACGGATTAGTACAGCGTAAGCGCCAGAAAATAATCCGGTTTTTGACAATTTTATCGAGTCCTAGTTCTTTACAGAGGGCTAACAGGGCCTCCCCGGCACCGACTTCTAAGGATTCCAACGCTAACAGCATTAAATCGATATGCTGTTGGAGATGTAGGGCGCATTGCTGACTGGCAATCGGAAAATCGGGTAAAACGCTTAAAATAACTGGTTTTTCTGGGGCTGATGCTGTAGATTCGGGCGTTAGGCTAGTAGAGGTCATGATATAGGAGAACTAAAACACAAGGGCGATCGAGTCAGGGTGTTGTAAATTGTATTGTATATATAAGTAGGTAGGTGTTAAAAGTTCTCAGATCCCCCCGCCTATCGGCACCCCCCTTATCAAGGGGGGCAGGGGGGATCAGAGGCAAAATCTATCTTCAATTTAATTATAACTACTTACTTAGCTGTCCCCCATTTTACGAGACACGGAAACCGAATGGATCTGAAATCACTGATTCGCGATATTCCTGACTTTCCCAAACCGGGTATTGTCTTCCGCGATATTACTACCCTACTCAATCATCCCCAAGGATTACGTTACACGATCGATACCCTAACGGCAAAGTGTCGCGATTACGGTTTATCCCCCGATTACATTGTCGGTATGGAATCCAGGGGTTTTCTCTTTGGTGTTCCTTTAGCATACCAATTAGAAGCGGGATTTATTCCTGTCCGGAAACCGGGCAAATTACCCGCCGCCGTTCATAGTATCGAGTATGATTTGGAATACGGAAGCGATAGCCTGGAAATTCATCAGGACGCGGTGGCATCCCATCATAAAGTCTTAATTGTCGATGATTTAATCGCGACGGGAGGGACGGCGAAAGCGACGGCCGGTTTATTAGAAAAAATTGGTTGCGAGGTGTTAGGATTTGCCTTTATCATCGAGTTAATCGACCTTGGTGGTCGGGAAAAATTACCCGATTTACCGATTATTACCCTCATCGATTATTAGGTTTTTTTTTAAGTACCTAAGCAGAATTAATTACACATTTCGCTAACACTCTGGCAAGAGTGCCTATCTCAAAAATGGCAATTAATTCTGCGCGACTATTTATCTCCTGACTCCTGAATTGGAGTCCCCACTAGGAAATTAACTTGGCACGATTACTTATGACGGCGACCGATGATAATTATAAGGCTGCAACCGCTCGATCGAGTGCTAATGGGTTACAATCTCTCCTAACTAGCGAAACTTTTTTATATATTGTCAAGCGTGTTCTCCAGGGTTTATTAACTCTGTTGTTGGCCTCGGCTTTGAGTTTCGCTATTATCCAATTAACCCCCGGCGGTTTTCTGGCTTTGCTTGACCTTAATCCCAAGATTAGTCAGGAAACTAAAGAACAATATATTGCCCTTTTTGGTTTAAAAGACCCGCCGATTGTCCAGTATTTTAAATGGTTGTGGCAAGTGGTAACTCAGTTTAATTTTGGTCTGAGTTTTACCTATTTTCGTCCCGTGTCTTCCCTATTATTAGAGAGAATTCCAGCGACGTTATTAATGTCTTTGACTTCCATCATTTTAACCTGGGCGATCGCGATTCCCTTGGGCATTCTCAGCGCCGTCAAACAAAACCAATTTATCGATAAATTTTTCCGAGTTATCAGTTATCTTGGTCAAGGTTTCCCCAGTTTTATCACTGCCCTTTTACTGCTAATTCTCGCCCAAAATGTCTCGCCGCTTTTACCGGTGGGTGATATGACCAGTATTAACTATTCGGAATATTCCCCTATCGGTAAAGTTTTAGATATCGCTTGGCACATGATTTTACCAACTATTGCCCTGACAGTTACCAGTTTTGCAGGATTACAAAGATTGATGCGGGGACAATTGTTAGATGTTCTGCGACAGGATTATATTCAAACCGCGAGGGCGAAAGGTTTACCGGAAAATAAAGTTATCTATGTCCACGCTTTACGCAATGCTATTAATCCCCTGATAACTCTTTTGGGCTTTGAATTTTCTAGTTTGTTAAGTGGGGCATTTATCGCCGAATTTTTCTTTAACTGGCCCGGATTAGGTCGTTTAATTCTGCAAGCTGTGACTGCTAAAGATTTATATTTAGTTATGGGCAGTTTAATGATGGGTGCTACTATGTTGATTATCGGTAATCTTCTGGCTGATTTACTTCTCAAAGCTGTAGATCCTAGAATTAAATTGGAGGATTTAAAGTAGGGGAAATGGGGAAATTTTATCAGTTATCAGTAAACAGTAATCAGTTATCAGTGGGGAGATGGGGAGATGGGGGAAATTCCACTAAAACCCTAAAACCCCAAAACCCAACCCCTAACCCCCAACCCCTTTTTTCCTTTTCACTTTTTACTTAAGTAGGGAGGCACAATTATTTGTAGGATGGGTTAGCGGTAGCGTAACCCATGCAGGCGTTGGGTTTCATGCTTCAACCCAACCTACGTTCATCTTATATTTAATTCCACCCACCCACTTAACAAACTATGTTAGCAACTACACATTATTTACTCAGGTCAAAACAAGACGGACAATACCTAGTAGCGCGTCTGAGAAAAGGTGAAAGCGAAACTCCAGCTAGTTATCTGCTTCTGTTTAAAGAATCCTACGATGCTTTAAGTTATATCAACACCCATGCTCAGGATTTAGCCAATAATTTTTCTGTGGAAACTCTCTCAGGAACACAATTAAAGGGACTGATGCAGCGATGGGGATTTGCAGGAATTGGTTTAGTTAGTGAACCTTTGGAACCACAGGTGCAGTTTTTAGCCTACGAAAAAGGATTTAATCTCTAAACTATGAAAACGCTGTTAATCACTGGAGTTAGTGGGTTTTTAGGTTGGCATATTTACCAAAAAACGCGCTCATCTTGGGCAAGTTTTGGTACATATTTTAATCACAATGTCAATAGTAATGACCCGAATTTAATTAAAATTAACTTAACAGACTTAGCCGCAGTTAGAGAACTTTTTCAACAGATTAAACCCGACGCGGTAATTCATGGGGCTGCCCAATCAAAACCGAATCTCTGTCAAGAATTTCCCCAAGCATCCGAGGCAATTAATCTGACAGCTTCTCTAGAAATTGCCCGTTTATGTAGTCAATATCAAATACCGCTAGTTTTTACCTCTACCGATTTAGTTTTTGATGGTAAAAATGCCCCCTATTCCGAAAATGATACCGTTTCTCCCGTCAGTGTCTATGGTGAGCAAAAAGTAGCGGCAGAAAAGGGTATTTTAGCAATATATCCTCGGGCGGCTATTTGTCGAATGCCTTTGATGTTTGGTTCCCCTTCTCCCACCGCTAATAGTTTTCTGCAACCCTTTTTAAAAACCCTCCAAGAGGGAAAAGAATTATCTCTATTTACCGATGAATATCGGACGGCTGTTGGGGTTAATAGTGCGGTGAATGGTTTACTTTTGGCATTAGAAAAAGTGCAAGGGATTATTCATCTGGGGGGTAAAGAAAGAGTTTCTCGTTATCAATTTGGTTTACTAATGGCGGCAGTTTTTAACATTTCCATAGAACAAATAAAACCCTGTTTACAGTGCGATGTTCCCATGATTGCGCCGCGTCCGCAGGATGTTTCTCTTGATAGTTCTCTTGCTTTTTCTTTAGGTTATCAACCATTAAGTATTAAAACCGAATTAGAGGCAATTAGAGATGAAATTATCTGAACAAAAGCGGACTATATTAATTATCTTGCTCCTTTTTTTTACCGCTATTCTCATGGCCAATTATTTTGAGGTAGGGATGACAGGAGTGTTAGCTTTTTTCGTTGCCTATCTTTCTAAAGGAATGCGAAAAGTTAAGTAGGGTATGCTGAAAAAGCCTGAAATGCCGATAGGAAAAAGGTAAAATATCCTAAAAGTCCTGCACTTTTTTATTCAGTACATATGTATAGAATCTCGGCGGCAACTCCATCAGAACCAGAATCATTTGAATTACCCTTTGCAATTTAATTGGCGTATTTACCTGCTTATTTTCCCGACTTCTCTCCTATTTTAGTCTTTTATTAAGTCATTTTTTAAGCATTTGGTTATAAACTTGTCGTGAAAGAATTGGGAAAAACTCTTTATCTTGATAAAACTTTTTTTCCTCTCCAAAGACAACTAAAATATAATGAGCTTTGTTATCAGGACTGACGATAATAGCCGCATCATTTCGATTATTAAATGTCCAGCCCATCTTAGCATAAAATTGAGTGTTAACCGGGAGAGATTGACCTAAAAAGTTTTGGATAGGATTAAAAGGTTTTTCTTTCCACGCTTGAGGATGTAAATCTCGTTTAATTAATTGTTTAATCGCTTGGCTATAAGCTGGCGAAATGGCTTGTTCTTGCTCAATTTCGAGAAGCAATCTAGCAACGCTATAGGTATTTAAATAATTTCGTCTCGGTGGTGAGCTTTTGCCGTTAAGCTGACGAATTTGTTGGTCTGGTCCGGCTGGATCCTCGAGTAGATTGGGGATAGGAAAAGTTTTCTGACTAATATTAAGGGGGTAATTAACAGAATCAACAAAATAGGATGCAAAAAAATCATTAAGAGCATAACGTTTTCTCCTCCATTCGTTGAGTTTTTCTGGTGTGAGGTCTTTTTGACTCGATTTGGTTTGAGTAATGTTATCAACAATAATACTAGCCGATTCATTATCGGAATCTTTAATCATTTTAGAAATAACTTTGAGTTTTTCTGGAGGAATTTGATTCGGCTCAATTCCTTGATAATAATATTGACTATAGAGAACTACTAGCCAGAAAAGCTTGACAATACTAGCCGGATATCTCAATTCACTATCTTGATAAGCAGCATAAGCGCAACATTCGGATTGATTTAAGTCAACTAAACTGATAGATAATTTATCTATTGGTAACTTTCTAGATCGAGCTAAACTTACAATATTGTCAACGATTTTTTGCAATTCTTTATCTTGATAAAAAGTAGGCGACTGTTTAACGTTATAAGTTAGCTGATTAGACTGACTAGGAAGTTGAGGTGTTAAAGGTGTTAGGGACAAATCATTAACGGGCGTTTTTCTGGGCAGATTAGTTGTATTTTGCGAGCTTACTATCAGGTTAATTTGATAATCTAAGTTATCTTCTTGCGTCTCTATGACTAGCGAATAGTCGCCTGTTTCCGACAGAATCGTTTTATAATCTCCTTGAAGATTTTGGTATTTATTACTTGGAAAAACTAGGCTTATTTTTTGATTAGTTGTTAATTGCAATTGCTGTCCTTGAATGCCCTGAAATTCATAACATAGGGTTTTATTGTGATCAACTTTACCTCCAATGGACTTAGGAACACCGTTAATTAACAATAATTTAGTTATCCTACAGGATTCGTTTTTGGAGGAGTTTAAGATGAGATACAGAGCGATTGCAGATGTTACAAAAAAAGAAATTAAGATGGGCAAAAACCTAGACCATTGGATATGGTAAGTCTTCGATTGTGTTCTGACTTTTATTGACTTTCTTCTTTTTCTTTCCATGATTAAGTTCCTACCTTATAGTTAATAATTTTCCAATTTTCACTCTCTTTTTTAAACCAATAGGTAACATTTTTTTGATAAGTCTGGGTTGGGGTTCCACATCCAGCACTTCTGGGACCATGGAGTGTAAGTTGTTCCGTTACATTGACTGTTATTGAAGGTGACGAACCTGAAGGATCAAAAGAGACTATCCGATTAATATTGGAAAAATCATAAGTATAATAACAGCCTTTAGAGCGCAGCCAACCCACTGTCCCCCCACAGATTCCATCATTACATTTTTCTAAGGTATTAGAATAAAGTTCTCCGGTGGCGTATTGCTTCACTAAGCTGTCGTCAAAAGAAGAACCGAAAGCCTGTCTTTTAACTTCATACCAACGTTTAACAAGTTTTGCTGCTTCATCTTGTGTGAGATCATGGGAAGATGAGGGAGATGGAGAGAGTCTTGGTGTCGGTGTCGGGGAAGAAGCGAGCGTTCCTAAACTTATATCTATCTTAAAAGTTTTAGAACCTTTGGGGGCAGCAATTTGCAGCAAATACTTTCCGTCTTCTGGCAATTTTGTTCCTTGTAAAATTTGATTGTCTGGACTATAAAGCCACACACAGATATCATCATCTGTGTTATAGCTAAGGTTTTGTCCTGACTTTCCTGTAAAAGTGTATCCGACAGCTTTAGTGGCACTAACCTGATTAGATTTTGTGATAGTTTCAGTTGTTAGGTTAACATTTTCTAGATTTTCTGCAATGAGAATAGCTGTGGGTTTTTGAGGACATTCTGAAGTTGTTTGAGGTTGATTAAACTGAAAATTACAACTACTGAGAAAAAAGAGAGATGAATAAATAAGGATCTGTTTCATGACTTTACAAGTGCCGAAAATATTTAGGATTAGTTTTGTTTTTCCTTTAACCATTTTCCCCAATAATAAAAAGGAATAACTCCTCCCAAACCAAGAGCAAGAAAAATACAAATAAGCATTAATATTCTGGTTTCTAAGGGAAGTGTACGCCCAAAAAAATCAAGGGTATAAGGTTTAGATTTTGATGCTACTTTCTGAGTAAAAACTGTGGCTACATATTCGCCTCCTCGTCGAACGTTGGGTTGGATATAACTGATTTCGTATCGTCCTTGAATCGCATCAAGGAAAATTTCTAATTTCTCGGCAATTTCATCAGCATCACCAGCAAATTCAGTAACTCCTCCTGTTAACTTCGCAATTTCCGCTAACTGTTTTTGATCTACAAATTCTTTTTCTAGTTGCTCTCTAGTTGCTTGGGATAATTTTGGGTTATTAATATCTCCACGAACAGCAGGTTTACCTAAGGAATATTTTTTGCCTAATTGTTGTGGGGTTAAGCCATATCCTAGGGTATGAACAACAATATCTTTATTGTTCTGAAGATTGGCTAAAGTTTTCTGAACTTCTTGATAATTACTATTATTATCAAAGCCATCAGAAAGGAGAATAATTGAGAGTCGTGGTTGAGGTTTTAAAGGTTTTCCTTCTTTATCTTTAGGATAGAAACGACCTTCTTTATCGTTTTTAAAAAATTTGACGGTTTCTTTGAGAGCTTGATAGAAGTTGGTCGTTGCACAAGGAGTTTTATCCGCAAGACTACCTAGAAAATTAGTTAGTTTAACATCTTGCACTAAATTAAAATTATCGAGAGTTTCTGAAGTAACTTTTGGGTAATAATCACAGGCTCCAGGCTTGTCATTTTTACCTTCTACCCCAAAGGGAACAATAGATAAATAGGTGTTGCCTTTACGCTCTGAGGCTAATTTAATAAATGTTCCCAGCGCGTTAATTGCTGCATCTAATTTTCGCTTTCCTTTAGCAACCGCTTTGGCATCACATTTTGTGTTGAGATCCTGAGAACAATTCATACTACCACTAAAGTCGATGAGAACGACAATCCAAGCATCAGGAGGAGTCGTTTCTCGGGGAGACTTCCAGTCAAAAGGTAGTTGTTTTCCTTGATAAGTTTTGTTGTTTTTTTTATCAAGAACTTTCAGCTGAAAATCGCTTTCAGCTAAACCCATAATCGGTTTACTTTCTTCTCCTGTCACTTGAATTTGAAGAGTCACTTTATCGTCGATGTCCTCAATATCTGTGATTTCAGGTTTAATTCCCCAAGCTGGGGTAATAAGAGCGGTTAACATAATCATTGATAAACTAAGCTTGTGGGTCAAGGAAGCGATTGTAGAAGACGAAACGATAGATTTTGGGTTCATCGGGGTTGTGGTTATCTTTAACATGGAAGGTGAGTAGGTTGTTGTGTTTAAGGGGAATTTCTTTGGTGCTAGTTAAAGGTATGCCGTTGAGTTCGATAAGGTTGTAAAATGTTGGGTTAGGATCTAAAATGGCATCACGGCGGGTAATTTTGATGTCAGCAATATGGGGGGGGAGTCCGGGGAGATAAATATCCGATCCTCTTTCTACACCATCAGAACCTTTAGTTTTGGGGACAGAACCAATTTTGATGATTCCTTTGGCGGGAAGTTGAATCGACAGTCCCTCTTCGATTTTTTCCGCATCCGATTCACTGACAAATTTGAGCGTTTTATGGATGTTAGGAAAGACTGAATTAATGGATGTAAATTGAGGATCGATGCTTTCGAGTTCGGGAATGATTTTTCTGTACTCGAATCCTTTACCGGCTCTCAGTGCCGCCATGTAGCTAGGAGAATTAGTAATTGTAAAGGTTAGGCCGAGCAATAAGCCTAAAATGGCAAATCCGAGGGGATCTTCTGCTTTTCTAAACGCTTCTGAAGTGCCTAACCATTGACGAATAAATTCAAAGATTCCCACCGCTACTAAACTGGCAACACCCGCACCGATGATGCTAGTATATAACCGTTGTCGAAAGCGATCGCGATCCCCCGCTTCCATGCTGTAAAATTGCCAAGTAAGTCCTTCGGCTAATCCAACGGCTGCACCGACAAAAAGCCAACCTAAAAGTCTGCCTGGAAATTCAGCAACTCCAGATTGAATTAATAGCTGAAAGATTCCACCCGCAGCTAATCCAGCAATCAATCCGATTAAGGTGGCAATTAATAGGGGAACTAAAGCAATCCGAAAGTTGAGTTTAGGACGGGTGGGATTACTAATAAATATTTCATTCATTACCATCCCAATCCCTAAGGATATAGCGACGCAGGGGAAAAGAACCACCTCTGGAAACCGAGACAGGATTTTTAAATCAGTCAAGAAAATCTGACCGATATTCCAGCCAATTAAAGCCGAGGTTATTCCTGCTAGTATGTAAAGCCAAATTCTCATAGGTTTAAAAATTATCCTCTTGGGGGAGTTGACGAATCGATAATTGGTTTTACTTTACCGCAAATTGGTGTATTACTTAATGTTTGACCTAGTTGAGCAGCTACATCACACTTCAAAAGGTTATAGGTATTCTTTCCATAGTTAATCACTCCATCAACATCAATCTTAATAGATGGCTCCTTTTTAAGTCTAGATTTAAGACTTTCTTGGTATTGTAAAATAGCTTTAACCCAAGCTTCTTTATCTTCTACTTCAGTCATAGGACTAAGGTAAATTTCAAATTCATTATTGGGATCAAGAACCTTAATTACACTAGATGAAGATGAAGATGAAGTATCAAGACCAAAAGCTTGGTCCAATTCTTTTACTAAAGTTTCTAAACTCAATTTGGTCTTTTGTGATTTATCAAATTCCGAGACTGCCTTTTCAATTTTTTGGTCTCTTGTCGGAGATGGGGTAGCCACTTTAACTTGAGAAAACCCTAGCTTTTTACAATTGTCAGCAGTTGCTTGAGTTGCTTGCAGTTGCATATTTTGAAGCAGATTACATTTTAGAGCTTGATAAGTTTTTCCATCTTTATCAATAATGCCATCGAAATCATCAGAATTAGATGGTGTAACTTTATATAATTGATAATACAATATAGACAAAATCCACTTTTCTTTATCTTTATTATCTTCTGTTTTATTTAGAGTCTTAAGCTCAAAAGAGTTATTGGGATCGAGAATTTTTGAAATAGCTTCATCAATCTCATTCTTGTTATGTTTAGAAGCATCTGCTCTAGTAGTTTGCTTCAAATCTTGTTGAATTTGTAGTAATGACCCTTTAGTCTTTGGAAAGCTTTTGATCGCTTTTTTAATAATCGGCGATTCTGAATTGTTTGATCCTCCGGGTAAACCGGGTACAGATAAATTAGCTAAATTCAATAATCTTTGAAGGAAAAATCCTCCTAAAGTGAATATAAGCAAAAAATAAATAATAGCAATAAAACAGCCAGATGCTCCACCTCTAAACACGGAAGATAGGAGAAATATTGCTGTTTCTTTTATTTCTCTACCTGTCCATTGTTGCTTAGGTATTTCTCTTTTAACTGGAAGTCCAAAAATAGAAGTTTCATTTTTTAATCCCAGACTTATATAAGTTTTATATATTTTTCCCCAAAGACCGGTTTCATCTGATAAAAATTTGGCGGCTACCTCTGTTAGTTTTGGTCGATCAATCACATTAAGAATGAGGATATTAATGCCTTTGGTAATTTTATCAGATATAACTGAATCTTGATTGAGAATAACCCTTAAAATTTCCTGTTGAAAACTCTGAGATATTGGATAATAATCCTTCTCTTTTTTCATTATCCAAGCGACAAAATCTGGCAGCTTTTCAGGGCAAATGATGGCTTGTAGCGTCAAGAGGCGTACTTTATATTTATCATAAATTCCCTGTTGATAAGCATATTCAGAGCCTTCATTTTCAAAAATATCCCCCCAAAAGGTTGTATAATCCTGTTGAATTTTAGGATTGTTCAAAGCCTTTTCTATAGTTACTAAATTGTTTTGAAAGTTTCCTGTACGGCAGGAATTTCTGACGGCAATTTTAACAGAAGTTTCTTTTAATGGTGTAGTAAGCTGAGGAATACTCGCTATTTGTGATTTTATTCTGCCCTCTGCTTTTTGATTCGCAGGATGAATGACTAAAAAGCGATTTGGTTTCTCTAAATCTTCTACATTCCAGGCCCAAGAAATCAATTCATTATATCTTGCTGGGTCAGTTTTAGAGGCAATTTTATGAATGATTAAAGCAGGATATGGTGTCTGCTTCTGAGGAATAATTATCGGTGTTTTTCCTTCCCAAATCCCATCCAACTCATGCGGAATATAGTCATTAATTTGAGTTTCAGTATCGTCATATTCTGTAGGATAACCGACTTGTTTATGATCGGAGGGGTTAAAAGTTGGCATTCCATTTTTCATGTACCAAGATACAAGATCAGGCAGCTTACCCCTTTCCTGACACAAGAAATAGCGATAGAGAGATACACACCGTCCCCGTTCATCTATCCCCCGTGTGACGACGGCAATGACTGACCAAGCCTCTCCATGATATTCCACTTCCCGTCCAATAATGGCGGGATTTTGGCTAGATGCGCCTTCAGAAACGGCAAATTCCCGATTTTTGATCGCTAACTGTACAGGTCTAGGAATTTTAGCAAGGGTTGAGTTCATGTACTCTCCCGAAAAACCCCGCGACCTCCACTCACCATTATCGTCAGTGCCATCGACTAAAATACCCGTGCTAAATTCATGAATGTGAATAATAGTCATTATTTTAATCCTTATCTAATTCTTTGTGATGTTGAGCATAGGTTTAAAAATTATTATTCTCCTGATGGATTAGTTGATGACTAGGATGGATCAATTGGTTTTACTTTATCGCAAATTTCTGATGTCTCCTTACTTAATGTTTTACCCAGTTGAGCAGCTACATCACACTTCAAAAGGTTATAGGTATTCTTTCCATAGTTAATCACTCCATCAACATCAATCTTAATAGATTGCTCCTTTTTAAGTCTAGATTTAAGACTTTCTTGGTATTGTAAAATAGCTTTAACCCAAGCTTCTTTATCTGCTGGTTCAGTCATACGACTAAGGGAAATCCCAAATTCATTATTGGGATCAAGAACATTAATTACATTATATGAAGATGAAACAGAAAAAGCCTCATCTAATTCTTTTACTAAAGTTTGTAAACTATATTTTGTCTTTTCTGGTTTATCAAATTCTGGGACTGCCTTTCTGATTGCTTCCTCTTCTGTTGTAGTTGGAGTTGGAGTTGGAGTTGGAGCGGGAGTTGAAGATGAAGCGGGAGTTTTAGCCACTTTAACTTGAGAAAACCCTAGCTTTTTACAATTGTCAGCAGTTGCTTGAGTTGCTTGCAGTTGCATATTTTGAAGCAGATTACATTTGAGAGCTTGATAAGTTTTTCCATCTTTATCAATAATGCCATCGAAATCATCAGAATTAGATGGTGTAACTTTATATAATTGATAAGACAATATAGATAAAATCCACTTTTCTTTATCTTTATTATCTTCTGGTTTATTTAGAGTCTTAAGCTCAAAAGAGTTATTGGAATCGAGAATTTTTGAAATAGCTTCATCAATCTCATTCTTGTTAGGTTTAGAAGCATCTGCTCTAGTAGTTTGCTTCAAATCTTGTTGAATTTGTAGTAATGACCCTTTAGTCTTTGGAAAGCTTTTGATCGCTTTTTTAATAATCGGCGATTCTGAATTGTTTGATCCTCCGGGTAAACCGGGTACAGATAAATTAGCTAAATTCAATAATCTTTGAAGGAAAAATCCTCCTAAAGTGAATATAAGCAAAAAATAAATAATAGCAATAAAACAGCCAGATGCTCCACCTCCTCTAAACACGGAAGATAGGAGAAATATTGCTGTTTCTTTTATTTCTCTAAATACTGGTTCATACCAAGGTATATCTCTTTTAACTTTAATATCAAAATTATAAACTTCATCCCCCTTCAATTTATGGCGTTTATATACGTCACTAGGAATCTTTTCCTGGGCGAGATGATAAAAGAAAACGGTTAAACTATATCCTTGATCTGATGGAACTTTTTCTTCTAGTTTATCAAATAGGTGAGCAAGATGGATGTATTTTTGAGTTTTTTCACTGGGATAAAAAAGAGAATCCCAAACTTTACTTAAGTCATCTTTAATTTCTTGCCAAGGTGCATCATCTAGTTTTCTTTCTTTTAAACTTTTTTTCAGTTTTTTACTGGTATCATCTTTGTATATTCTGCCCCAGAGTCCTTTTTTATCTGATAAGAGTTTAGCTGTAGCATCTATCAATTCTGGCTGCTCAATGACATTAAGAATAAGTCTATCAATACCTTGGGTGATTTTACTAAATATAGTAGGTGCAAGGGGGTAATCACCTTGTGGGTTGATTGCGTTTACAATCTCCCCTTGAAAACTCTGAGATATTGGATAAGAATCCTTATCTTTGTTCATTATCCAAGCGACAAAATCTGGCAGCTTTTCAGGGCAAATGATGGCTTGTAGCGTCAAAAGACGTACATTAGATTCATTATAAATTCCCTGTTGATAAGCATCTTTGGAGCCTTGTCCTTCAAATATGGAATTCCAAAAGGTTTTATAATCCTGTTGAATTTTAGGATTGTTCAAAGCATCTTCGATAGGGGCTAAATTTTCTTGAAAGTTTCCTGTCCGGCAGGAATTCTTAATAGCAGTTCTGATTAGGGGTTCTTCGGGTATAGCCGGGGGAAGTTGAGGAATACTGTTTATTGTGGCTCTTATGGTCTCCTCTGCTTTTTTGCTGGCGGGATGAATGACTAAAAAGCGATTTGGTTTCTCTAGAGCCTCCACATTACAGGCCCAAGAAATCAATTCATTATATGTTGCTGGGTCAGTTTTAAAGGCAATTTTATGAATGATTAAAGCAGGATATGGTGTCTGCTTCTGAGTAATAATTATCGGTGTTTTTCCTTCCCAAATCTCATCCAACTCAGGCGGAATATAGTCATTAATTTGAGTCCCAGTATCGTCATATTCTGTAAACTGACCGACTTGTTTATAATCAGAGGGGTTAAAAGTTGGCTTTCCATTTCTCGTATACCAACATAAAAGATCAGGCAGCTTACCCCTTCCCTGACACAAGAAATAGCGATAGAGAGATGCACCCCGTCCCCGTTCATCTATCCCCCGTGTGACGACGGCAATGACTGACCAAGCCTCTCCATCATATTCCACTTCCCGTCCAATAATGGCGGGATTTTGGCTAGATGCGCCTTCAGAAACGGCAAATTCCCGATTTGTGATCGCTAACTGTACAGGTGTAGGAATTTTAGCAAGGGTTTTGTTCATGTACTCTCCCGAAAAACCCCGCGACTTCCACTCACCAGCACCGCCAGTGGCATCGACTAAAATACCCGTGCTAAATTCATGAATGTGAATAATAGTCATTGTTTTAATCCTTATCTAATTCTTTGTGATGTTGACCGGTACAAAGCCAGTAAATCGGGGAAACTAAACCAAAGGGTCGCCACCGCTTCGGATCGCGGATAATAGAAGTTGTTCCTTGGCGATCGCGTTGTTTTTCGATCGAGTTGGGTTCGGGATAATTGGTTCCCAACGTACCAAAGGCAGAAGTGGCAAAATAGTCCACTTCACCTCCTCCCCTATCTACCCAGTTTTCTAATTTATTTTGCATCAGAGGAAAGCGTCTTTGTGTCAATTTTCTCGGTTCATGACGACTCACCCACAGTTGACTCAGTTCGCACTTACTAACCGCAAAAGCAACGCGGCGCTGTTTGGGATTAATATCCACCCTGTCTAAAGCCGCTAAAAATTTTTCTAGTCCAATAGCATAGTCTTTATCTTTGCGGTGAGAGGTTCCATCCACTAACAATAAAAGACCTGTAGCCACCACACAGTCTTCGAGATAGTCAACTAAGCGCGGATCGCCGGTTTTGTTAATGAGATCCCGAAGAAACTCGCCGGAATAATCTTTACAGTTAACATTGAGACGTATTGCGCTAGAAGATAGGCCTCTTTGCAGATTTTTCAAAGAAAATTGTTCTTTGAGAACAATACTTAATCCATAATCTTTGACTTCATCAACGGTGGCTTCTAGGGGAGTTGGTTCTAATTCTAGTCCCTGTTCCAAGATGTTCTGTGCCATGTTCATCAGTTGTGCGCTGGCTTCTTGGTTCCCCACTGGAGTCACCGATTGAACTGGACTATCGGCCTTAGCATTTGGCCAATAGGCGAGGGAAGCCATATAGGCGGTTTTACCAGCATTGCGATCGCCAATAACCCGTATTTCGGCATTGGCATCTTTTAATTCAGGAGCTTTTGGTTTTAACCAGTCAAACGCTTTCATTTTTGGCTCCTTGATTTGGTTTTTTACTGAGCCAATAGAGAGGTTCAATTAGATTATAAGGTTGCCATGAGTTTGGTTGTCTAATCACCGAAGCCGGTTCTTCTCCTTTCATCCGATCTTCTCGGTTAGGACGGGGATTATCTCTGCCTAAAACGCCAAAGGTAGAAAGGGCAAAAAAACGCAGATTTTGGGGAATAACTTTTTCTCGCAAGGTTTTAGTAGTTTCTCGTAAATGGACAGCGAACAAATCAATTTCTGGGTCAAGCCTACCGGGCCAAATTTCTCCTCTTTCACATTTACTCATAACTATTGCTAACTTCAAATTCTGAGAACGACCCCGCTCATCCATTAATTTAAGGAATTGTTTCATGATTCTGTTATAAAAGTTATCAGTTCCTGGTTCCCATCCTGTTAGCATAATTAGACAGCCGATGACATCGGTAAAACATTCATTAATAAAATCTTCATGGATAGGCTTTCTTGCACTGGGACTGGCAATTGCCTCAAAGACTTCTCCGGGATAATCTCTAGCGGTTAATTGAAAAGTCTCCGTGGAACTATACCAATAGGGTTTGGCTGTGATACCAAAGGAATAAAAGGGTAAGTCATCTACTGACTCAATCTCTTGTCCGATGACGGTTCTATCTAGATCGGCCGCTTGTTTGAGAATATTTTCAGCTTTTTCAGCAAGTATTCTTGTGGCAGGATTTTGGGGGTTGACAGTAAATAGTTTTTTGCCTTGTTTGTGTTCTTTAAAGTAGGATAAAGCCGCTAAATAGGTGGTTTTTCCTGCTGCTGTCGGTCCAATTACAACAATATTTCCACTGGTCATTTTTACTCCTATTTTAACTTTATTTTGCGAGATGACTGCCCAAATAAATCCAAGGGAGTTCTAATAATTTTCGATTATATATGCTCGTAATGAAACATCTAATTGTTAACCCTTGAATACTACGGTTAAGTTGATTGATTTGAGGGTGAATCGGTCGAAAATAACGCTGAAAAACATAGTTATCTCTCTCTTGCCATGTCATAGGTTGGAAATCAGGATTAAAAGCGAGTTTTCTGGCTTCTTCTTCGAGATCGACTCGGAGTAAATCGGCTTTATTTAAACAGAGGAGAAGATGTCGAATTTTCGGACAATCTTGCTGGAAAAATTCAAGCCAACGGTCAAAACGATTACACCATTGTTGTCTGGTGATAAAGTCATCTTTGTTGACTTGACCGGTCGGTTTAATGATGTCCCGATAGGGCGGTAAAATCAACATAATTCCTTCAGCTTTTCTGATCGTTTCGAGAAATCTTTGCCACTCATCAGGTTGATTTTTTTGCCAGTATTGTCGCCAGATTTCACCGGGGGTGTCCAACCAATCCAAGGCAATCATTTTCTCCCCTGTGGGAAGGGTGACATTAACTTCTATGTACTGCTCATTAATTCCTTCGGGGGCGATACTACCAGTTGCTTTTGGAGAGCCAAGTTCTAGATCTAAAAAGAGTCCTCTAAGAAACTGATAATCGGGATAAGTAACTTTGACATAATTTCCCTTGGGGTTAGCTAATTCCAAGACTAGGTGAGTTTTACCTGTTTCGCGATCGCCAATATAAATAACTCCCAAGCACTCCACCTCCTGATCAATGAGTCCTTATTGATAATTGATAGCAACCAAACAGCGATCGTGTTTAGTTTTGGTTTTACATTACTTTCTCGTAGCGATGGCTGCTTTTTATGCAAAATTTGGGTTTATCTTAACATAAATTTACATTCTCGATAGTACCCCGCGCCACATCCACTCTGGCTGCGATACCGAAGGCAGTCCGGGAGCGAGATCGCAATTCCCTCGACAATTCCTCACAAAAAAGAATTTTAATTATCGGTTTTTGCATAAAATGCCAGTAACCTGACGAGTAGATAAAAGGGGTAGTGATCTAGAAAATGCAAGGAGAGTTCTCCGATGAGTAACCCAGACAGCAAACTTAAGCTTCTTGAAGAAATGGCACTTTTGGCTAAAAGCTCCCCTGCAAACAGCAAGGAGAGACAAAAATGGCTAACAAAACTAACCAATGAGATTCAAAACTCTAATAAAGTGTACTGTAAAAATATCTATAATTTTCCTAAGTCTGTCTATCAGGATATTTTTCACGAAGCTCTACAGCAGACTTTTTTAGAGATTTTTGAAAAAATTGACCTGTACGACCCAAGTAAAGGTAATGTCTTGGCATGGGTAAGTTTTTTGCTCGATAAGCGATTTATCGATGCTGTCAGGGAACATTTAAAACTGCGACATAGACAAGATAATGGCAAGCGAATCAGAATTTATGAGCAATCTTTGGATGTTCCTCTCCAGTCGGAGCAATCAAGCTGGAACCATGCCCCAGATACTTCCTTGCTTGATATAATCGAGCAAACTGAATCTCTCTCCCCCCAAAAAGATTGGGAGAGATTATGGGATTTTATCCAAAAAGATCCTAGAGATTGTTTTCGGCAGACTCACATCGAAAAGCATCCGGAGGCTAATTTTCAAGCAATCTGTATAAGGCGATTTAATGGACAATCTTGGAAGGAAATGTCAACAGAATGGGGAATCTCCCTAGCAACTTTAAGCAGCTTTTATCAACGCAGCGTTGATAAATTGCAACCAATTTTTCAAGAATATCTTTAGAAATAGGAGACAAAAACCATGATGCCACTAGCTGAACGTTTAACTTTTACAGTCCCCCTGAGCGGTGCTGATTTTAAATTAGCTCAAAAGTTTAGTTGCGAGCAGAAAGATGCCGATAAAAGTAAACAGGTTTTTCTAAATACTTTAGCTGTGCTTGCTGTTAACTTTTACTGCCAGTGTTTGAAAGTAGAAACAAATTTAGAGGAAAGCACTATCGGACATTATAATCGGCGAATTTTAATGGATAGTGCTGATTTAAAGATCGATGTTCTCGGTAAATTAGAATGTCGTCCGGTTTTGCCAAATGAAAATATCTGTTATGTCCCGTCCGAGGTATGGTCAGATCGAGTGGGTTATGTTGTGGTAGAAATTGATGAAGAAGCGAAGAAAGCTATTTTATTTGGATTTGTCGAGCAGATAGAAACTAACGAATTACCATTAGCTCAATTACCAGATATTGACAATTTAGTTGATTTACTTCTTCTGGCTAAAAACAAACAACTTCTCGAAAGAACTTTTGCCAAGAATTGGGATAATAATATTTCAAAGAGAATCCTTGATGCTAAACAGCAAAATTTTGTTTGCCTGAATGATCCCGCTTTACCTACAATTGATAAATCTATCACCTCTCCTCTCTATAAAGCTAAATACATTACTCTGAAAAGACGGACATTTATCCTATTTGTTAGGATAACCCCTACAAAAGAGGGAAAGTTTCAACTTCTTGTGGAAGTTGAATCCGATAGAGGAGAAAAAATTCCATCTGATTTGAATTTGAAGCTATTATCTTTATCCGACCAAACTTTGAATGCAAGTCAAACAAAAAGAGGTAATTATATCTCTTTGAACTATAAGCTTCAATTGGGAGAGAGTTTTCAAATACAAGTGAAGCGAGCAGATGAAAGTCACACAGAACAATTTTCTTTTGACTAAACTCTATTTGAACGGGATAATTTATCTAAATTTCTGATTAAAGTTTAGATAAATTGTTCAAAATTTGATATTATATCGATGCTAAAGTAAGCTATGCCAAACCAAAAAGATTTATCGGATATTCGCAATTATCTCTACGATCAAGCTGAAGTGAGATGGTGGTACAGCTTGTGGTTATCTTTATGCGCTCAAGTTTTAGCATTAATTGCGACAGTCAACAATAAATTGTGGCTTTTAGCTATTGCCGGTTTTCTTGCCTTAATCACTCCAATAGCAGTAGCATGGTTGCGAGAATGGGCTAATAACTTGACACAAAAAGCTGATAAATGTAGAAGAATGATTTTATATGCTGATAGCTTAGGAGAAGATATTCCCAGCCATGAGTTAGCTATGGTTAGAGCTTGGACAACGGGAATTAAATTGCAACAAGCTCCTTTTACTTCTCCTTATTATTCATCTTCTCTATCTAATAGTCCACAAAGATTAATGGATATTACAACAGAATCTGCTTACTTTACTGAGTTTTTAGCGGCAAAAACGGTCAATTATTTACTGGTATTTTTAGTTATTTCAATTTTAATTTTATCAGGAATTATTTATTTTGCAGACTTCGCAACCTCTACGGCTACAATTAGCCAAGAAAATCAAGATATGAGTGGGGTAAAGTGGGCAGTTAAGGCAGCATTAACAGCTATTTCTTTTATTCTATCTGGGGATATATTACTGCTTTGGAAAAAGTATTCAGATCTGAAATTATCTGCTCAAAGTACTTTTCAAAAATGCGCCGAACTTCGTTACGATAAATCCTTATCTATTTCTGAAGCTATGCAGGTTGTTGAGGACTATCATCTAGCGTTGATTCAGAGTCCACCGATTCCTCTAAAACTTTACCTAACCTACAGAGATCCCTTGAATCAATCTTATCAAGATAGTCATTCAATTAGTTCTAATCAACCCTAGTTTTTCTTGGGCAATGCCCAGCTTGCTCACAAATTATCTAATATTAAAAACATGGGAATTCCTCCTTTTAATCAGCACGGCTTTTTGCCGCCGGGAGAACATAAATTAGATAGCTGGGAAGAGCTTGTAGAAAGATTTGGAACCACTCGAAGAAGACAACGTCTTCTAGTCGGACTAAAAAGAGTATTGCTAAATCTTCAACAAGCAGGTTGCCAAAAAGTCTATCTTGATGGTAGTTTTGTGACTAAAAAGGGAAAACCCAATGATTATGATGGTTTTTGGGAAAGTGAGAAAGTAAATCCAGAAAAGCTTGATAGTATCCTGCTGGATACTTCCTTAGAAGGATGTCGAGAGCAAAAGAAAAAGTATGGAGGAGAATTATTAACCGCAGATACGAGAGCCGTAAATGGTCAAACGATTTATGGTTATTATACAATAGATGTAGAAAGAGGAATTACTAAAGGTATTGTTTGCGTTGAGTTACAGTTAGTGGATTTACAGCTATGGTTTTGAACGAAAAGGGATATGAACTTAGAAAAGCTCAAGCTCAAGAGTTTGAGAAAGCAATAGTAGAATTTTCTGACTATGCAATTCAACATCCTGAAATCGATTCAAGAATCTTGAAAGCAAGGGAAAATTCTTTACGGACTTTGTTAGCGAGAATCAACACAGAACTGGCAGAATATGAAGACAAACAGCTAGAAAGTTTAGCTTTGGCTGCTAAAAATTATCCAAAAATTAGTCAGCAAAGATATAAAAGCTTAACTAAATTAACTAATAAAATTCAAGAATCTAATCAAGTACAAAATCAAAATATATATAGTTCTTCCCTGGATATTTCTGGAATAGCATGGCAGCAAACCTTGAAGCAAGTATTTGACAAAATCGACCAATATAATCCTAATAAAGAAACGGTATCGCAGTGGTTTTTATCGCTGTTCAAGCTTCAATATCGTAAGCTGGAAAAAGAGTCTTTATAGGTTTATTATTCATACTGACAAGACTCAGTATATAAATCTGCAAACTTTGATTCTTTTATGTTATTTATCGATGTGTCCTGGGGATTTTTAAGCTTTTTTACCTCTAAAAGAGTATTTTCAGGAATACCAATTCCCAAATTCTGATTAGGCAAATTAGGACTACCTAAATCAATTCCAATTAAGCAGCCATATTGATTGATAATAGAATTTCCATCCGCTTTTGGTTTAATTGTACCATCGAAGCTGTCGTAGAAAAATTTATAAGTTTGATTTTGTTGCATTGGATTTAGATCGGTAATTTTACCATCAATTAAATTGAGATTTGAATGAGAGTCTTCTGGAGACTGTCGAGCGGCCATATAAACTTTTTCTTCTAATGCAGCCTTAGCTTTGCTCAGTTGAGCGATTTTGTATGTTTTATTGCTGTTAAAAGTCATTATAGCTAAGTGCTGACTCACCTCTGTAATAGGTCTGTAGTTTATGAAATCTTTTGATCCTTGATTAGTTAATATAACAATTTGACGATTTTCTCTGTTTTCTAATGATTTTGCGGTGGTTAGAATATAATAAGTTGTATCTTGTTGAGAATGAGATTTGTCTGCTTTCTTGTCATAAGCAAAAATAATACCCGCAAAAAAACTAGAGCTATTTGTTTTGGGGTCATAAACCTTAATAGTTACTGTACTTTCTTGTAATACATTTTCTACTTCAGCTTTTGACGGAGGAAATATTTTATTAATCTGTCCAGGAAGATTAAGTAATCTATTCTTGCTCAAAGTAGGAATTATTGCTAATATGAATAAACAAGACAAAAAACCTGAGCAATATAGAAATATATTCTTTTTGAAGCGAGATTCTTTATTATTAGGCCATGTCCAAGGAGTTTTGTTGAGATTTTGTAAAAGAGCAACGACTGAAGCAGAACTTTGCCATTTTTTATCATCCTCATTATCTTCTATCTTTTCTTGAGCTTCTTTAATAGCAAAAGGTAAAAATTTATATCGAAGTAAATCGATCAACAAAACCACTAAAAATTCTCGAGAAAAATCCAGAAAGATAGACTCTCTCATCGCAATAACTTGAGGAATTTCTGCCTCGTTAATGAGAGCTTTTGCTAACTTTAGGGAATAGCAAGAGTCTAAAATAACTAGCTTTAAAGTTTTTATTCTTTGAATCTTAATACATTCGCAAAATTTACTATTTGTCCAATATTCATATTCACTAATTTGTATATTGTTGTCTTCTTGCCCATTGCCTTCTTCGTCGTCTGGATTATGTCCCAAGAAGTAAATAACTTCAAATTGATGCCCATTATCGACAAGTGATCTTATCTTTTGAGAACTAATTTTTTCCAAATAATGCAACTCTAACTTAATACCCAAATTATGACATATCGAAATTGATTTTTCCCAGATATTTTTTTGCTTTTGAATATTTCCTTCTGGGATATTTCCGAAAATAATCAAAACTTTCAACGCCTCATTAAACGGCCGAACATATAATTCTTGTTTAACTTTATTTTTTGGTCGTGTTATCCCAAATACAAGGCTAATTTGAGGATGCTTTTTGAGTAATTTCCAATGATGCCAAAACAGCTTTTTAATTTCCAGAATTTCAGTTTCAATGACAAAGATTACTTTGATATCAGAGTCCAAAAATTTTTCAAGACTACTTAAGAAATTTTTCTCTATTTTTTATTCAACTTTATTAGGAACAGATTCTAACCAGTTATTTAATTCTTGGTTAAATTGTTCTAGGTTACGATCTAATTGTTTTGCACATCTATCTAAATCCTCATTTGCCGAGCCAGGATTCAGTCCTAATTGTTGAAATTGCTTATATTTACTGTTCCAATTATTATATTTATTAATCAGTTCATTAGGATAATCGAGTTTAAATTTTTCGCCGTATAAAAAATTATAAAATCGTTGAATACTCCAATCAAAGATTAACGCTCGCAATCGATTAGTTGATAAATATTTTATTTGTAGAGAACATTGAATTTTATCATTGCTCGGTTCTAAATTGAGAATAACGTATTTAATCATGGTTCAAATTAACTAGCTAAACTCGAAAACTACTAACATAAAAAAACAACAACCTAGAAATCCCTACGTCAATGCTTTTGGCAAAATCCTGTCAGGAAAAACTAAAAATCCCAAATAAACAGGATAATAGATAATCTCCTTCAGCTTACTAAGCTGAAAATCAGGCACAGAAGTAGGCCAATTTCCTGAAAATGAGCTACGAATAACAATCAACGAAGTCGTGGCGGTTAGGGAAGTAGAAAAATAGCTCTTGGGAGGAAACTGTAAAACAGTTTTTTTGCGACTATAGCAGGTTAACTTTGCAAAAGCAAGTAAATTTTACATTTCTTAGCCTTTAAACGTCAGCCTCTGTTAAAGCTTGAGCGAGCATTCTGGCTAGATGGGATTTATCTTGTTGATTGTAGAGAGTAATGGCTTGACGATAGTAGGATAAGAGTTCGCGGGCATATTGGATTTGTCCATCGGCAGTTTTTAGATTAAGTAATACCCAGCCTAAATTGTGGTAGGCTTCAGGGTAGTCAGGTTTGAGTTGAATCGCCTGCTCCAGATGAGTTTTCGCTTGCTTCCATTGTCCCAATTGAGCGAGTAATGTTCCTAGTCGATAGGCAATAAAATGCTCCTCACCATTTTTCTGTAGGTAAGCTTGATAAATTTGAAGGGCCTCCGAGGGATTGTTGAGATGCTCATGGCAAATAGCCGTATTGATAAGCACCCAGGGGGCTGCGTTGGGGTGACGACTAGCTTGTTGAAAGCAAGGAAGAGCCTGACTCCATAACCCTTGTTGAGCTTGTTTCCAACCTTTGAAACCCCAAGCAAAGGGATGGTCTTGAATTTGAGTCAGACAGTCTTGAATGCGCCGGTCTAAATCTTGGCTTTGTTGGCTAGTGGTGGCTTTGTCAAGAGCGGCAAGCAGGTAGGGATAAACCCAATATTGAATTTGTTGATTCTTTTGGGAGGGGTTTTGTTTGGATTTAGTAATTGCTTTACTAGCAGCACCAATAGTGGCTTTAAATTGATTTTGATTGAAGGTAATCCAAGCTTGAATTCCGAGAGCAAAGAGATTGTTACTATCAAGTTTTAGGGCTGTGTTGATAGCGGATTCTGCTTCTTGCCAATGACCAATTTTACCGAATGACCAGGCTAAATTCACTTGTATCCAAAGAGCTTGAGGTGAAAGTTTAGCCCCTTTTTGTAGTTGTTGTACGGCGGATTCCCAGTTATTTTGATGGCAATATACCAAGCCTAAAACTCCGTACCCTCTACCATCATTAGGGTTTAGTTGAATTGCTTTTTGGGCAGCAATTTCAGCTTGAGTATCATTAAGATGGATTTGCAATAACGCTTGTTCAACAGCAGCTGCACCATTATTGGGTTCGTTGCTTAAACATTTCTCGTAACTTTGAACTGCTTCGACAAGTTTTCCTTGTTTAACTAACTCTCTTGCTTTTTTTTGTAAAGGAGAAACAAATTGACCTTTGAGCGCATCAATCAGTTCGTCAGCAGTTTGGAAACGATCCTCAACATTAATTCTCATTCCAGTTAGGATAACAGTTTCCATTAAATTAGAAATATCTGGATTGAGTTGTCGGGGTGGAATGAGAGGATCTGATGAACGTTGCTGCAATAATGCACTAGCTCTATCCGGTGCTTCAATTGGTAATTGTCCGGTTAAAAGTTCATAGATTGAAGCACAAAAAGCATAAAAATCCGTGGCAGGAAAACGTTTACTCCTTTGACTATATTGTTCATAAGGAGCATAACCCGGGGTTAAGGTTCTGGTCATGTCTCCTGTTTGACCGGCGATAAATTCTCTCGCTGCACCAAAGTCAATTAAAATCGCTTTATCTTGAGGATCAATTAAAATATTGTCAGGTTTAATATCCCGGTGTAAAAAATTATTATTGTGGACGGTTTTTAAGGCATCAGCAATTTGCATAAAATAGCGTTTAACTCGCTCTTCAGTTAGCTTTTTTTCTTGGGTCAGGATTTTAAAAAGAGATTTTCCCGCAATAAATTCCATGACAATATAAACTGTATCGTTTTCGTCAAACCAATCATAAATTTTAGGGATATTGGCATGATGACATTTTTGTTGATGGCTGGCTTCTAGCTTAAATTTACTGGTTTGTTGTCGTTTTATTTGAGGAGAAATAGAGGCAGGCCAAATAACTTTATTTCCTTGTCTAGCGGATTTTTCTGGCCAAAGTTCTTTGATAGCCACAGGAGCATTATTCGCTCGATAAATTCCTTTATAGGTAATGCCAAATCCCCCTTCACCTAAAACTTGTTCGATCTGATATTGTCCCTGTTTGAGTAAAGTTCCGATGCTGAGATGATGGAGTGATATGGTAGTTTTGTTAGGGGATACAGGGGTGAGATTAAAACCACAACTAATACATTGTTGTGTTCCATCAGGGTTATCAGTTAGACAGCTTGGACAGAGGATAGACATATTTTTATTGTCTTTGAGACTTATAATTATTGTTGGTTAGGGAAGTTACTCTCATCATTTTCTCTTGCTTCTCTATTTTGAGATTTTTGTTCATCTTCTGAATGATTTACTTTAAGTGCCAGAAGTCATAAAACATTGCATAGCTAAAAGCGTTGCATTATCGGTTGCTCCTTGATTAATAACTCTTTGAATGGTTTGATCAACTGCCATTTGTAAAGATTCAAATTGACTAAAAATTTCTGCCAGTTCCTGAGTCGGTACTAAATCCCAAACTCCGTCAGAACAGAGAAGTAAAATATCTTCATTTTCTAAAGTCATTGATAAATTGCCAGTGGTGCGAGTTAAATTCTGCACATAGCCTTCACTTAAATGTTTTTTTGAACCGATAGATTTGAGTAAGACATTTCGATCTGGATGGGTTAAACTTTCCTCTTCTGTTATTTCACCGTTAGCCACTAACATAGCTACCAGTGAATGATCTTCACTTAGTTGTTTAATTTTTCCTTGTCGTATTAAATAAATTCGACTATCTCCCACATGGGCTATCATTAAGCTATCATTGATCGCTAATACAACACTTAAAGTTGTTCCGCCATTACGAACAGTATCAGCAATAGATATGTTGGCTTTTTGAAATAAATTAAGTAGCCATTCATTACGCTGTTCTCCTGTTTTAAATTCTGGAGGAAGGGAGTCTTGTAATATAGTTTTAACAGCAATTTGACTAGCTACTTCTCCTTGGGACATTCCTCCCATACCGTCAGCTACAACGCCTAAAATAAGGGTTTCTGAATTACTGAGGTGTTGTTGTCTTACACCGTAGTTATCTTCATTTTGTAGGCGTTCTGTTGAAAGTCCAACGGTTGAATAACTGGCAATATTCCACTGCACTTTCAGACTTCGTAGTGAATGGCGAGTTTCGATTAATAAGCTGAGAAATTGAGCCAGGGGAAAGCGTTCTTCTGGAAGAGAGGACAAGGCAATTTTCAGCAGTTGATAAAGACGCGGAATCGGAGCAATTTCTAAACTAATAATCTGGTCAGATTGAGGTAATTTTTTATGGGTAGTTTGATACAATAAAGCGGCGATAGTATAACTGCTCATTGATTCATTGATAGAGCGACTTGCCGCAAGTTCAGGAGCGCAATAATCTCCGATAACACCAGAAGTCAGGCTTTCTTCAATTGAGTAAGCGCAGGTTAAGTCAAAGATTTTGAGGGGTTTGTCTATTTCTATAAACTGGGGAAGCAGGTTGATTAAATACCAGTTTTGTTTAGCTATATAAGAAAATAACTGACAAACTTGAATCACTAACGTTAGTGCTTCTTCTTGAGAATGTTCTGCTTTTAGCCAAGCTTCTAAAGTCAAGTTTTCTTGAGGAAATCGCGTTAACAGAAGAAGTTTTTCTGGTTTCGTCTCGTTTTCGACTGCTGTTTCTGGGTAGTATTCTTCTTCTAAATAGTCTGTTTCTGCGGACTGATTTTCTCCAGAATCATCATCTTTTGTTGAAGTAATATTGACAAATTCAGAATCTTCCGAGACTATTTGTTCAGTGGCAATATCTTCATTTTGTTTTTCATCTACCTCCTGGGATTTTTCCTTGATTGATAGGGGATTAATAATAGCTGAATCTACTTGAATATCAGCGATAAGTGGAGCGATTAAGCTGTAGTTTTGAAGAATTTTTCTCAGTTGCAGTTCCCGATCGAGACTACTATTAAGAGAGCCGACACGCAAAAGTCCCAATTGAGAAGATGTTTCGCCCTTTTCCCCATCGAGATCGGCAATGGGTTGAAACTTGACTTTGAAGTAATAAACATCTGCGGTTAATAACCCTAGATAGGCGATAATTTCTATCTGATAATCTGCCATAGAAAAAGATTCTTTTTCTTGAATAAGCAGGGGGGAGAAGTTTTCTGTCGATGGTGAAGTCATGAGAGGCAGCCATTAAAACTTTAGTCGAACACAATCGGGGTGGGGCTAACCACCCCAAGAAATGTTAAGGAGTTTGGAAAAGAAAGCGAATTTTAGCGATCGCAATCTCATCACCAGAACTGAGAGGGGTCGGAGCAGTTATTCTGGCGTTAAAGCGAGTTTGACCGATGGGTTTAATAAAAACCCCATTCAGAGAACCGAGGTCTTTAATTTTCCAAGTTCCTCCATCGGGATAAATTTCCGCATGGTTGCGGGAAACGGTTTCGTTATCGGGGAATTTTTCTAAGTCCACATCCACAGGTCCGGTGTCCGAGTCAAAGATGCCAATCAAGGTAAAACCATCAATGAAAAATTCAGCAACCGGGGCGTTAGGGTGCTTGGCAATCAGTCGGGCCGTTGTTGTTATTGCCGGAGTAATCGGTTGGGGCAGCGGTTCCGGCGTGAGTGTTATCGTCTCGGCAATCGGTTGGGGAATTGGCATGGGTGTGGGTTCTGGGATGGGATCGGGGATGACAGGTGTGGGAGGTGTAGGTGGTGTCGATGGGGTCAATTCTGCACCACAAGCATCACAGTATTCTGCTCCCTGGGGGTTTTGATCGTAGCCACAAACTTTGCAAACAATAGCCATTGGTTTTTCTCCTTTTTGAGGGATATAAGAGGAATTAATTAGATTGAAATTAATCTTACTGTTGCCTGACTCGGTGCCAGAAGTCTGCTCAAGTACCGGTTAGTTTCCGAATAGTTTCTTCCGAGAGATCGTCGTTGAGGTCATCGCCCATCTTGACAGTTTTTCCTCTCGATCCCATTTTCACGGTTTTGCGAGTTCCAGAGGAAATCTGACGAGTTTTTCGCAATTCTTCAATCCCTTCATTGAGAGATTCGAGCATAGCATCATTGCCAATTTGAACTGTGATACGACGGGCAGTTTCCAGGAGTTTTTCAGCTTGTTGGGGGTTACTCTCTGCCATGCGGGTTGCGTCGTCAACTAATTGGGAAATATTGCGTTGTTGAACGTATCCCATAACTTCTTGATCGACCTGCGCTGTCCCCCCCTGTCCAGGCACAAACTGGACAACAACGTTCTGCGGTAGTAATTCCCCCCGTCGGTTTAAGCCAGGAATGTCATAAGTCAAGCCCAGTTGAGCCAGACGAATTTTTGAACTAGGACGACTATCGATAGCAAATTCTAAGATGAAGATGGTTTCATCCTTTGCTTTGGCGGCACCAATGGGATAGGGAGCTTGATTTAAGGAAAATTCTGCCAAATCGGGATAAACACGGGTAAGGCGCAGCAGTTTGACTCCCTGAACAGTTTTTAAGCTGAGGACAAGATTGTTAATTACTTCTTGCTGGGCTTGCTGATAGTCTGCCAGTAGAAGGTTAGGAAGATCGGTAATAGAAACATCGTTACCACTAGCCGTTCCTGGAACAATGTGACGGCAATGCCCTCCCGTCTTGCCGCTTATGTCTGTGAGCAAGTTTTCGTTAAACTCGCCCACACCCAGGGCCGTAATCGAAATCCCTTGACTGGCAAATTGTTGGGCTAAGTTTTGGCAATCATCTTCATCAAAGGTGTCGCCATCGGTAAAAATCATGGTATGGCGGCTAGTCATGCTTTGATTAGCTAGGAGAGCAAGGGCTTGATTAATGCCTCTCCCCATACAAGTTCCACCGCTAAAATTTCGCAGTTTTGCGATCGCATCTTCCAGTTGACGGGTTTGGGTAACTGGTGTTAAGCCAATCAGAGTAGAGGCTTGATCGTCAAATTGGATCAGAGCAATCCGATCTTCCGGGGTGAAGCGTCCTGAATTAATCAGGGTGCGAAGCGACTCAATAACCATGTCGATTTTGGCAATGCCGCCCACCACTCTCGTGTATTCCTTCCCATCTTGCATATAAGTTTCACCGGTGGGTTGAAAATCGCCGGCCACAATTTCGTACATCGAGCCACTGGTGTCAATTAGAAAGACAAAGGTAGTAGAAGGACGGGTTTGAGCGACTTCTTGGGTTGGTCGCAACTTCAGCATAATAAACAGTCGCTGATCTGGAGTATCGGCCGGTAAAAATTCTCGATGGGGGGTAATAGATACGTTAAGCATTAAAATTTCCTTCAGAGAATAGGTTAAGTGTTGAAAATGTCTTCTAAAGGGGGAAACATTCCCTCCATGGGTTCTATAGCCCCTAAATCGGGGGTAAAAACAGGGGGTAACTCTTGATTTCCTTCGTCTTGGATGTTTTCAAGGTTCGACTCGCTCAGTAGGGGTAAATCTAGGGTCAGGACAGTTTCTCGATAGCCTTCTCGGATATCTTCGACCCAAGCGGCGATAATTTGATTGAGACGGTGATCGTTGATAGAGCATGAGCTTCTTGCTTGAAAATGTTTTCGGATTGCTTGGCGAATTTCCTTGGTGAAGATAGTTTCAGGATTATTTTCCTGATCGGCGGTTAGATCTAGAGGATAATCATATCTTTCTGGCGAATTTTTCAGGTTAAGAAAGAATTTATAGACTACCATTTGGGCAACCAAAATAAGATTAATGAGTTGATATTATTCGATTGGACGGTTCGGGCGATGTTTTTACCTCCAGCGTAATCTGTCCAAATTTCCGGCGATCACCATCCTTTAATTGATGCTCTAGTTTTTTCATCCCCTTGGCTTGTCCATAGGACGAGTTATACTGCATGATAATGTTTTCCCCTTTTTGAAAAACCTGAGCCGTGATCGGGGCATAACCCTGTTTTTTGGGTAAGTAAATATTGGCTTCCGAGGAACTGCCCAAAATGATCGGGCGAGAGCCTAATAAAAATTCTCGTTGTTCCGTAGGACTCCAATGCACGATCAGTTTAGCTTGTCGAGTCAGCAGTTCCAAAAGAGCGATCATCATGCCAATACAAAAACCCAAAATCGCTGAACCCGCTAAACGTCCGGCCATCTCATTACTCGCTCCAGCTTGCAAAACAAAACCCATTCCTCCCATCGCGCCACCGAGAAACCCGCCCAATACCGCCCTGCCGATTTTCAGATTGGGGACAAAACGAGCCATGCCGCCGCCAAGCATTGTCCCTAAAATCGTCCAACCCAGAAGTGGCCCCCCTGGGGCAAGGGTGGGAATGCTTTGAATGAGAAAACGAGAGACAAGGAGTCCTGAGCTACCGGCAACCAATCCAGCAACGATTCCCCCCACTGTACCGATGCTTGTCTCGCCCAGGGAAAGAAGGCGGCGGCGACGTTGATAGAGGTTCTGCCCGACAATTAACGCTAAAGAAGCACCCACAGACAGGATAGCCGTCCAGCCACCCGTCCGCAAGGCATCATAGATAAATCTAAATTGAGGGGTTTGCAGTTGATTTTTAGGAAGAGATTGGCTCAGTAAAGTGTATAAAATTCCTTGATTTTGCTTTTGTTCTCCGATCAGCTGCGAATCATAGATGAGTTTTGCCGCAGATTGAAAGGCTTGGTCAAATTCTCCGGAATTAGCATAGAAGACTTTTTTATCTTCTCCCGTCAGTTGAGTCAGAAAGTTTTGATCGGCATCTCCTGTTCCGACGGCAATAATATTGATTTTTTGGCTCAGAGCAGTTTGACCGATGTTTAGGGTCGCCTCTACAATCGGTTGGCGATCTTCTTCTTTCAGGGTTGTTTCAGCGATGGCTTTACCGATGGTGGGGAGTACACTTTCAAATCCTTGTCGTCCTGCGGCGGTTTCACCGAGTAAGAAGGTTTCTCCAGGTGCGGAGAGTTGCAGTTGTTCAAAAGTAGCGCGATCATCAGGTTGAATGACTAAGTGCAGTTGAGCAATTTGATTTTCCTTTAAAACATTAGTGGTTGCTTCTAAAGAAGGAATTTCTCGATCGGGTATTAAAGGAGGAGCATCAGTAATCAGCAGTATGACTTTGGTTGCATGGGAACGGAAAGGCTGACGGGCAGCTAATGCCAGAGCATCTAAGCTACTTTCTGGCGGATCATTGCCGTTAACCTGTTGAATGCTGCCGATTTGCTCACTAAAGCGATCGCTATCAGGGGTAAATACAGAACCATCAAAATTGAGAATTTGCGGCTCTTCGCCAAATAAGCGATCGCCAAAAGCGATTAGGCCTATTTGAGCATCAAGTTTCCGTTTTTTGAGTTCTTGGGCAAAGTTTTGGATGCCTTGTTGTACTCCGGCGATCTCCTCATTCATACTGCTAGTAACGTCGAGAACAATCATAATATCAATTTGTTCTGGAGAAGGAGCCGGGGCGGGTTGTCCATCTGTAAACAGCAAGATATGACGATCGGAGCTGCTAGACTCTAGTTGCTCAATCGCCGTTGCCAGTCCTAAATCCATTCTTGTCCCCCCACCATCAGATAAATTGTCAATGGCTTGATTGAGGGTGGCTAAATCGGAGGTTAGTCCTGTGCCAATTTGAACCTGACTGCCGAAACCGACCACCGCGAAGCGATTAACCGAGGGGTCCTGTCGCTCGATAAAGGCTTTAGCGGCATTTTTCGCCTCTTGTAATTTATTGTCATCGTTCATGCTGCCGGAGGTATCAATCAACATTACGACAGATTGAGGATTCTGTTCGACAATCGGCGGACGTTCAGTCACCGTGAGAAAAACCTCTCCTAGTGCGATCGCCGCTACCAAACATCCTCCCGCACCACATAATCCAAAAATTAGGAGTTTTCTGAGATTTCGCCTGATCTGGCCGAATAAGTTCTGCATTTTAATTTCGGGGGACTATATTATCTATTCGCCAGAAGACCTGTGATTTATGCCAAAGCTGTCACAAAAGTACACAAAAAAAGGCATTGCTGAATAAACAGTCAATTAGCGAGTAAATTGTTCAACCTCTACAGGGATTTGTGTTTCTAAACTACTCTTAATTGAGCTTTTTAAAGTAATCAGTTTTTCGTAACTATTAGTGATCGTAGTTTGTTTAGTAACTTCAGAAGCAATAGCCTCATCAAGCTTGATAGTTTGGGCAATTTGACTGGATATTTCATCTTGGCAATCATTAAATAGTTCCAGTAACTTTTCTTCCAAATATTCTGCATGATTTTTCAGGCTATACCAAATATTTGTGTTCAACTCTTTGACAAGTTTTTTTGTGCATTCTTCCAGTTTATCTTTATACATTTTTAGGGCTTGATCTAAACGCTCAGAAAATGTCTGACCACTACAGTCTTTGAGACTCAATCCAATCGTCTCAAGCTCGTCTCCATACTGATAGAATAAAGCATCAGCTAGACCACTTAATCTCATCGAAATATCTCGTTCACAAAGGTTATCTTCTAGTTTTTTTAACACTTCTTCGGGTAAATAACTTAGGTTAATGGTTTGTAAATCACTGAGAAGTGTACTTAATCGCTGGGTAAAAGGAATATCGACTACCGATATTAATTTTTTTCTCATCGATGAAGTCAGTTTGATTTTTTCAGTTACAAAATTAGGTAATCTAGATATATGACCATTAATATCTAGTCCTTCACTCAGATAATTTTTCAGTTCTTTTTTATCTATTTGCATTATTTTTTTGTCAAGTTCTCGAATCACTTCATGGGTGTCAGACTCTTTCCAAAATTGACTATCTTCGTGCGTGCGAATTTGTTGGGAAAATTCTTTAACTTTTTTCTTCAACTGATCTATAAAAAACCGAGATTGTGAACTAACAGCACGTATTTTCATGTCATCTTGAGGATTGGAGATTTGACTATATTGATGATAGGGTTCTTTCAACAATCGCTCTAATTTACGGATAATCTCCAGAAGTTCTTTTCTCGCATCTGCAATAAACTCATCTTTTGCCTCTTTATTCAAATATTTATATAGAGATTCAAGGAATTGAGAAAAGAGAACAATATCCGGATGATGAAGGAGCAAGTCTTTAGCTTGATCCTTAGAAGGCTCGTTTTCTAAGCCAATTTTTTTCAAATTGTCAAGATGTCCTCGTAATTTTTGACTTTGGTTAATTGTTCCTTGAGCAATTGTCTTTAACAATAAATAGTTGAGGGCAGAAGTCTGAAATTTCCGCTCTTCCTTAATGGTAAAATTATAGTCGCCAACCCGTTGATTAAAGCTATTAATAGCTTCTAGTTTGTGAGTATTATCCGGTAAATCCCATTGATTAATAACCCAAAATGCCCTTTGAATAATCGTTGGATTCTTCTTATTGATTTCAGCTAAAAATTCTATTTCTTTCCCTTGAAGAACATTGAAAGGGTTGATACAAACGACAAAAGCTTTTGCTTTCTCTTTGATGTAGTCTTGAGTAAATTCTTCATGGCGTTTATTGTCCACCCCTAGTCCTGGTAAATCAACCAATACAATGCCGTCCGCAATATTCAAATTTTCTACAAACACTTCAATTTTATCAACATAAATTGCTCCTTCATAGCCTTCTACATAGTTGCCAAGTTCTGATAGTTGAATTTCTTTTCTTCCTTGATAATTGGAATTTGGATTTGTCAAATTTCTTACAAGCAATCTACTTTTGCCTAAAGCTTGTTGATCGATAGAACTTCCAGTTTCTGTTTCATATTGTTTAATGGCTTCCTCAATGCTTTGAAAGTGTCTTCCCAGAGGTTCATGAGATTCATTTGACAAATTTTTACCAATTTTGTGACCAATTTCAGTTATAAAACTATCGTAAAGTATCCTTTGCGCTTTGTCATCCATAAAGTAAATAAAGGCTTGATCTTTTTCTCCTTTTTTAACGATAGTGGGAAATGCAGTGGTTGATGTATTGGCTTCAGGGAGAATTTCTCGTCCTAAAATTCCATTAATTATTGTTGATTTTCCCGCCGAATAAGAACCGAGAAAAGCGACATGAAATTCTGTTTGTTTCAACTTACTAATCCAGTCTTTTCGTTTTTCAATTGAGGATTTCTCCGTGTCTTTAATAGGTAGATAAGGAAAAACACTCTCATAAATAGCGAAGTAATCCTGAAACTGTTGAATAGTGGATTGAATTTTTTGAGAATTATCCGGAATTTGTTGTGAGTGGTTATTGTGCATGATCATAATGGCAGTCCTCGGAATGATTAATTGTTATATTGGAGTCATCAAAACTGTGGCATTGAGATACAGAGTTTATCCGATAGATGAGGTAAGTTTTTGCAACTGAAATCCTTACTTCGGCAGGGTTTAATGTATACTTCACCTTTACGAGAAACGCTGTAAACTTCACTCAGTGCGATCTCTGTCACCAGACATCCTGCTGCGCCAAATAATCCAAAGATTAGCGGTTTTTTGCGGTTTCGCCTTAGCTGTCTCAATAAGTTCTGCATTTTGGTTTTGGAGGTGTATATTATATTTTCGTTAGAAGACCTGTGATTTATGCAGAAGTGTTAAAAATTCCGATAGGAATAAGTTATCAGTCATTCTGACTTTTCCCGTTATCTTTTTAGTTGAGCGATCCTTTGATTTCCCCCTATCTCGAAGTCCTCTTCTCTCGTCGCTTATTGTCATTAAGACTAGCTTATTGAAAACTGTGGAGAGCTTGAAACCCTGATTATGTCATCGTTTTCAGACTTAGCGGGAAAAGTAAGATCGGTCATTGACTTGGCATCGACAAAAGGCTTACCTGCTCTACCTTCTGCCCTTTTTTAACTTCATCGAACTCACGTTGTCCCCCTGTCAGCTTTCACCGATATTCAGCAAACCCTAGTGGGACTTAGACAAAAAACAAATCGATAAAAGCCTCAACTCCAATCCCCGCTTGGGATTTACTTCGAGAAGCCCAAAATCGCTGAAACCCAGATAGATCAAGGAAAATCATAAATCGAGGTTAACCCTTTGTCCCGTAATGGTTTGAGCCTTTTTTGCTGACCGAAAACGCCTAAGTCCCACTAGGTAAAAAAAATATTTTTTTCAATCAACAATCTCGAATTCTATTAACTGCTCTTGGGCAAAATTATAGGTAAAATGATCGACAATATTAGTATCGCTCAATTCGAGATTATAAAAATTGATCGCCGGTTGATCAAAAAGTGGGCCAGCGTGCCAAGTTCCCACCTCTAATTTAATAAAACAGTCCCCGGGGATGCGAAAAACCTTTAGTTTTTCCAAATCCGGTTGAGGATAAGGACTAGGGGGGGCCACTCCTAAAAACCACTCTTGTCCCCCCAAAGAACCAAGACATTGGGTACATTGACTATGACGAGTAATTCGCTTAAATTTACGTCCGCGAGTCTGTAAACGCATAATATAAAAGCGTGGCACACCGTTTTTTAAATGCAGTTGTGCATCGCTTTCATCAAACGGTTTTCCATCATGACTAGGGATTATTAATTGACCGTAGGGACGGAAACTCTCGGCGGTAATTAGTTGCGCTGACAGGGGACGAACGGTAATCGAATTACTCATAAAAATTACTGCTGACTAACAGTTATAGCTGTACCATCTCGGAGAGAAAGAATATTATTAATAGCAATTCTTTCCCCGGCATTTACTCCAGAAATAACCTGATAAGCTTGCCCTTGAATTGTGCCGACTTGAATTGGTTTTTGTCTGACCACTAAACGCTCCTTGGCATTTTCTTGACCTTCTTTAGCCTTTTCTTTTTCGGCCACAAAAACAAAATTTTGCGCTCCGATGCTAGTCACTGCCGTGGTGGGAACTAATACCCCCGGTTTTTGATCCCAAATTAACCGCGTCCGCACATATTGGTTATTGCGAAGACTGCCATCATTAGTAAAGGCAAATTTCACTAAAACCGATTGGGTAGCTTGGGAAACGGTGGGGGAAATAAAAGTTACTTGACCGCGAACGCCCGGGCTGCCATCGGGATTAATAATTTCCACGGGCAAACCGACGCGCAGACGCGGTTGTAATTCCACGGGAATCTGCACATTTAGTTCCAAAGTTTTATTGTTAGTCAACGAGGTTAATTCTTCACCCAGGGAGATAATATCGCCGACTTTTCTTTGATTAAAATCGCCGACAAAACCATCAATCGGGGCGGTAATGGTGTTAAAAACTAAATTCTGGCGCGTCGCCCCTAATTGCCCCTCGGCACTGGCTACCGCCGCTTGACGACTGTTCACTGTTGCTGCTGCTGCCGCCACCTGTTGCCGTGAGGCTAATTCGTTTTGAATGGCGATATTTAATGCTTCTTGGTTTGCCTGTAAGGTAGCTCTAGCCGCCGTCACCTGTTGACGGGCCGCATCACGATTTTGAGACCGGGCTTCTACTTCTGCCTTGGCGGCCTGAATGTCGCGGCGGCGATCATCTAAGTCCTGTTGGGGCTGTGCGCCTTGTTTGACCAGAAATTCGGCTCTTTTTAGGTTTTTTTCCGCTAAATCTAAATTAGCTCTCGCTCTCTGTAAATCAGCTTCGGCGGCGCTCAAGGTGGCGATCTGACTTTTAACATTAGCTTCCGCATTGGCCACATTTGCCCGATTCTGGGCAATTTGGGCTTTATTTGCCCTCGCTTGCGCTTGTCTTTGCCTTAAATCCGCCTCAGACGCATTGAGGTTCGCTTTGGCCGAATTTACCTGGCCGATGCCGGCGTTTACCTGTTGCTGTTGTTGTTCGGGATCCAATTCGGCGATTTTTTGTCCCTGAGTTACCTGATCGCCAGATTTAACGAAAATAGTCCGAATCCGACCGGTAATCTGAGGGGAGACGCTAACACGCTCTTGGGCGATCAAAGTACCCACAAATTCGCTACTTTGCACTAATTTGTCGGTGCCGAGGGTTTGCAGTTTGACGGGAACAGCCGCCGGTCCAGTGGCTTGGGGGGTTTGGGGGGCGCAACCAGTGATAATTAGGGAAACGGCGATCGACGAACCGATCGCTCTCGATACGTTAACGGATCGTTTAATCATTGTTAAATTTACGGGTTTTTAGCAGAAAAAGTGCTAGTAAATCGGAAAAAAAGGGAAGATGAGGAGAGAAGCTTTTCCTTAAATTTTACTCTACAGAATTGATCAGCGTGATTATTAAACCTCTGGCATAATTAATTTTTGAGGGTTCAAAAACGGCAAAAATAAGGATTAAATTGCCTAAAATCCGTAAATAGACTATTTAATTGATTATTGTTCATTCTTAATTCTCCTGACTACTGACTACTGACTACTGACTCCTAACCCTAACAACAATTTTTGATTTTTACAAGAGGTCTATTGTTTGCTTTGCCCTAAGCTAACAATATTACAGGTAACTAATCTTTGGGCGAGGGTGGTGTATTCTAGGCGACCACCGGCGATCTGATATTCGTCCCGGGGCGCCGGCAGATGACCGACGGGTGCATTGAGGGTATAGTTAAGATTTTCTTTAAAAATAATCCAATCACCATCTTTACGCCAACCGATGCGATCGCCAAAAGTTTGAAAATTTTCGATCGCCACTAAGCGCCCCGGTCGATTACCCGTCTCGATAAAAATGCGAAATTGGGTACTGAAACTAAAACGACCCCCGGAAGCTTCTTTCCAGAGTTGATCCATCTTTTGCAGATCCCAACAGGCCAATTTTTGCAGGTCTTCCATGGTAAACCAGCCCTGTAATTCCCGTCCGGTTGCTTTCAGCATTAAATTACGGGTTTCATCGTTAGCTTGCCGCCAATTTTGTTGAGCGAGGAAATTTTTCAGGCGAGTGTAATTAATGCCCGTGGTCGGTGATACCATTTCCCCAGAGGTGGTAGTCTGGGCAACGATCGCCGGCAAGGGATTGAGAAATAAAGCGATCGCAAGAGTGATCTGACACAAGGAAAAATTAATTCTCATAAACCCTATTTATTAACCTGATGCAAAGAAATCCTACAATAGCATAGACGAAATTTGCCGTTTTTACCGCCTCCTTAACTCCTATGGCTTTCACTTGGATCCGACACCATATTTTAGGATTAGAAGACTGGCAACCGGAAGAATACCAAACCCTGCTACAAACGGCCTCTAGTTTTCGTGAAGTTCTTTCCCGACGCACCAAGAAAGTGCCGGCCCTACAGGGACAAGTGGTGACAAATCTTTTTTTTGAACCCTCCACCCGCACCCGTAGTAGTTTTGAACTAGCGGCGAAACGTCTTTCGGCCGATGTTCTTAATTTTGCCCCGGGTAGTTCCAGTTTGACTAAGGGGGAAACGATTCTCGATACCGCTTTAACCTATGTGGCCATGGGTACGGATATTTTTGTCATTCGACATCAACAGTCGGGGGTTCCCGATTTGATTGCGGGGGAAATGGACCGTCTAGAATCGGGGGTGAGTATTCTTAATGCTGGGGACGGTCAACACGAACACCCCTCCCAGGGACTTTTAGACCTGTTTACGATCTGTTGTCTGTTAGACGAGGAAAATCCCCGTTTAGAACTGTTAGAGGGCAAAAAAATCGCTATTGTCGGGGATATACTCCATTCTCGTGTCGCTCGTTCCAATATCTGGAGTTTAACCACGGCAGGAGCAGAAGTACATTTGTCGGCACCCCCCACCCTGCTGCCGAAATATTTTGGGGAATTGTGCGATCGCCTATTTCTCCACTGGGATTTAGAACCAGCTTTAGAAAAGGCCGATTTTGTGATGACCCTGCGACTGCAAAAAGAACGCATGACTGCCAATCTTTTGCCCAGTTTACGGGAATATCATCAAAGTTTTGGCATTACTCGTCCTCGTTTGCAATCCTGTCAACCGGGGGTGAAGGTGCTTCATCCCGGTCCTGTGAATCGGGGAGTGGAAATTAGTTCCGATTTAATGGACGATCCCGATTTTAGTCTGATTTCCCAACAAGTTACCAGTGGTGTCGCTGTCAGAATGGCTTTGTTATACCTGATCGGTAATCTTCGCAGCGACCAGTAAAAGGTTCTCAGGGATTTGATCTTTTAGTCTGGTTTCATTGAAACAATCCTAAAGTTTTTATCAAGGTAAATATCATACTTTCTTCCTCCCTCACACACAGCATCTTCTGCTTCAAATAGGTTAGTCTCAACATCAAATTTCATCTCTTTAGGATTCCTACAACCCTGTTTTAGCAAAGCATCAGTCAACCGTGATGTTTCTTCAGGGGTCAAAGCCCGGTAATCACTACTATTAGCTTGACCCGCATAGATTGACATTCCTATAATGCTAAGAGATAGTAAGCTTATGATCGATTTGGTCTTCATTTTTTCAACTTCCTGAATACAATAAAAACATCATTCCAAGGGCTTTAGACCCAAATTTTCGCTAATTAGTTCGGCACGATTACCGATCAAGTTTATCTTAGGGGAAGCATACCTGGATGGCAATAAGTATAAATACTCAAGCTATCCCTAGGGCTTTTCTAGGAACTTTGACCGATACCGAATTCCGTTCTCAAGGGACTAGATATGGCGACCTACTCCTCTCTTTTTTAACTAGGGTTGGCTGAATAAATCTAAAAACCTGGTTGGATAATATCTTTAGGCTTTTTTGAAATCCAAGACTGCGATCACCAACCCCAGAAGCCTTACAGAATGAGGGTTTGAACAGAGTGATCGCCTCGAAGCACAAACGACATTGATTATACCTCTCTTTGAGAAAAACGCTGAAATTAACGAAGCGACAAAAGATAAAGATTCGGATTAAGTTAATTGAGAACTATTATTATAATTCTCTCAGAATATGCTAGAATGCTTTTCTATATCTCACCGAAAAGTAAACCCCTTGTTCTTGCAGTGAATTTCCGGAATTATCGACAGAAACTAACGGAATCCCGTAATCTAAACGAACAGTTAAACCATTAGCCACTAACCAGCGTAAACCTAATCCTATCCCTCCTAAAGTAGCAGGATCGGGATCAGGAAGTAAATTATTCCATCCAGTCCCCCCCTCAACAAATGAGGTAATTTGCAAGACTTCGGGATCTTGAGTGAGGGGAATTCTTAACTCTAATGATCCTAATAAGGCATTATCGGTAACAATTTCGTTTTTTGCATAGCCTCGCACTGTATCAATTCCTCCTAAGCTGAATTGCTCAATAATCGGTAAGGGATCACCAGCAATTTGAGCGTAAAAACGACCTAATAACAGCCAATTATTACTAAAACGATTAACAAACTGAAATTGACCTAACCAGCTAAAAAATTCCTGATTTGGCTCAATATTAACAACTGTGCTATCAAACGCATTGATACCGAAGTTCAATTGAGAACGAGCAGCAAAAACTTGGTTAGGCGTACGATTGAGCCATTCTTGGGAAAATCTGAGGACGGTTAGGTTGGTTTTCCCATCAATACAGGGTTGAGAGAAACAAAATGACACCCCTTCAAGGGAACTACGGTTATTGCGAATATCTAAGTTTAACCCTAATGTCCATTCGGTTTGTAGAGTCCGATAAATCGGTTGACGATATTCAACTCCTAATGTCTCTGTTTGGTTACGAATATCGAAGATATTGAATAAGGTTTCGGTAATTTTGCTGTCTGTATTCCAGTAATGTAGTCCAATTCGTCCATCCATCGGATTAATTGGCAAGTTGTAGTGAAGATTGTATAAATTTAAACCTTCGGTAATAGAATATTCCCCTGAAAATTTATCACCCCATCCTAAGACATTACCATGAGATAAGGCGATAGTTCCTTCATAAGAGCCGATATTTGGGGGACGATAGTTATCGGTGCTAACTTCTACACTTAAAGCTTTTGCTTCTTCTAAATTAACCAATAAGACACTTTTTCCGTCTGTGCTTCCGGGTGTTAATTCAGCTTGAATCGTTTTAATTAAGGGATCTAATTGTAATAAAGCGAGTCCGTTTTGTAAGGTTTGCTGATTTAAAGGGGTTCGGGTGACGTTTTCTAAACGAGAGCGAATATAATAATCTGGTTCTTCCGAACTTACACTGTAGAAAAGTCCCCAAGCTCCCTCTCTGTCCAGCAATGTTCTAAAGTTGATAAATATCAATCTAACAAAAACTCAAAGCCCTATTGTACAAGCTTTACAAGCATAAGTTGTTGATAGTTTTGCATGACAGGTTCGGTAGAGCCAATAATCTTTGAGTCTCTTAAGTCCTTGTATCTCAATTCGTTCAATTTCTCCCTCTACAACTTGAATTTTTACCGTTCCCTCAGTAATCTCTTGGTTATTTGGTAAGAATGCCCCAGAAGTAATATAGCCTCTGCTAACATAAAGTTCTGTAATGGTGCTTCGCAGACAAATAAGTTTTTCAATAGTAATCTTTTGATTTTCTAAAGGTTGAGTTAAAGATCGAATTTCTGCTTTAAAAATACTATTGCCCAAAACCTCAATTTTCTTGACAAAAAACCCCTCACTTTCAGGATCAGAGGGGCAGTTTTTTGTCTCTTGAAAACGGTCTCCATCAGCCAGCGATTGCGCTTGTCCCGTAGAGCTATCTAAGCCGATACAACCTGCGATTAAACTCACACAAAATAATCTTTTGAATACCTTAAACATATGATCTTTATTAATCAATCAGTCCTTCTTCTCTAGCGCGTTTTAAAGTTAAAATTCGCAAGTTTTTACTATCTTCTGGATAAATTTCTAAGACATCTTGTAATTTTGTCCAATAGTGACGCACCGTTCTTTCTGCAATGTTCATTTTTATGGCGATCGCTTTATCCTGTAAACCTTCTTCAAACGCAAATCTAAGCAATTCTAACCATTCAGATTTTACCTCTATTCCTGCTTTTAAATCTTTGGTATGGGTTAATCCCCGCATCACCCAATTAACGCGGTTAATCATTTCTGACTGAGGTAAGGTTTTATCCGCAACTGCAAAACCTCCGTGATGATTATCAATATTTGGCTTAAGACGCATTAGGGCTTTGATATAACTACTTTGCACGATAATATTTAGGTTCGGATAGTCTTTTAGTATTTTTTTAAGAAAATTTAACCCATTTTCGACTTCAGCGACTGTTCCCTCGGTTTGGGGGAGGGAAAGATCCATCACCAGAATATCAGGTTGATGACTGCTTAGGAGGTGTTGGGCTTCTTGGAGATGAGAAGCGGTTAAAAAGTCGGCTTCGGGATGCTCTGCTTGAATAGCTTTGAGCGTTCCTTCAAGAAGGAGGGGATGATCGTCAATTATCAGGATAAGAGACATGATTTTAGCGATTAAGGGGGATAAATTTTGAGATTAGACATGATCAATTACAGGCTTAAGGTTAAGGAACAGGTCTATAAGAAGACGTAGCCATTCATTATAGACTAAAGAGGAGCAAATCGCACTATCCAAGAAAAATTTTTCATAATTCGCCAACTTTGGCTCTTATCGACTTGGTGTGATAATCAGTGCTTATCATTCGTAGGAGTCTTGCTAGGCAAGGCTTTGAAGACTATATTTCTGGAAAATTATCCCTATTCTTCTTACTCCCACACAGAAACGAGAAGAGCCCAACTTTTTGAAGTGCATTTTCATAAACTGACAAACTTAAGCGAAATTTACCCACTGTTTGCAAGTTATCTAATTGTTCTTTTAAGTTGGGAATTAAGCGATTTTGTTTTGCCCAAATTAAAAGTACGACTGTTCCGAGTGTGGGTAAATTCAGAGGAAATCGTTGATGAACTAATTCTAATTTTCTAATGCTACTTAAAGCAATTAAAACTAATGCGTTGGTTACAGCTTTCATATCACTGATCAAGTTCTTGTAGAGTATTTAAGTCTGCTTCTAATTCTTCTAAATCGTAGGTACATTAAATATTTTCTTGGGCTAATAATTCATGAAAATCCCATTTACTTAATTGGGTTAGTTCACGGGCTTTACCTAATGAGAGAATTTGTTTTTGATAGAGTCTGATGGCCAATTCAATACGAACACGGTTGGCGCATTCATCAGGTGGGATGCGTAGATTATCTGCGACTTCATCAGGAATTTATAAGAGTATTTTAGTCATGATTTTTATTTAAGAGGGTAGATTAATTATAATCCAAGGAAAATCATCTCTTTAATTTACTTTACAAAATAGGGCGGTGTTTTGCCATAAAATCAAGGTGCATTACACTTTCATTAATGCACCCTACGAGAATGGCGATCGCATTGTAATTAAATTGATCAACACGCAATTACCAAGGGGTTGTATAAGTGCGAGAGGAACTACTGCTATTAGAGTTATAAGAATTACTATAAGAACAGTTTCCTGTCTCACAATTACCTGATTGATGGTTATTAGAATGGGAATTACGATTTCCTGATTGATGGGTTATGGTGTTGTTATCATAATTTCTGATGGTGCGGTTATAACCTTCTTTGGTTTGATTCCAACCCCCACTGTTATAGCCATTATTGTAGCGTTGACCGTAATTATTCCCCCATTGATTGTCATTAACATCCCAGTTTTGAGCAGTTGACACAGTGGGGTAAGAAGCAATCATTAAAGAAATAGCGGTCATTGCCAGTTTTTTGTAGGTATTAGAAGTAAGCATTTTTTGTTTTTCCTCGTTGTTTATTTTGCTTTATATGTCTAGATTAATTCGTTAAATCGTGAAAGCATAGGTTGGTTTATGCCAACTTCATTGCCGTTTTCAGACAAGTAAATGGCACAAAAGTGCAAGCTTATACTTAAAGAAAAAAAGAAAGAAAATAGAGTTTCTTTCTTTCAATATTTAAACGCTTGACCTTCAAGATAACGAGAAAAGTCAGATTTAGACAAACTGACAATAGTAGCTCGTCAGCGCAAAGTTACCTGTGTAGTCTTGAAGAACCCCTAAAATATCTCCACCTGAGGTTCTGATAAGCAGATCTGATGTTGAATTTCCACTAAAATTATTACTAGATCCTGTTCTCTCAAAAGTGTAGGAAAAACCTCGTGTGAGTTGAATATAGTCGTTAGCAGAATTATAATCGGTAATAGTTGCATAACCATTACCTAAATAACCGCGTCCCCCACGATCACCAAGCACAAAAGTATCAGAGCCACTACCCCCCGTTAAGGTGTCATATTCTCCTGAATTAAAAGCATAGGAACCAAAACCATCAAGATAGTCGTTTCCACTCCAACCAAAGAGGCGATCATTACCAGTGCCTCCATATAAACGATCATTATTTGTATTACCTAGAAGTGTATCATTGCCTCCATATCCACAAGCAGTGAGACTCTCAGATCCCATATAGTTGTAGTAATCTGAAGCACTGGTTCCATAGTAAGTAGCCATTTGTTTTTGCTCCGTTTTTTGAAATTTGTTTGATGTCTCTAAGTTAACCCCTTAAACCCTGAAAACCTAGGTCATTTCCTGCCAACTTCATTGCCGTTTTCAGACAAGTAAATGGCACAAAAGTGCAAAGCCCATTGCAGAAAAGTGCAAAGCAAGGAGGAGTCAAATTTTTGTATGATAGAACCAACCTAAAAGCCCTAACCCCAAACAAACCCATGTGGCATCGCTGGTGGAAAAAGCCAATCCTTAAACAATTCAATCAATGGGGAGGACTGTTCCCCGGTATTACCATCATTGCCGTTATAATCACTGCGCGAGGATTAGGATTACCCGAAGAATCAGAATGGACAACGTTTGACACCTTTTTGCGGCTTCGTCCCCTTGAAGCGATAGATGAGAGAATCGTAATTATCGGGATTAATGAAGCAGATATTAGACAAATCAAACAATATCCTATCCCTGATGCTGAAATTACCAATTTAATCCAAATCTTACAACAATACAACCCCAGAGCCATCGGTTTAGACATTGTTCGGGATCTCCCCGTTGAACCAGGACATGATAAATTCGTTCAAATTTTGCAAAATAGCCCTAATATAATCGGTATTCAACAAGTTTTAGGCTTAGGCATTGCGCCCCCTCCGGCTTTACCTTCTGAGCAAATTGGTTTTTCCGATGGTATTCCCGATGATGATGGACGAATGCGGCGCAGTTTATTGGGAACTTACGTCGAAAATAACCCAGAATATCAATTTTCCTTGGCCTTACGCCTCGCAGAAGCCTATTTAACCCCCAAAGGCTTTCCCTTAGACAATGGCATCAAAGATCCCCATGCTATGCGTTTTGGTACAGTAGAATTACCCCGTTTTTCGTCCTATACAGGGGGTTATATTAATACTAAAGCAGGGGGCGTACAGATTCTGGTCAATTATCGCAATAATATCGATAGTTTTCGCACTTTTTCCCTAAGTGATGTCAAATCCAGCAAAATTAAGCCCGAATGGATACAAAATCGCCTTGTTTTAATTGGCATGACGACACCCAGTGCGCCTGATCTTGCTCATACAACGGCGATCGCTTCTTCTCACGTCAAAGGCGAAATTTATGGGGTAGAATTTCAAGCTCATGCCATTAGTCAAATTATTAGTGCAGTCTTGGATAATCGCCCTTTAATCAAAAGTTTAGCAGAAGGATGGGAATATCTCTGGATTATTGTTTGGGGGTTAGGAGGAATTTATCTGAGTCAATTAACCGTTTCCCCTTTAAAGAATTTATTAGCGGTTATTCTTTCGAGTTTTATGTTAATTATCATCTGTTATCTTTTCCTCTGGTGGGGATGGTGGTTGCCTATGGTTCCCGCTGTGTTAGCTTTGGCATTTAATGGGGTTATTTTAACCAGTTTTTATCTTTCTCATCAAAATTTATTGTCAAAATTAGCAGAACGTCAACAAACTATCGAAGAAACCTTTACAGTGATTCACAATGGACCCTTACAAACCTTAACCATCTTTTTAAAAAAAATGCGAGAGAAGGGAGATCAAGAAAGTATTACTTATTTAGAAAACTTAAATCAAGAAATTAGAGAAATTGGGGAATATCTTAAACAAGATTCCTTAAAACCTGCAAAAGAGACTTCAGATCGTTTACGCTTAGGTAGTGGTTTGATGTTGGATTTAAAACAACCCCTTGACGATCTATTTTACCAAGTTTATAATAGTACCTTAAATCGGGATTTACCCTATTTTTCTACTTTAAAGGTTAAAAGTCGCTCTTTTGCGCCGATTTCTCTTCCCTTATCTTTAGACAAAAAACGGGAACTTTGCCAGTTTCTTGAAGAAGCATTATGTAATATTGGAAAACACGCTCAAGGGGTCATCCGTATTAATGCGGTTGGCATTAATACGGATGGATGGTATATATTAAGTATTAAAGATAATGGACAAGGAAAAGACTTAATTGCCGAAAATTTAGGCACAAAACAGGCGCAAGCACTGGCTAAAAAACTTGGAGGACAGTTCAGACGAGAAAAACTGCACCCAAAAGGGGTATTATGCGAATTACGTTGGCAAATTGTTACCCAAAAAACATCTAAGTTATCGCAATGGCTTAAATTAATTCACTCTAAACTCAATCTTAAAAATTAATCTTTTTTATCTGTATAGCTCCAAGAATTGCTATATATGGGTTTCGAGATTAGTGCTATTTCTCATAAAACCCTACTCCCGCCTACTTTTCAAGCTTTTTGTCCTGTACTTAGTGAGAAATGCTATGATTAAAACTTACAAAAAATCCATTACTCTTTCTTTACTCACGTTAGGATTAACCCTTTTTCCTTTAATAGCTGATGCAGGATATTCTCCCCCACCTCAACAAGAAAGAGCAGGAGATCATTCTAAATCAATGGGAGTAAGGACAGGCTCTAATTTAACCGAAGAGGATTACCCTTTAACGATTATTGCACCGCAAGTTTATGTCGGTCAAACGGCATCTGTTACCCCTTCTTTTGTCTGGATAGTGGGTAATCAAAATACGGATTATGAGGTAGATTTTCGCTTATTTGAATTTAATGAGCAAGGAAAAATTCAACAAAGGGGAGAAACGTTACGATTTCAACAAAAAGGAGGAATTCATAACTTTTCTTTTCCCAGTAATCAAACCCCTTTAGAAGTGGGTAAAAAGTATCTTTGGCAAGTCGCTATTCGTCAAAGTCCTGACGTTTGGATGATTCAACGAGCAGAATTTAGAGTGGTTGAAATGCCCATTTTTTTAAGTCAACAAGTGGCTAATTCACTTCAAAAAACTGAACAAGCAGAACGCTATGCCGAAAATGGGTTATGGTATGATGCTTTAATGACGAGCTTATCTTCAACCCATCAAGGAGAATTAAACCCTCAAGTTGCTAATTTTATTAAATCTCTCGTAGAATCTGAACATTTAGAGCCATCTGAAGGGGTTGATGCCAAAATTATTACTCGACGAAATAACACTTTAATAAAACTGGCAGAGTATTACAAATAGGCTTAATTTTTGTGGAAATCCTATGATTAAGGCTATAATTAAACTAAGAAATCAACATTTTCAGCTAAAGCCATGCAATTAGCCTTAGAACAAATTATCGTCAATCCCGGTCAACAGTTACTTTTAAAAGATATTAACTGGCAAAAATTTGAGACAATATTATCAGAATTAGGAGAAAGTCGTGCTTCTCGGTTATCCTACAGTAACGGAATATTAGAAATTATGGTACCTTTACCCGAACATGAAAAAGATAAAGAAATCATTAGTTATATGGTTCAGTTTTTGTTAGAAGTACTCAATATTGATTTTGAACCGTTAGGATCAACAACATTTAAAAACGAGCGGATGAATCAAGCGGTTGAACCTGATGCCTGTTTTTATATTAAAAACTATCAAGCCGTTATTGGCAAAAATAGACTTAATTTAGAAAGTGATCCCCCCCCTGATTTAGTCCTAGAAATTGATATTACTTCCCGTACCTATTTAGATAATTATCGACAGTTAGGTGTTCCCGAACTGTGGCGTTATACTCAAAGTGGCCTACAGATTAATTTATTACAAGAAGGAGAATATATTGAGTCTTTAAGCAGTCCCAATTTTCCTCAGATACCGATTATTGAATTAATTAATCAATTTGTTAAACAAAGTCAACAACTGGGGAGAAGTAAAGCCATCAGAAACTTTAAAAATTGGCTGACGGAAAATATAGATAATAGTTGAAAAATTCTAACATTTTCGACTAAGATAAAGTCGTCCGTCGAGAGTTGTATAAACCCCTTGCGGTTCAATGATATGATCACCCTTTTTCCAAGGTTGAGCGGGTGTTTCAGGAATAGGTTGAATGATTTCAGGGAAATAAGAGGGAGTATTCATATCTCCTGGCCGATTTTGGACACCTCCTGAGCCTTTTATGATAAAACTACCCCCGCGGTTCTGATTAGGTGAAATACAGCTATTAGCTAAGAGTTTTTCAGGGTTAATCAAGAATTCTGGCAACTGAACGATACTATTTTGAATAAAGGTCAAGTCTGGAATAATAATTGCACCTGAGACTGCACCACTGGCGTTAATATCGACTCTATCGTTACCATCTAGGGTATTAGGATCACTTTCACTCGAAATCCGTTGATAACCATTACCAAAAAATACAGGCGTATTAAATTGAATGTTGCCACCTCGTCCATCACGAGAAAAAGCTAAAATATCGCTATCATTGAATAATAGGATAGAATTAGCTGTTACCGTAATATTTCCGCCACCTCCTGCTCCATTATTTACATTCGTCCGAATATCGCTATCTCCTTGTAATCTGATGTTATCTGCGGTGAGGGTAATTTCTCCCCCTGCGCCTTGATTGGCATTTGCGGTAATATCACTATTAGTGGCACTGAATAAACCCGTCAGATTAATATTAATATTACCTGCGTTGCCTTCTCCTTCTGAACGAACGCTAATTTCTGATTGATTTTGTAGATTAAGAGAATTGGCGTTGATTTCGATCAATCCACCCCTAGCTAATGAATTTCTAGTTACTGCGGTAGATATTTGACTATTTTGATTCATTAATAGCTCATTCCCCACATTCAAGCGAATATTACCTGCATTGCCATCAGCACTTGTACTAGCAGTAATTCGAGCATTTCGTTCTAAGGATAAGGTATCGCTAATATTTAGCACAGCGTTTCCCGCATTTTTGGGACTAATGGTAGATGTAGAAATCACCGCGCCATCTGTGAGGGTTAAGCGTCTTGTTTCTATCAAAAGGTTTCCCCCTTCTCCTTGAGATTGAAAATCAAACCCAATGATCCCTGTTGAGGTAAAAATCCCACTAGGAAATCTCAGATCAGAGGATATTCCTGTAATGTAAAGGCTATCGCTCGCTCTGAGCAGAATATCTCCCCCTTTTCCTTGATCAAACGTGGCCGCAGAAATTTGCGCCCCGTTACTTATTCTTAAAGTTTTTGTGTTAATCTCAAGATTTCCTGCATTCCCTCTTCCGAAAGTATCTGTGTAGATAGCACTATCAAAATCATCTATATTAATGCTTTCTGAAGCATTAATGATTAAATTTCCCCCTTGACCAGAACTGGTTGCATTGAGAATTTCTCCCCCTTCATTAATATTTAAAATTTGTGTTTCAATGATTAAGTTTCCTGCTGAACCAGTTTGATCTTGACTTGCACCCAAAGAACCCGCTGCAATAAAACCATCATCAATCACATTAACGCCATTTTGGGCATTAATAATTAAATTTCCCCCCTTTCCTTGTCCAAGGGTAGTGGTTTCAATAAGAGATGCTCCCTGTACCGTTAAATTATTGGTTTTAATAATGACACTCCCACTATCACCAAGAGTATCAATAAACGTTCCAGTACCAATAATCGAACCATTGCTCAAACGAATATCCTGCGCTTGAATTGAAATATCTCCCCCATCTTGGTCAGAAAGTGTTACTGATAAAATGGCAGATTCATTGATTAAAGCGACCTTTTGAGCGGTTAACTTGATCTCGCCCCCTCCTAACCCGCTACTATTTAGCAAGGCCAGTTGAGATAAGGTAATTTGACCTTGGGATTGACTATCTATCCCTTCATATCCTAGCCTCCATCCCTTAGGAACAGGAGTTAAGCTGACATTACCCATATTTCTGACGCTTCCGACTTCTATTCTTCCCCCCAAAGCGGTTAAACTTCCACTATTTAAAGTCACATCCCCCCCGACTAGGGCAATGGTTTGGTTAGGAAAAACCTGTAAACCGACAGGGCGAGTTAAAATATTCTCAATTAGGGTTTTTGTCCCTTCTAAAACTTCATTCGGACCTCCTGTCACTTTAGGGATACTTTGAAGAACACCTGTAAGGGATTGTTCGGGGCCTTGTAGGGTAATCGGTTTAGGAGAAGATGAGGTGAAACCTAAACCAATAGGGGTACTAATGGTTAAAATAGGGGAAGATTGGGTTAAATTTGCACTAAAAACCGTCCCATCTGCAAATTTTATCTGATTAGCGGTTGTGGCGATAAATGACCCCCCTAAGTTTAACCTCGCATCGGGTCCAAATAAAATCCCATTCGGGTTGAGAAAAAATAAGCTTGCTGTTCCTAAGTCTTGGGGTTGAATTAAACTTGATAAGTTAGTATTCGGTAAAAGGGACAAACTCCGTAGATTAATCAGTAAATTATTAATCGTTTCTGCTTTAATAAGCGATAAATTGCCTAAGATATCCGAAGGATTATTCCCTGTTACCCGAATTAAAATATTATTCACGCCATTGGGATTGGTTAAAATAATCGTCTGCCCTTCACGAATGTTAAAATCCTGAAAACTTTGAAACAGATTTTCACCTCTTCTTGCACCACCTTGAATCAGTTGTAGCAGTTGATTAAAAGTGATAACGAAAGCACTTTCGATTCCTAAGCTAGTATCTGGAATAATTTGAGCAATAGCTGGACTTTTAACTGAAAATAGACTCAAGGAGACTAATAAGCTGACAAGGTTACGAAATTTTAACATTTTTATCCTGAACATTGTTACATCACTCCTCAACTTTTTATAGTAGGATTACAGCATTGATTCAATGATCGACTGAGTAAACCGTGTTTCATCGCTTTTTCTCCTATTCGCGTCTTTTGATCTGGCTATTTGTCGCCAGCTTAGTCTTTTTTTCAGGATTAGGCAAAATAACACCCTCTCACTTTATCTTATTTCATGCTCCTTTGATGGCTCAATCGATGAGTCCTCGTCAATGGGTACAAGAGGGAATTGACGCTTATCAAGCAGGAAACTATCAAGAAGCGGTAAAAATCTGGAAAAAAGCTTTATCTGCTTCCTCAGAACCCCAAGAAAAGCAAATTATCCTTGAAAACTTAGCAACAGCTTATCAAAAATTAAATCAAAATGAGCAAGTCTTTGAAACCTTAGAAAAGTTAGAAAAATATGCCATTGAAACAGGAAATAAAGGGAAATTAAGTCAATTATTAACCCAAAAAGCGCAAATTTATCTTAATATTGGTCAACCACAAACAGCGATCGCTCTTTTATGTGCTTCAACCGATGAAAAAACCTGTCAACCTAATACCGCCTTAGCTATCAGTCGTCAGATAGAGGATACAAGCATAGAACGTTCAGCATTAGGAATTTTAGCAGAAGCTTACCGTTTTAGCGGAAAATATGACCAAAGTATTCAAACCCTAGAAACCGCTCTATCTTTACCCTCTACAGAAGCTCAAACATCCTTAAAACAAAGCTTAGGCAATTCTTATACAGCTAGAGGTCAATTATCCCAATTACGGGCAAAATCTGCTGAAAAACAAGATCATAACCGCTCCAATACTTTTCAAAAACAAGCGATCTCCGACTATCAACAAGCTACCAAAAATTTCCATGCTAACTTAAATGGATCAGAAGATCCTTTAACAAAACTAGAGAATTTATTAAATTTAATTCGTTTATCCTATTATTCTCAAAATTTTCAGATAATTTCTCCCCAACAACGGCAAAATGATTTACAACAGGCGTTAATCTTGCTCCCTATGGTCCCTCAAAATGTAACAACGGTTTACGCTAGTATTGACTTAGCGAGTCTACCCGCCTTTTCTTTAGCCTTAAGTACCCCTTTAACCCAATGTCCGACGCAATGGCAACTATCTGACTATCAAAGATTATCCATTCTCGATAATGCTTTAACAATTGCTAAAAATCTTAATAATCCTCGTGTAGAGTCTTTTGCATTAGGCGCAATCGGTCATTTTTATGAATGTCTTGGCAGAACAAAAGAAGCCTTAACCCTAACACAGAAAGCGATTTTAGTGGCTAATCAAGATTTAAACACAAAAGATGGCTTATATCTTTTGGAATGGCAAAAAGGGCGTATTTTTCAAGCAAAAGGACAATTCAACCTCGCCGTTAACGCCTATCAAAACGCCTATAATACTCTTGAAAATATCCGTAGTGACTTATTAACGACTGAAAAAGACGTACAATTGGACTTTCGTGATAGTATTGAACCTATTTATCGTCAACTTGCTCAATTAAAGCTACAATTAGCTGATTCTCAAAGTTTATCATCTATACAACAAAAACAAGAATTAAAAGAAGTCCTGGCTCTTCGTTACCCTTTATGCTAAATCAACATACAAGATGCCAAGATAACATACTTCTAACCCAAAAATTCCGAAAGTTTCTAAAGCCATAGCCTCTCCGTTTTATTAGTTTAAGTTTATTGTTGATTCCCTCGACCACCCCATTCGTTGTCCTTCGCTCGAAATAACTAATTATTTCTCCAAACCAGTTTCGGATTGTTTGACAACTCTTGGTAAAAACACTGGAGGATTTTGCCAACCATTCCGAGATGGATAGCATTCCCTCTGTCGGATTCTCTGAGGTTTCATAAATCTTTCTAAATTCTTCCTTTAATTCCTGCATCTTTTTCAAATTTGGGAATTTTTCTTTGATAGCTTCTAGTTTAATTTTTTGGGGTTCCGTTAAATCTTCTTCATTTTTTAACAGGCTATATTTACTTCGCTTTAAAACTTCTAGCTTCGCTTCTTTTTCCGCTTTCTGTTTTTTATTTTTCTGCGCTTCTACGGCTCTTTTTTCTGCTCTTCTCTGTTCGTCTAACTCTTGATTAATTTGTTTCATTACATGGAATCTATCGGCGACTACTTCGGCCGATGGCATCAATTCTTTCACCAAATTTTTATAAGGCAACCAAAGGTCTATGCTCACTTCTTCAATTTGCTCTAACACCTCTTTTCCCCAGCCCGTAAGCGTTTCTCTCAACTCTTCTTGTGTTCGCTTCTCTAGAATAGCTATTAGTTTTCCCGTATCTAAATTTACTAAAACCGCACAGTAATTTTTTTGTCCTTTGACTAGAGCGATTTCATCAATTCCTAGTCTTTTTAATTCCGATAGGTCTGGCTCTGTAATTTCTTCGGCGATGTCCTCTATCATTCTTTGAATCTCTTCTTCCGTTACGTCATTTATTCGACTAACATTTAAAATATCTCCTTCTTTTAATTGTTCGAGTATATTTGCGGCTAGTCTTTTCGTATAGGTTCGTTTCTTGGCGACAAAATCTAACTCTTCGCTAAAGGGTCTCTGACAATTATCGCACTTAAATTGACGACGATTAATTTGTAGGTATACTGGTTGACCTGAGATTGGTAAATCTTTGACTAAATGTCGATGATTTTGGTGGAGTTTATCGCTCTCTAACCCACAACGAGGACAGGTTGCTTTTTGATTTTTCGATTCGATTCGGCAAACTATACCGATATTTTCTAGGTGTAGATAGCCTTGAATACAGGTTCCTTTTAGGTTCAAAAATTTGTCAAGTATCATAAGTAAAATAATCTCGTTTTTGGCTATTATATCAAATCTTAACTCAATTGTCTATCTTTTGGTATTAACCTGTTTGTGCCTTAAGTCCTTCCCTGTATGGATTTCAGCTACTTTTGAGCGTAGGCGCTCTCATCGAATTTTATTTTAAGTTAATTATTTGCATAACAATTCCCGAAGAGCCGAAGTCCTCAAGATTATTGATCATCTAAGACTCGCAGAATTGCAAAATTATCTGGGAAATGACTGTTTTTTGCGGATTGATGCCCCTGTTTCTCAGCCTATATCTGCTTTTCCTCAGACGGCAATTATTAATTATTTAATGTTTCAAGAGAAAACAGCAATCATTATAACTTTACCCGATGAAAGTATAAAAATTCACTGGATTAATCAGAATAAAGCCAATATTATCGAAAATATTGCTCAATTTCGTCAAAATCTCTTAGATGGGTTTTTAACTCTAGGTGATTATGACACAAGCTTATCTGAAACCCTCTATAGTCAGATAATTCGTCCTTTTGAGACTGATTTACAGGAATACGACATAAAAAACTTAGTTTTTATCCAAGATAGTCCTTTTCGCCCCATCCCTATGGCTGCTTTACATGATGGTAAACAATTTCTGATCGAAAAATATGCTGTCTCTACTACCCCTAGTTTATCCTTAACCTTTCTGCAAAAAAGAACCTTATCTGACAATAAAACGTTAATTTTAGGAGTCACCGAAGAAAGTCAAATTGATGGTCAAATTTTTCCTTCTTTAGATAATATTCCCCTTGAAATTGCCACCATTTCCCAACAATTTCCTAATCATCAACTGCTAGTTAATCAACAATTTAACCCCCAAACCCTCACCCAAACATTAGATAATGCTGACTACTCCATTATTCATATTGCCACCCATGCTCAATTTGGGACAATTCCAGATGACACCTTTCTGGTGGCGGGAAATAATGATAAAATAGCCCTTAAAAGTCTTGAAAATACCTTAAGACTGCTTGAATCAGGCTCTAACTCTGTTGAACTTCTCACCTTAACCGCCTGTGAAACCGCAGAAGGAGACGAACGATCTGCGCTAGGATTAGCAGGAGTAGCAATACAAGCAGGGGTTCAAAGTGCGATTGCGTCTTTATGGCCAGTTTCTGATCAATCTACGTTACAATTAATATTGGCTTTTTATGACAATTTAATTAATTCAGGGGTTAATAAAGCAGAAGCCTTAAGAGAGGCTCAAATCCAATTAATTCAAGCTCAAAGTAATCCAGATATTAATAATCAGTATAGTCATCCCGTTTATTGGTCTTCTTTTATCTTAATTGGAAATTGGTTATAAACATTAGACTTCCTGCGGAAGTCAGGCAATAGGAACTCATGCAACAGGCAACAGAAAGAAGAATAGATGGCTCTCCTCGACTTTGTGTGATAATCAGTGCTTATCATTCGTAGGAGTCTTCCTAGGCAAGGCTTTGAAGACTATATTTTTTTTGAAAAATTATCCCTATTCTTCTTCCTTCCACACAGAAACGAGAAGAGCCAATAGAATGCTTTCAGCATCAGGATTGATTACTTTTTGACTTGTGCAAGAGGTTCAATTTCCTTTTTTACTTTTGACTGGGTACAAGACATCCTTGAAGTCAACGACAGTTCAGTTTGTTACTAGAATCTAGTTCACAAAAATAGATTAGATCATTGTTTTTAGCAGGGGATTTTTTAACCTCAGTGGGTGTGGATAAATCAGACGTGACAGGGGTTACAGCCGTTGGTGCTAGTTCTGAAAGTACCATGGTTATTCATTCCTCGTAGTTCGATTTTTACTTTGATAATTAATCAATTCACCGAGGCCGATTAAAATTCTAGAAACTAGCAGAATGAGAGTCTCTTGATTAAGAAAATATCCCGTAGAGGCTGTTAAAGAGTTACTGTTTTCTTGTCAGTTAAATTTTGTTAAGATAATGCCCAAAAACTACAATTGATGGCAGAAAAAGAGATAAGTCGAAACCGAGTTTGATTTTTGCTTACTCTAAATCAGAAAGAGCATTGGGCAAGATTAGCTAACTATCCCTTTTTTGCCTCTTCCAGGTCATGATAATGCTGATAAGCGCCGATTTCGGGGTTAAAGGGGGCGATTTCTTCATTTACAGCTAATCCCAAACCTTCTAACATTGCTTGTAGGACAGAATCGGGGGCCAGACGGAGATAATCGGGATTAATTTCTAAGGCTACATGACGATTACCGAGGTGATAGGCAGCTTTGAGGAGTAAATCGGTTGAAGGAGCAGTAATAGTGATAACTGGTTCTGGTTTAGCAATTATTTGAATAATTTCGCCGTTTTCCCCCCGCAGGAAATCGCGGTCCTGTAGAATTGTGCCGCGGGGTAAACGAAAACAGAGGGAAAAACCTTCGGGACTGTCGAGACGATAACGGCTGCGGGTGCGTTCTTCGGCCGTGAGTAGAAGGCTAAAAAGTACCGTTTCTGGGGGGGGTGAACTAGCGGTATGACGGGGGGGTAAGCGCTCGGTAAAAGTTAACATGGTAGTGGTCAATAGGAAAAAACATTCTTAATTGTAGCCCTGACTCCAGCTTGACCCGAAAAACTGAGGAACTTTTTCTATTTATTCTCCCGCTGCAGACGAATCATCTCATTTTGCACCCGTCGTCTCAAGTTATTATCGGTACGAATCCGGTTAGTAATGGCGTTAAATTGAGATGCGGTGAAGCCATTATCTTTGACAATCTCTTTTGACTTATTACAATAATCGACGGCAATTCTTTGGGCATTAGCTGGAAGATTATTAAAGCTTTCCCGTTGGTTACAGGTAATTGCCGGGGGACTTTTGCCTAAAATTTGCGAAATTTCCTCATAAGCTTGTTTTCTTTGGATTTCGATCGACAAAACTGCTTTGGCATAACGTTTGATTTGGTCAGCCGTAAAATCTTGAGTATAAGCGGAGGACTGAAAACTAACCACCTCCGTCGTCCAAGAAAATTCGGGAATCACACCGCCAAGAATGGCGATTACTGCCAAAAAAGTCACAATAAAAGAACGTCTTAAGCTTTGACCTAGATCGGCTAGGGGATAGCAGTAAATCACCATGCGAGTTTGTCGCTGAATAGATAATGATAGCAAACTTTCCAGTTAAATCCTGCTTTTTTGAATATTTTTAACGATCATAAGTTCCAATTCTAGCCAATATCTCCTGGGCCCGAACTTAATTTTTGGGCAGAAATTGCTTTGGTAAACTTTTTTAACGTTTCTAGGGGCAAAATTAGTCAAAAATCTTTGAGAGAACCGATGAACGATTTTTGGGAAGTTAGGATACCTATCGCTTTTAGAGAATATTTATCGGCAATTTAGCCAGCTAATCTCTTTTTATTAGCTTATATCGCTGTTAATCTCTCGCTTATTTCCTTTTGTGTCTCCCCGTGGCGGGGAATCGAGAGGAAATCTAGATAAATTAAAGGTTTCAGCGATCCCGATCGAGACAATTCCCGCTTAGAATAATGCAGTGGAATATATAGCCAATGAGGATTTGAGGCATTATTTAGTGATCTCGATCCTGGCGAGTCCTCAAGAGGGGAACCATAATAAACTACTGACAACCACCCTAAACTCAGAAAAACCGCAAAAAAAGGAGTTAGCGCATGAATAAAGGTGAATTAATCGATCAAATCGCTCTCAAAGCCTCTGTCACCAAAAAACAAGCAGATGCTGTTCTCACTGCCGCCATCGAGACCATTATCGAAGCGGTTTCTGAGGGGGACAAAGTAACCCTAGTAGGATTCGGTTCCTTCGAGGCCCGGGAACGTCAGGCCAGGGAAGGACGCAACCCGAAAACCGGCGATAAGATGGAGATTCCGGCCACTCGCGTCCCGGCTTTCTCGGCCGGTAAACTGTTTAAAGACAGAGTGGCCCCGGATAAGGAATAATTACTGTTGAGTTTCGTTCTCGCGTAGCGAGCGCAAAGCGTTCGCTGTAAGTCTTTTGCCTAGACCTAAACATGGTGGTAATCTTGACTGGGCGGCCGCCATTGCCGGCTGTCCGGTTTCCTCTATTCTCGATTTTTCTGCCAGTATCAACCCCCTCGGTCCGCCAGAAAGCGCCCTAACCGCTATTAAAAACCATTTAACCAGTCTGACTCGTTATCCTGACCCCGGGTATTGGCAGTTGCGTTCTGCCCTCGCTCAATGGCATGATATCGGGCCGGATTGGATTCTCCCCGGCAATGGTGCGGCCGAGTTATTAACCTGGGCCGGTCGGGAATTAGCAGCATTTGATAGTGTTTATGTACTAAAACCCGCTTTTAACGATTACGAACGGGCTTTAAAAAGTTTTGGTGGAAACATCTGCCAACATTCCCTAGATTTAACCACTTTAAAGCCGGTTAATCCCGAAAAACAAGGCTTATTACTCAATAATCCCCACAATCCCACGGGGAAACTCTGGACGGTGGCGGCCATTCGTCCCTATCTATCGCAATTTGGTTTGGTGGTAGTGGATGAAGCTTTTATGGATTTTTTACCCCCGCAACAACAGGAGAGTTTAATATCTCTCTTGCCGGAATATCCCAATCTCGTGATTGTGCGTTCCCTAACTAAATTTTACAGTCTCCCCGGTTTACGTCTAGGATACGTCCTCGCTCATCCCGATCGCCTGTTACAATGGCAAAGATGGCGCGATCCTTGGTCGGTGAATAATTTGGCCGTGGTTGCCGCTATTGCGGGAATTGAAGATAGGGATTTTCAACAACAAACTTGGGATTGGTTAACGGCGGCCCGCGAGGATTTATGGCAGGGATTAGCTAATTTTCCGCAATTACAGCCCCAAACCAGTGCCGCTAACTTCCTCTTAGTACAATCTCAATCTTCCTGTTTACCCCTACAGGAAGCTTTATTAAAATATCATCGAATTTTCATCCGCGATTGTCTCAGTTTCCCCGAATTGGGTAGCAATTATTTTCGGGTCGCTGTCCGTTTACCGGCAGAAAATCAACGATTATTATCGGCTTTAGAGAGTATTTTAGCCGCGTCTGATATTAACAACAAAAAGGCTCCCGCCAACTAGACGGGAGCCGCTGCCATCGAACTAAGGGAAATTAGTCGAGGTCAGGCATTGCCAATGCGGGTTCAGTCTCGCGGTCAATTCCTTTCTCGAAACCGGCGGCGGCGGCGCGAGCGCGTCCAGCGTGCCAGAGGTGTCCAATCAGGAAGAAGAAGGCGAGGGTGAAGTGAGAGGTAGCCAACCAAGCGCGAGGAGACACATAGTTAAACGAGTTAACGTCAGTGATAACCCCACCCACAGAGTTCAAGGAACCTAAAGGAGCGTGGGTCATGTATTCAGCCGCGCGGCGGACTTGCCAGGGTTGTACGTCATTTCTGATTTTGTCGAGGTCTAAACCGTTAGGACCGCGGAGGGGTTCTAACCAGGGACCGCGGAAATCCCAGAAACGCATGGTTTCACCACCGAAGATGATTTCACCAGTGGGAGAGCGCATCAGGTATTTACCTAGACCGGTGGGGCCTTGGGCAGAAGCGACGTTAGCGCCTAAGCGTTGGTCACGCACCAAGAAGGTGAAAGCTTGAGCTTGGGAAGCTTCCATACCGGTCGGACCGTAGAATTCACTGGGATAGGCGGTGTTGTTAAACCAAACGTAAACGGCGGCGATAAAGCCCATCATGGAAAGAGCGCCCAAGCTGTAGGACAGATAGGCTTCTCCAGACCAGATGAAAGCGCGGCGCGCCCAGGCAAAAGGTTTGGTGAGAATGTGCCAGATACCGCCAGCGATACAGATTAAGCCAATCCAGATGTGACCGCCGATGATATCTTCCATGTTGTTGACGCTGATAATCCAGCCTTCGCCACCGAAAGGAGCTTTGGTCAGATAACCAAAGATAACTGCGGGGTTGAGGGTAGGATTGGTGATGATGCGGACATCACCGCCACCAGGGGCCCAGGTATCATAGACACCGCCAAAGAACATGGCTTTAAATACCAACAACAGCGCACCACAACCCAAGAGAATCAGGTGATAACCGATGATGTTGGTCATTTGGTTTTTGTCTTTCCAGTCGTAACCGAAGAAATTAGAGTATTCCTCTAGGGTTTCCGGTCCGCGGATAGCGTGGTAGATACCACCAAAACCGAGTACAGCCGAAGAAATTAAGTGCAGAACACCAGCGACGAAGTAGGGGAAGGTATCGACTACTTCACCACCCGGACCGACCCCAAAACCGAGGGTAGCTAAGTGGGGAAGCAGGATTAAACCCTGTTCGTACATCGGTTTTTCGGGGATAAAGTGGGCGGTTTCAAACAGGGTCATTGCCCCGGCCCAGAAAACGATTAAACCAGCGTGAGCGACGTGAGCGCCGAGCAGTTTACCGGAGAGGTTGATAAGACGAGCGTTACCAGACCACCAAGCGAAGCCGGTGGAACTTTGGTCACGACCGGTAGCGGTAGGGATATTAGAGAGCGTTACCACGCGGGAGAACCTCCTCAGGGAAGATAAAGTTTTCGTGGGGTTGGTCTTGGGGAGCCATCCAAGCTCTCAGACCTTCGTTAAGCAGAATATTTTTAGTGTAGAAGGTTTCAAATTCCGGGTCTTCCGCCGCTCTCAATTCCTGAGAAACGAAGTCATAGGCCCGGAGGTTAAGCGCTAATCCAACCACACCCACAGCACTCATCCATAAACCAGTCACGGGGACAAAGAGCATGAAGAAGTGTAACCAACGTTTGTTGGAGAAAGCGATGCCGAAGATTTGCGACCAGAAACGGTTCGCAGTGACCATGGAGTAGGTTTCTTCCGCTTGGGTGGGTTCAAAAGCTCGGAAAGTGTTGGAACCTTCACCGTCTTCAAACAGGGTATTTTCTACGGTCGCTCCGTGAATAGCACAGAGAAGCGCACCACCGAGGATACCGGCTACACCCATCATGTGGAAGGGGTTGAGGGTCCAGTTGTGGAAGCCTTGGAAGAAGAGAATAAAACGGAAGATACCAGCCACGCCGAAGCTAGGGGCAAAGAACCAGCTAGACTGACCGAGGGGGTACATCAGGAAGACACTGACGAACACCGCAATCGGACCGGAGAAGGCGAGGGCGTTGTAGGGACGAATGCCGACTAAACGGGCGATTTCAAACTGACGTAGCATGAAGCCAATCAAGCCGAAAGCACCGTGGAGAGCGACAAAGGGCCATAAACCGCCGATTTGACACCAACGGGTGAAGTTACCTTGGGCTTCCGGTCCCCAGAGAAAGAGGATGGAGTGGCCGAAGGCATCGGCGGGGGTGGAGACGGCTACAGTCAGGAAGTTGCCGCCTTCCAGGTAGGAACTGGCTAACCCGTGGGTGTACCAGGAGGTGACGAAGGTGGTGCCGGTTAACCATCCACCTAGGGCCATGAAGGCGCAGGGGAAGAGTAGTAAACCAGACCAACCGATGAAGACGAAACGGTCTCTTTTGAGCCAGTCATCGAGAGCATCAAACAGCCCTCTTTCTGGGGCGCGTCCGACAGCAATGGTCATGGGTATTTTTCCTCTTGCTTAACTGAAATCACGGGCAAGATTTCTTAACTTTTTTGAGTCTGGGATTACTCCCATTGTCTTATAAGATGGGGCGCTCGATTGACTGGATTAGCTTGACTAACCTAGCTGCGATCGCTCGTTAATCCTCACAAACTGTAAAAGATTAACGTTTCTTAAACTAGCACAAGCTAGACAATAATTTCGAGTTCGGTAAGACTTTGGTTCCTTGCGGCCTCTATCTACCTTTACTCATTATTAGCAAAAAATTACAAATCTATACAACTTGACTCATAATTGATTTTTTATGCACACAAAAACTTTTTTGTCAATGAGTATTTATATTCATTTTTTTAATTGATTGCCACTCGCAATCCCTGAGGGGTTGTTCTAGCAATTGACAATCAAAGCAATCCTCGGCGGCGGTTTTCAGGGTGGCGATAAGGGTTTCTAGGGTCAAATCTGGAGCTAAATTCAGCTTTTTAGGGGCAGCACTGCCGAAAACTTGCTCAAACAGCGAATTATCTTGCTCTAGCACCATGGAACCATGTTGGAGAACCGAGGAACCCCGTTGCAGTTGGGCGCTACCAATAAATTTATTCCCCCAATTATCGACTAGATCCGCACCGGTAGCCGTACCGAAACAGTTAGCAGAATGGATATATCCCCGGCCTGCAGCACCGTAGGACAATTCCAGACCGAGATTTTGCCAGCCTGTGATTAAAAATTGACAGATTTGACGGTAAACTTCCCTAACATTACCCTTCATCCCCGAATTTATCACCATATAAGTCAAATCCCCCTGATGTAGTACTGCCCGTCCACCGGTAGGACGACGAACTAGGGAGATTTTTTGCCCTTGCCAAGTCAAATTACGCCAAAAATCGGGATATTGCCGTTGATGATAGCCCAGGGAAATAGCCGGGGGCGACCATTGATAAAAACGCAGAGTCGGGGGATGATGACCACAACGGTGTTGCTCTAGTAACCAAGAATCGATCGCCATTTGTAGCTCTGCCGATGAGATAATTGGAGGGATATAACGCCAAATTTTAGCTGCCACCAAAGGATTCTCGTAACATTTCATCATTATTATCTGCCACCGTCGCCACGAGAGTAATTGCTCGCGAAATCTCCCCCGCAGACAAATCGGCCACAGTGCGCTGAGAAATCACCACCACCTGATCATTCATAATGGCAAAATGAGATTCAAAGGTTTCGGCACAATTCATCGCTAATAACTTGCGGGTTAATCCCAATTCATCCTTAACGGGTAATTTGAGGACAGAAGACCACACCGTTAGAAAATCATCATCGCTTTCCCCAGTTAACTGTACAAATACCTCAACGCTACCATACTGAAACTTCCAAAGATAACCTTTTTCTGTATGTTGTACCATAGCAGTATCATTCTGCTGCAGAGTAGAAATAACCATTTCAATCATTTCTTGGTGACTGCTCGTACTAGCCAGAAATTCATCGGTCATTGACTCTATTGCTTCTGAAGTCGCTAAACTTTCTGTGGTCATAAAAATTCCCTAAACTCGATCGATCACAATCTTATCCCAAGAGAAAAGAAAAAAGTAAACAGCAAACAGTAAACAGCGAAAAGACAGGGGCTTGACCATTCTCTATATAGGGTCTGCTGAATAAATCTAAAAACCTCGTTGGATAATATAGCGTTTCCCAATCTCATGAGGTACACCAAAATCTTAACTCCTGAATCCCGAATCCTGACTCCTCAAAACCTAAGACTCTGTACCTCACAACTATGGGAATTGCTATATCTTTAGGCTTTTTTGAAATCAAAAAGTGCCAGCCCTTGGAGTGATCAGGGGGGAAATTTAGGCACTTTTTCCCCGAAAATTAGGTAATTGACCCCCTGAAAATGGGTAAAACCCTACACCCCACCTGCCCCCCCCGATGTCGGGGGGGTTGGGGGGGCCACACCCTGCCACCACCGAAAAACTTTTTGCCGCAAACCCTAACTATTACTGATCAGGGTAGATCTGTTTTGTCTGTCTATTTTGAGCTTGAGTCTCGGGCTGATCGTTTCTTTTCTCCTCTAACCCGCGTGTTACCCAACGCGGGTTAAAATGAGAATTTGGTATCATACTTATACCGTTATGGTTTGATCTGGTTATTCTTTTTACCACCAAATAGAGACCAAAAACCGCCCTTGCGATCCCCTTCCTTTTTTTGTCCCTTCTGGTCTTCCATTTCAACATTAGGATTAACTACTTTATCTAGTTCCCGTTTGCACCTAATCACCGTCGCATCTTTGGGGCTGACTTGCCAGGCGCGATTGATATGAACCCGGGCCATGGAGAGTTGATTTTGTTGCAGGTAGGCTAAACCGAGCAGGGCGTGACAGATGCCATTATCTGGTTCTTGCCGCAGGGCATCGCGCAATTCTCGCAAAGCTTGGGCGGGATTATTTTGGTCAAGAGAGGCTTGGGCGCGGCGAATATAGGCTTCTAGGGGCGATTCTTTGGCTTTAGCCTCGGCTGCCGTGATGAAAGTAGCCCCGACTAACTCGGACTGCTTAGGATTGCCTTGGGAGATAAAGACTTTCCGGGTGGTTTTCTTGTTGCCCTGACCTTCGGTTAACATCAGATAAACCAGATTGAGTTCACTGAGTTGGGCGATTTTCTGATAGGTATTTTCTAGGGCGGTATATTGATCGATCGCCAAGGATTGCAGGATTTTTTGATAGGCTAATTCATAGTTAGCGCTAGATTGGGCTAGTTTTCTAGCCGGTTCGCTACTGATGGTGATTTTACCCGCATCTCTCGCCATTGCCTTGCCCATTTGTGCTAAAATGAGCCGGAATTCTTCCCGATATAGGTCACGGCCCAGATGTTCGTAGGCTGGGTTAACTAATTTTGCCAGTAACTGATTAGCCTGTTCCCTTTCGGCGGGGGTGTAAAGGCGACAGGTATCGGGGTGAAGTTTATAGGCAATTTTTAAGTAACGCTCGCGAATCTCCTCATGTTCGGCATCGATCGAGACTCCTAAAACAGCGAAGTGATCGATTAAATCAAATTGAAATAATCCCTGGGAAATCGGAAAAGGCATACAGATGATCCTACTCTAATCACAATGATAATCGCCATAAATATTAGCTCTCCTGCAAAAATCAAAAATCTTTCCTTAGGTGAGTAGAATCCGAGACAGGAGACTCCAAGACAGGCGGAGAAAAAAGACAGCGGTTTTAGAGATTTTTTTGACCCGATAGCGGTTAGAGAACTTACTTTTGCAGAAGGTCTATGAAAAGAATTAAAACTGAAAACTCCAAGAGGCGGCTTTTTGCAGAGCTTGGCTTAAGGGGGTGTGAATCTGTCCGTTAGTGGCCAGGATTCGCCCCGTTTCTATCAGAAAAGGACTCTCATCGTAGGCGCTAATTTTACCGCCAGCTTCTTCGATCAGAATAATTCCCGCGGCCAGATCCCAAGGATTAATCCCTCGTTCCCAATAACCATCTAAGCGCCCACAGGCCACATCGGTTAAGTCTTTGGCAGCGGAACCGCTGCGGCGTACTCCTTGGGTCAGATGGGTCAGATAACAGAATTCGGCATAATTATTATCGGGGGTTTGACAGCGATCGTAGGCAAAACCCGTCACCAGTAAACTTTTTTCTAGTTCACTCGTCCGGGAGACATGGATGGGACGACGGTTCAGGGTGGCCCCCAAACCCCTGGCTGCCCGAAATAGTTCCTTTCTAAAGGGGTTATAGATGACTCCCACTGCTGCTATCCCTGCGATCAGTAGTCCGATAGAGACGACGGATACGGGATAACCGTGGGCATAGTTGGTGGTTCCATCGAGAGGATCGATCGCCCAGAGATACTCGCTATCCGTCCCTGGCAGTTTTCCCGATTCTTCCGCTAAAATCCCATGTTCGGGAAAGTGACGGCCAATAATTTTGAGAATTTCTGTTTCTGCTCGACGATCTATTTCCGTCACTAAATCGCCCGATCGCCCTTTTTCTTCTATTGTCTCGATTTTACCCCAATTATCGAGGATAATTGTTCCCGCCGCTAGGGCGGCTTCGCTGGCAATGTCTAGGTATTTTTCCAATTGGCTGCTGGTATCTGGCACGATTAATCCTTAATCTATTCTTCATCTAAGGGTAAACCAAAACGCACTTTCCCACGGGCAAAAAAGCGACCGAATTGTAATTCATACACTTCATCCTCGTCTTGGGTGGCTACTTCCATATCGCTACGGGCATAACTGACACAAAGTAAAGCATAACCTCTGGCTTTTAATTCCGGCGATAGTCCAATCGCTTCTGGTTGATGGATATCTCCCGATAATACCCTGACCGCACAGCTGGTACAAGCTCCATTGCGACAGGAAAAGGGTAATTGATGACTCTGTTTTTCCAGACTGTGCAGTATATAGTTATCCCCTGGAACGGTGGTGACAAATTTTTCGCCGGTCTGACGATTGTGAACGGTGATTTGATGATATTTAGTCATAGTTTAGTTAGGCGGAAATTATAGATGCAATTTAGATAGTTCTAAATTTACGGGCTATTTTGGTCAGCCACCTTGATTATATCATCAATAATTGCTCAAATAGTCTTCATCTTTACAAATGCCCCTGGACAACTGTTAACTTTTCTTTGGTCACTTGCTAATTTTTATGGCTCTTGAAAATTCATCTCTTTTAATCTAACTGCACCGTCGATAATTGAGATTTCCTGGGAGCCAATTTGCACGATCGCATCTAATCCCTTACCGATAATTTTAACTGCTGGGGGACGACTTTTTTGTACGGTCATCACCAGAAAAAATTCCTCGCTACCTGTGGCTAAAATGCGCTCACCTGTATTAGTTTTCTCGACTTTTAAAGTCACGGGAGTTATAAAAGTTCCCTGCATATTTGCCCGATTTTGAGTGATAGTAAAACTATTTCTTCCGAGAGTAACATTTCCCTGGGTATTCATCACCCAAGTTTTATTAATAAATTCTGGTTGATCGACTTTACCTAATAATTTATCCATCAAGACGAATAATCCGGGGGAACCAGAGGATAGACTGTAATCGACGGCGAAAGAGCGAACTAGAGCAACTTCTACGGGTTTATTAGCTCCTTTAACCCTAATTTTATCAGTTTTTAACGTAATTACTCCCGAACCATCGGGACTAGATTGAAAAGTCATCGGTTTTGCCTGTCGCCAAGGTGGGGTTTTCGGGAAAGTAACGGTATTTTCTGAGTTCCAGTCGCCTTTTGATCTCTCAAAACTCGCCCAATGTCCTCCTAGTCCCCAAATTCTCACACTAGCGACATCGGGAAAAGACCATCCCCCCACAAAAGGTTGCTGTTTGAGATAGATACTAGCGACAAAATCCTCTTCATTTTGCCACCGATTACGAAAAGCATAAAATCCCTTTTGTTGATCAACTAAAACCCTGGAAAGTTGGCGTTCGGGATTTTCGGGAATAAGATTAGATGGATAAGCAGCGAGAAGAAAAGGGGCAATATGAGGATAATGGGGGTGAAAAAGTTGTTTTTCTTGACCTTGTAATCGCCATTTTAGCGCTGGCAGCCATGATTTATCGGTAATTCCCAATGCGATAGTTAATAAAGACACTCCTACAAACACCTGATGTCTGCCATAAGCAGGAATCAATAATTGACCATTTTTAGGGACAATTCTGGTTAAATAATGGGGGATCAATTGGGCTGCCGAGGAACCAGTTACTAAGTCTAATCCGAGACTATTTCGATACCCTTGCAGAAAAGGAAAAACAGCGAGAACCATGGGTTCGGTGGTGTATAAATCTCCTTCCGAGCCAAATCCTCGATCGCCGATAGCTGTGGTAAAATAGCGTTCGATGTGACGTTTGGCCATTTCCACCTGTGCAGAGGGATAATAAAGAGGATCGGGCGGTAAATCTTCCTTGAGAATCGCTAAACTAGCTAATCCTGCCGCACCTCTGGCCCGCGCATTCCAGTTACTAACTGCGTCTCCATTCCAGCCATCTTTGGGTAAACCACTGAGAAGTTTTTTACTTTCACTGGATAACCAGCCAGTAATTTCCCGTTGGCGCTTTTCTCCCCAAAGATCATAACAAAGATCGTAGGCGAGAGCGACTCCGGCAACAATTGGCGATTGTTCTAAGATTCTCCTGCCCCGATTTTTACGGGTTTTTTCGATAATTTCCCAGGCGGTTTCTGCTGATTTTCTATCTTGATTTAAAATTGCCAAAAAACAATGACCTGTGGCATGATAACCACCATTAGGCACATAACCATCGTAATAAATTTTTTCCTGTAAACTGTTGTTTAATTGGGCGATAATAGTTTGACCGATGGGAGTTTTCGCTTTTTCTCTGAGATTAGTTAATTCTGACTTGCGAAAGATTAAACGGGGATGTTCTCGCGCTTGTAGGGGTTGGTGATTAGGGACGGGATTAGGCCATAAAGGGGAAATTGTGCCATTAACTTGGCTATGTCGTCTTCTTCCCCCTAAAGTGCCTTGATAACTGCCGATAAGTTGGTCTTGGTAGGGGACAATTTCGATATTATAAATAGCTTCCCTGACTTCCGCTTGCCAAGGGTGACTTTGAATCCTCATTTTCACCTGTAATCGCCAAGCATTGTCTAATTTAATCGTTTTTACCGTACCTTGGTGATCCACTTCTTGATTGAATTTCGGTGCGTATCCCCACACCGATGGCTGACAAACAGCGCGATCGCATCTTAAATCTAGGGTAAGATCTTGATAAACGGGTTTATCTTGCCACAGTTTCCAAACGCCATGTTTCAGGGTTAAACGAAGGTTGCCAGTTAATAATTGCGGATTGATCGTTTCTTGGCTAGGTGCGCTTGTACCACCTAGCAAAAGTAAGGGAATGGCCGCTAAAAAAGGAGATATTTTCATAGTAAACAAGCTAGGGGAAATATCAGGTATTCTAGAAAGAATAATTTCCAAATAAATTGGTAAAATCGGCTGATTTCGCTTTTATCTTCTAAATTTACCCCGCGACTACGCCACCAAAGAAGAAGAAGTAGGAGCAGATGGGCGACAATGGCCAGGGGAGAATTAATTCCCGTTATCCCCAAGAGACCGACGGCAATCATCCCTGCATAACATAGAGAAATTGTCAATAGGGAAATTGTTAAGATTTTTTCTGGGCCGAGAAGGAGGGTAAAAGTGGTAATTTGGTAAATGCGATCGCCTTCTAGGTCGGGAACATCCTTAAAAATAGCGATCGCAACGGTGAAAACAAGAACAAAAGCTGTTAAAACCCAGACTGAGGGATAGATAGACTGATTTTGATTAATAACTGTGTTGTAGTGGCGAAAAAGACCTAAATTAACGATGACACCCCGGACGGTAAAAATACAGAAGGCTGCCCAGAGGGGAAAGCGTTTTAACCGCACTGGTGGCAAGGAATAGGCAGTACCGATGAGTAAACTAATCCCCACGGTGATTAACAGCCAAAAACCACCGATAAAAGCCAGTATGATTGCTAAAATACCGCTAAAACCCACGATTAACCCGCCTGTTAACCGAGAAAATTCGCCCTTGGCTAGGGGAAGCTGGGGTTTATTGATTTTATCGATGTCGATGTCTTCCAACTGATTTAAACCGACGATATAGACATTACCCGCAAGACAAGCAGTCCAAGTGAGCAATAAAACCGACCAATGGCTAAAAAAATCGCTAATATTGCCTAAAGCAATCAAATACAGACTTAAAACACTTAAAGAAGTGCCGATAATCGTATGGGGACGGGAAAATTTCCAGAGACTCCCTAACCGGTCGAGAAAGTTAGGCCGGGGATGGTTAACTGGAAGAAAAGGAGCTTGATTCATAAAAAAAATCAATCCTAGGGCAAGTAATCTGTTAAAATAATAATCCAGACTCAAACCCTGTGGAGAGGTGGCAGAGTGGTTGAATGCGGCAGACTCGAAATCTGCTTTAGGGTCATACCTAACGTGGGTTCAAATCCCACCCTCTCCGTTGAACTGATAATTTATAACTTAGTGCTAGGGTCACACCTAACGTGGGTTCAAATCCCACCCTCTCCGTTGAACTGATAACTTATAACTTAGTGCTGTCGTTAAGGAGCTTAAGGGATGTAGCGTTGTCCTGGGTGGTTTCCGCAAGAGCAAAAGCTTTTCCACTCTCCCCCACTTCTTCACTTTTTCATTGCCAGGGTCAAACCATCACCAATAGGAATAATACTGATATTGACCCGTTGATCCTGCTGAATTTTGGCATTAAGTGAACGGATAATTTTGGTGCGATTATCGGTGCTATCGGCCGCCGCTACTCGTCCCGACCAAAAAACATTATCGATGGCGATAATTCCGCCGCTTCTGACCAATTGTAACGCCCGTTCGTAGTAGGGATCATAATTACTTTTATCGGCATCGATAAAGACAAAATCAAAACTATTACTTTCTCCCCCGGCGATTAATTGATCTAAAGTCTCCAGGGCCGGGGCAATTCTTAAATCGATTTTATCGGCGACACCGGCCTGCTGCCAATAACGGCGGGCTATACTGGTATATTCTTCCCTTAGATCACAGGCGATCAGCTTGCCTTCTGGGGGTAAAGCTAAGGCTACCACTAGAGAACTATAACCGGTAAAAACCCCTATTTCTAGGGTTTTTTTCGCCCCGATCGCCTGTACCAAAAAAGCCATAAACTGACCTTGTTCGGGGGCAATCTGCATGACTGCCAGGGGTTGAGAGGCAGTTTCTTGACGTAATTGAGCTAAAATAGGAGGTTCTCGCAGACAGATAGATTGATAATAGGAATAAAATTGTTGATCGAGTCCAAGAGTTTGATTAGCCATAAAAAAATTGCTAAAGGATAGAGTTATCGAGTAAAATTCTGGGTAATCTGAAGCTAGAGAGAGCGTATTGGTTGACCAAAAAGGAAGACTTGGCAGGAAGCAAATCATGATGAAACCCGACTCGGATCATCTCTTTAACGAGGATCTCGAACAGCTGTTAGAGAGTTTAGAAGACAAAGACGCCGACGGTGACGAGGCTCTAGAGGAACTGTTTGGCGATAGTATCAATTGGGAAGAATCCGCCACTAATGATCTTTATTCTACCCCCGGACCGGCTCCCAAGTTAGAACCGGAAGATGGGGATGATCTCGAATCTCTGCTGCTAGAAAACGCGGTGGTCCTGGACTCAGAAGCAATTATAGCCATCGGCAACCCCAATTTTTACGACAGCCTCGAAGACTTAGAAGCTTTTCTGGAAAAACCCACGCCACCGGCGCAACCGCCACTACCAGACATCTTTGAATCCCTAGAGGCCTTCCTCTGGGAATCCCCAGCAGTGGACTGGGTGGCCGCGGTGGAACCTCTGAAAGGGTTAGAATCACTGGAAATTGCCCCAGAAAGCCTCCTAGAGGATGAATTCAAGGATTTAGAAAAACTCCTCGAAGAAACCAATCAGGTGATGGCAGCAAATCCGGCGGCCAGTGTCAGTCCGCCAGTCGGGTCAAAAAACCTGCGTCCCCTTGTCAGTAAAGCTTTTGAACAGACGATGCGGGTGCCGATCAAACAATTGGATAACCTCAGCAATCTGATCGGGGAACTGGTGGTTAAACGCAATCGCCTTGAAGAGGAACAGGATCGCCTGCGTCTCTTTTTAGATAATTTGCTAACCTGCGTCCAACATCTGGGTGATGTGGGCAGTCGGATGCAGGATCTCTATGAAAGAAGCCTCCTAGAAGGGGCTTTACTGGCTAGTCGCAATTCCGGTGGTGCCATCGGTTACGGTAGAGTTCAGGGAGAAAATCAGGGGGATTCGGCCATGGCCGGCGAACTAGATGCCCTAGAGATCGACCGTTTTACCGATTTCCATTTATTATCCCAAGAGATGATCGAATTGATCGTACGAGTGCGAGAATCGGCCTCTGATCTTCAATTTGTCGTCGATGAAACCGATCAGGTGACGCGCAGTCTGCGACAGGCCACCACCCAACTACAGGAAGGGATGACCAAATCGCGCATGGTTCCCTTTAGTCAAGCCGCCGATCGCCTACCCCGGGCAATTCGCGATATTTCCCTGAAACTCGATAAACAAGCCAAATTAAAAGTGGAAGGGGGTGATGTTCTCATCGATAAGATGCTCCTCGAACATCTCAATAGTCCCATGACCCATCTGGTCAACAATGCGATCACCCACGGCATTGAATCACCCCAAGAACGTATGGCCAAAGGGAAACCTGCCCTCGGAACCATCTCTGTCCGGGCATTCCTACAGGGGAATCAAACCGTGATCACCGTTGGTGATGATGGGGCTGGTATTGATGCTGATCAGGTGAAACGCAAGGCGATCGAAAAAGGCCTGATCGGCGATCAGGAAGCTGAACACCTCAGTCCCCAAGAAGTCTATAAACTCCTCTTTCACCCTGGTTTTAGTACCAAAGATCAGGCCGATGATTTTGCTGGTCGTGGGGTGGGTTTAGATGTGGTGCAGACCAGTTTAATCGATGTGCGCGGGACCGTTACTATTGACTCGGTACTGGGCAAAGGAAGCACTTTTACCATCCGTTTACCCCTAACCCTGAGTATCTGTAAGGCCCTCTGTTGTGTTAGTAATCATGCGCGCATCGGGTTCTCCATGGACGGAGTGGAAGATATGAAGGATTTCCGGTCCAGCGATATCCAAATGGATAGGGAGGGACGGCGCTGCGTTTTCTGGCAAAATACTTTACTACCCTTCCAACCCTTGAGCGAATTGCTTTCCTACAATCGGCAACTAAGTCGCGGTAGTTTTTATACTGGCAAACAGGAGCAAGACTCTTTTTCGATCGTGATCCTGCGCGGTGGTAATAATCTCCTCGCAGTACAGGTGGATCAAGTGATCGGTGAACTGGAAATCGTCATCAAACAGATCGAAGGACCGATTCCGAAAACGGCTGGGATTGCTGGGGCGACGGTTTTGGGCGATGGTACGGTGATGCCGATCGGGGATGTGTTAGAGTTAATCGACATCGCCAGGGGTCGTCTGCGTACCGATAACGGTGGTCTTTGGCGCCAACCTGCCCCCCCCGTAGGGGTGGAAACTAGGCAAAAATCGGGGGCTATGGTTCTGATTGTCGATGATTCGATTACTGTCCGGGGATTGCTCTCTTTAAGCTTTAGTAAAGCCGGTTATCGTGTGGAACAGGCCCGGGATGGTCAAGAAGCTTGGGAAAAATTACGCGGCGGTTTGCCCTGTGATATCGTTTTCTGCGATATCGAGATGCCCCGCATGAATGGCCTAGAATTACTGTATAATTTGCAAAAAGACCCCCGATTAGCGTCGATTCCCGTGGCTTTATTGACTTCCCGAGGAGCGGAACGTCATCGTCAGGTGGCGGCGACATTAGGGGCCAGTGGTTATTTTACCAAGCCCTACACGGAAAGAGATTTACTCTCGGCGGCTGAAAGAATGATTGCGGGGGAAGTGTTACTAGCTAATAGTATTAAAGCGACTCGTAATCAGCCTTTATCCCCCGATGCAACGATTATTGACAGTAATCCCGCTAATTTCTTTGCACAATCGACTCCTCGGGTCTTGATTGTCGATGATTCGGTAACGGCGCGGGAAATGTTAGCGATTTCTTTGGTGAAAGCTGGTTATCGCATTGAAGAGGCCCGAGACGGTTTAGAAGCATGGGAAAAATTACGGGCTGGATTAGCTTGTGATCTGATTCTCTGCGATCTCGAAATGCCTCGCCTGAATGGGTTAGAATTGCTCTCTCGTCTGCAAGAGGATGAACAACTTCAGGGGATACCAGTAGCGATGATTACCTCGCGAGGGTCGCAAAAAATGCAGCATCTCGCCGCTGCTAAAGGGGCAAAAGGTTATTTTGTCAAGCCCTATATTGAGGATGTTTTACTGTCGGCAGCCCAACGTTTAATCGCTGGTGAGGTGTTAATCCAAAAAGACAGTCCCGCGGATTAAGTTCAGTTGGAGTTAAGTTTTATCGAGGAGAATTTCCACTAAGGTTTTTACCGTTTTCTCTAACTGTTCGACGCGCTGCTCTAAACTAAGAGAAAGACCGGGAGGTTTTAAACCATGAATCGCTTGCAAAAATGCCTCCCATCCCTTTGAGCATTTAATATTGTAGGCTTCTTTATAGGCTTTATAGGCATTATTATAGTTACCGTAAAGGGAGATAATATCATCTTTAGTTAAATTTCCTTCAGGCAAAGACTTATGGGCAATATTCAAATTTTGCTCGCTTAAACTATTTAAAACTTCTTGCAAGCGGACAGTCAAAGTGGCCGTAATTCCGTAAACTTGGGCGGCATTTTTTAGCTCCTGCTGGTGCAAATCTTCTAGGTTAGCAATTAATTTACTGATTCTAGACATGATTGATTTTACTCCTTAACTGATTTATTTATCTAGCAAAGATTTGTTGATATTTGACTGACCACTCCCCATTTGTGGCCGGTCAGGATCGGAGGGCAAGTTATTATTGATCGAACCAAAATCTTCCCAGTTATCATCGAGAAATAGAGATTTCACTAAAGTCCATAAAATAGTTAGGGTTAGCTGAATAAATCTAAAAACCTTGTTGGGTAAGACTTTTAGACTTTTTGTCAATCAAAAAGTACCAGATATGGGAGTGGTCGGGGGGAAAATTCCGGGACTTTTTCCCTGAAAATTAGGTAATTTACCCGATGAAAATGGGTAAAACCCCACACCCCACACCCCACACCCTACACCCTGCCCCTAGGAAAAACTTTTTCAGCAGACCCTAGTTAGCTTTCCATATACAGACTTGGTACTACGGACATTATGGGCCGCCACTTTTACTTCCATTTCAATCTGCTTTAATTCAGCAATAACTTTCTCTCGCTCCGCCGTAATTTTGGCTTTTTCTTCAGTTAAATTCCGCATTTCTGAAGTTAAAGAATCTAATTCTTTTTGCAGGTCAACATTAGTGGCAGATATTTCAACAATTTGGTCTTTTAAATGACTGTTATCATCTCGATATTGCTGATTCCATCGTTTATATTGTCCTTGAGAGCTTCGCAGGGACTTAATTACAGCAACAGCTTCTTGTAACTCCCGATTATCTGGATAATTTCTGGCTAGTTTATAGAGAGAATCTACTCGAGCGTCGATATCCATGTTTATCTACCTCTTTGCCTAGATAATCTTATGATACCCAAGCTTACCGATAAAATTAACCCGAAGAACCAGCCTTTTGGAAAATCATTAAATGTTGTTGGGGCAAAGTCTCGATGATTTCTTCTGGCAGTAAACCAACAGCGGCCATTTCTTTTTCTACCTGTCTGCGGGTCATTTTATGAAGGGCCTTGATGGGAATCAGGGGATTTTCACGACGGTATTCTACTAATACCACCCTACCATCGGGTTTTAAGGATTTGACCAGATTCTCCATCATCTCGCGGGGAGAGGAAAACTCGTGATAAGCATCGACCATTAAAGCTAAATCGATCGCATTTATAGGCAATTTGGGATCGGTTTCTGTAGCGAGAATTGTGGTGACATTCTTAACTTGATTTTCCTCGGCTAAAAAATCAATTGCCCCTAACATTTCCGGTTGCACATCGACGGCGAAAACTTGCTCTACTAAATTCGCCATAGGAAAACTCAAATAACCTGTCCCCGCGCCGATATCTGCCACTAGGTCTGTGGGTTTTAAATGTAGTGCGGTGATCAGATCATCGGGTTTTTCCGTGAAACGGCGACTAGGACGTTCTAACCATAACATTTCTTGGTGTCCCATGACTTTAGCGATTTCCCGTCCTAGATAAAATTTACCGATACCATCGCGACTATGAAGCGCTCGAATCTGATAATATTCCTCTTGCGCTAAAACTGAAGCATCGTAGGTAAGATTTAATAATCCGAAACCGCAAAAAACCACTATTAGAAACGAGACAATTAAGAAAAATTTTTGCTTAAACAGCATCGGGATTAAAAACGGTGGGCTAGAAAAAATAAATTCCCCGTCCGGGACAGGGAAAAAATCCGTCTTGATCAACAAAACAATTAATCCAAAAATCCCATTAAAGTTTCGGGATCATCGATTTCATTGGAAGCAACGGGACGATTACCCATGACTGTATAAGTTTCGCTAATGTGCAGATGACTGAGAGCGATCGGACGATTGCCAGAAATCGCTAGAGTGCTACTGACTTCCATACCACTAGAGCCGACAGGACGCAATCCACCGACGGAAGAATAGGTACTAACCACTTTCAGATGGCTAACTTCCACGGGACGGCTCCCGGGTAACATTTCATCTTCCGTGAAGTGAAGATGGCTAGTACCAACAGGACGATTTTCGGGTAAGCGATGTTCAGGTTGATAGAATTTTAAGGCTTTGGAAGCCGATTCAGCGTTGTTTTTCACCGAAAGGGCGACCACTTCTTTATCTTTGGCGGTTTTAGCCGTAGTAGCTTTACCGCGTGGGCTGCTGGTCTTTTCTTCTGTGGTTGCTGGGGTTTGAGTCCCGTTCGTTTCTAGATTTTCCACCGTCATAACCTGATACTCCTTTCCGTTAATAGCTTCGGGAAAACAATAAGATTTAAGTTTAGGGTATTCTCGAAGACTTTTAATCTTTTTTTAAAATCCTCTCTAATATTAAGATACATCTTTCTTTCCCAAAACCCTATCAGTGTTGGTAATTTGATTGATAATTTATTTTGCCTGTTCTCTACACCTAGCCGCTAATGACCGCTTTTCAACTACAAGCACCCTTTCAACCCACTGGGGATCAACCGGCAGCGATCGATCAATTGGTAGATTCCCTGCAAAACCAGCATCGTTTCCAAACCCTCCTAGGGGCAACTGGCACCGGCAAAACCTTCACCATTGCCGCTGTGATCGAGAAAATCGGCAGGCCTACCCTCGTCCTTGCCCATAATAAGACCCTGGCGGCCCAATTATGCAACGAATTGCGGCAATTTTTCCCCAATAACGCCGTGGAATACTTTATCAGCTATTACGACTACTATCAACCAGAGGCTTACATTCCCGTCAGCGATACCTACATCGAAAAGAGTTCTTCGATTAATGATGAGATCGATATGCTGCGCCATTCGGCCACACGATCGCTATTTGAACGCAGGGATGTGATCGTCGTCGCTTCCATTAGTTGTATTTATGGTTTAGGAATGCCTGCGGAATACCTAAAAGCGGCGATTTCCTTAACAGTTGGTCAAGAGTTCGACCAAAGGCAATTATTACGGGCCTTGGTGTCAGTGCAGTACAATCGCAATGATTTAGAGTTAACTCGCGGTCGTTTTCGTCTGAAGGGCGATATTTTGGAAATTGTTCCCGCTTACGAGGATCGGGTTATTAAAATTGATTTTTTTGGCGATGAGATTGAAAGTATTCGTTATCTCGATCCCCTGACGGGGGAAGTTTTGCAAAAATTAGAGCGAATTAGTATTTATCCGGCCCGTCACTTTGTTACCCCGGAGGAGCGTTTAGAGGTGGCCTGTCGGGATATTAAAACCGAGTTAGATAACCGTTTATTGGAGTTAGAAAAAGCGGGCAAATTACTGGAAGCGCAACGTTTGGATCAGCGGACTCGTTATGATTTAGAAATGTTGCAGGAAGTGGGTTATTGTAATGGCGTAGAAAATTATTCGCGGCATTTAGCGGGTAGATTAGCGGGGGAACCGCCGGAATGTTTGGTGGATTATTTTCCCGAAGATTGGTTATTAGTTGTGGATGAATCTCATGTTAGTGTGCCGCAAATTCGCGGGATGTATAATGGCGATCAATCACGAAAAAAAGTTTTGATCGATCACGGGTTTCGTTTACCCAGTGCTGCGGATAATCGTCCTTTGAAGTCGGAAGAATTTTGGCAGAAAGTTAATCAATGTATTTTTGTTTCGGCTACTCCGGGAGATTGGGAATTAGAACAGTCAGAAAATCGCATTGTTGAACAAATTATCCGACCGACGGGAGTTTTAGACCCTGAGATTTTTGTGCGACCAACCGAGGGACAAGTAGATGATTTATTAGGGGAAATTAAGGAGCGAGTGCAGTTAAATGAACGGGTTTTGATTACCACTTTAACTAAACGCATGGCGGAAGATTTAACCGAATACTTGCAAGAAAGGGGAATTAAAGTTAGATATCTGCATTCAGAAATTCAATCAATTCAACGGATTGAAATTATCCAAGACCTGCGAGAAGGGGTCTTTGACGTGCTGATCGGGGTGAATTTGCTTCGCGAGGGGTTAGACCTGCCGGAAGTGTCTTTAGTGGCGATTTTAGACGCAGATAAGGAAGGATTTTTAAGGGCTACCCGCTCTTTAATTCAAACTATCGGCCGGGCCGCTCGTCATATTCGCGGTCAGGCAATTCTTTACGGAGATAATCTCACCGATAGTATGATTAATGCGATCGAAGAAACCAAGAGACGACGCGCTATTCAACAGGAGTATAATCAGAAACATGGGATTATTCCGCAACCGATTGTTAAAAGGTCAAGTAATTCAATTTTGGCTTTTCTGGATATTTCCCGTCGCCTAAATTCCCAACAATTAGAGCAGGTTTGTGAGAATATAGAAGAGCTTTCTTTGGAACAAATTCCCGAGTTAATTCAACAACTAGAAGCGCAAATGAAAGAAGCGGCGAAAAATCTAGAATTCGAGTCAGCAGCTAAATATCGTGATCGGATTAAGCAATTACGAGATAAGTTATTAAATCATGTTAGATAAACCTATGACTAGATTTATTCATGACCAGTTTGCCAAAGATTATCTCGAAGAATTATTATCTTCTCTGGGAGAGGTAAAATCGGCACGGGTTGTCCGAGGAGAAGTACGAGAAATCGATGTCTGGTTTTCACCCCAGATTCTCGATAATAATCCTAGAGAACTGCTGGGATTACTGGGAAAAATGGCGATTAATCCCTGTTTATTTGAACCCTTTCGTAATCCTGTCACCGCTACAGAAATTAGAACTTGTCTGTTAAAACTATTGGAAGTGGAAGGGGAAATTAATCGTCAAGCAAATCGTCAGAAAACGAATCTTAACGATGGGGAAATCCCCCGTCTCTGGATTTTGACTCCCAGTGCTTCCTCGCAACTGTTAGGAGGATTCGGAGCTAAATTAGATGAGGAGAATTGGGGGGAAGGTATCTATTTTTTGGCTCCCTCTTTACGCACGGCAATCACCGTTATCCATCAATTACCCCCAACAGAAGCAACTCTCTGGTTAAGAATTTTAGGCCGGGGAAAAGTACAAGCAAGGGCGATCGATGAGTTAGAATCGTTACCAGAGGACCATCCTTTTCGGGTAAATGCTCTAGAATTATTATTAAACTTGAGAACTTCTTTAACTAACGATCAAGAGCTTGAACAGGAGGACAGAGAGTTAATTATGAGATTATCACCTTTATACACTTCCCGTCTTCAGGAAGAACTGGATGCTGGCCGTCAACAAGGTCTTCAACAAGGTCTTCAACAAGGTCTTCAACAAGGTCTTCAACAAGGTCTTCAACAAGGTCTTCAACAAGGTCTTCAACAGGGTCTTCAACAGGGTCTTCAACAGGGTCTTCAGCAAGGAGAACGTCTGGTGGTAGAAAATTTATTGAAAGCTCGTTTTGGTAGTTTAGACCCAGATTTGTCCCTAATCATCGAGCGCATTTTATTATTACCAGTGGAGGAGTTTACCCCTTTAATAATTAATTTATCTCGCACAGAATTAATTGCCCACTTTTCTAATTAAAAGCATAACTCAATCCTTTGATGATACTGGATTTTAAAATTGGCTGATTAACCAGAGCAGTCAATTTTCCGGGCAAATTCGGGGATATTGAGGATTAAGCAATTACGAGATAAGTTATTAAATCATGTTAGATAAACCTATGACTAGATTTATTCATGACCAGTTTGCCAAAGATTATCTCGAAGAATTATTATCTTCTCTGGGAGAGGTAAAATCGGCACGGGTTGTCCGAGGAGAAGTACGAGAAATCGATGTCTGGTTTTCACCCCAGATTCTCGATAATAATCCTAGAGAACTGCTGGGATTACTGGGAAAAATGGCGATTAATCCCTGTTTATTTGAACCCTTTCGTAATCCTGTCACCGCTACAGAAATTAGAACTTGTCTGTTAAAACTATTGGAAGTGGAAGGGGAAATTAATCGTCAAGCAAATCGTCAGAAAACGAATCTTAACGATGGGGAAATCCCCCGTCTCTGGATTTTGACTCCCAGTGCTTCCTCGCAACTGTTAGGAGGATTCGGAGCTAAATTAGATGAGGAGAATTGGGGGGAAGGTATCTATTTTTTGGCTCCCTCTTTACGCACGGCAATCACCGTTATCCATCAATTACCCCCAACAGAAGCAACTCTCTGGTTAAGAATTTTAGGCCGGGGAAAAGTACAAGCAAGGGCGATCGATGAGTTAGAATCGTTACCAGAGGACCATCCTTTTCGGGTAAATGCTCTAGAATTATTATTAAACTTGAGAACTTCTTTAACTAACGATCAAGAGCTTGAACAGGAGGACAGAGAGTTAATTATGAGATTATCACCTTTATACACTTCCCGTCTTCAGGAAGAACTGGATGCTGGCCGTCAACAAGGTCTTCAACAGGGTCTTCAACAGGGTCTTCAACAGGGTCTTCAACAGGGTCTTCAACAAGGTCTTCAACAGGGTCTTCAACAGGGAGAACGTCTGGTGATAGAAAATTTATTGAAAGCTCGTTTTGGTAATTTAGACCCAGATTTGTCCCTAATCATCGAGCGCATTTTATTATTACCAGTGGAGGAGTTTACCCCTTTAATAATTAATTTATCTCGCACAGAATTAATTGCCCACTTTTCTAATTAAAAGCATAACTCAATCCTTTGATGATACTGGATTTTAAAATTGGCTGATTAACCAGAGCAGTCAATTTTCTGGGCAAATTCGGGGATATTGAGGATCGTTCTGGAACCAGCATCAGCTTTCTTGCTAATTTGTGGCCAATTAGCGGCAATTTAGCTCTGATCACCTGAGAATAGCTTTTCTAAAGCTTCCTTCAAGGTTGGTTCCATGACAATTTTATTTTGATAAGCAACTGTTACTCTAGCGATTGTCGGGACACTATTTTGGTCTGCCACTAGATACAAAGGTTCTACATAAAGCAGCGATTGTTCAATGGGAATAATTAATAGATGTCCTTGCAAAACTTTAGAACCGTCCCGATTCCAAAGGGAAATCTGTTGAGAAATATCTGGATCTTGGTTAATTAAAGCCTCAATTTGATTCGGTCCGTACACTAACCTTTGTTTAGGAAATTGATAGAGTAATAACTTACCATACTCTCTATCGTCTGAACGCGCCGCTAACCAAGCGATTAAATTTTGCCGACTAGAGGGAGTATAGGGATGGAGGAGAATAAATTCTTCTTTGTCGGAATCGGGCAGTTTCATGATTAAATAATAGGGTGATACAGCCTGGGGTTCCGTGCCGTAAATTTCTAGGGGAATTTCCCATTGATCCTCCCGATTATAAAATACTTGCGGATCGGTCATGTGATAGGTTAATAATCTTTCCGCTTGGGTACTAAATAAATCTTCGGGATAACGGATATGACTGCGGAGAGTTTTCGGCATTTCTGCTAAAGATTTAAAGAGATGAGGAAAGATTTTACTCCACGTCTGAATGATTGGATCATTTTCATCGGCAACATAGAAATTCACCGTTCCATGATAGGCATCCACTACCACTTTGACCGAATTGCGAATATAGTTAAATTTATCTTTCCCCGGGTCAGAATAGGGATAGCGATTGCTGATAGTATAAGCATCAATAATCCAATGTAATTTACTACTACTATCGCCCACATCTGCCGCTACTAAATAGGGGTTGCGATCATAATTTAAAAAAGGGGCGATAGTTTGCACACGATTTTGGATATCACGACGCATTAATAAGCGAGTTTCGGGAGTAAAATCTTGGCTAAATAACATTTGCCAATCCCGCAGATAAAGGGCAAATAGCCAACGTCTCCACCCCGTCCCCACTAGGATTCCTCCCTTACCATCGTAGGTATTATAGACATTTCCATCCCCGCTAGGAAAATCCAATTCTTCTACGGTGGTGGGAGTCATCACATAATTATTAGTTAATTCCCCGTAGTAAATGCGGGGTTTACCAATGGGAATACTATAATCAATTAATTCGCTAGAGGTTTGTAGGGCCCCTTCGTCTTTATTTGTGCCGATATCTTTGACAAAATAGTAGGGTAAACCCCCGGCAGCCACTAAATTAACCGGGGAAAGAGTGAACCCATAACCGTGGGTATAAACGAGATGTTTATTCACCCAAGTGTTAGCAGAAGTGGGAACCGCACTATAATCTAATTCTCTAGCGGCAATAATTGTCTGTTGTTTTTCAGATATTTGACGTTCTTCGATTTTTTCAGGCAATCCTACTCGTACCCGATAGCGATCGATATCAGCATCGGGGAATTTATAATATAAGCGAATTTGCTGTAATTGTCGGTTAGTTTCTAGCAGTGGTTTGGTGTCCCAAAGACGAATATTATCGATAGTTAGATGGTTTCTCTCTAAAACTTCGGCATTTAATTCGGCCTGTGGATCGAAAACTTGGGCATCAATTCTATCTAAGGAAAAAGCCGCTCTTGTGGATTGAATACTTCTTTCGATATAGGGTCTTTCTCTCACTAATTCATTCGGTTGTACGACAGTTCTTTGCAATAGTCCACTGATAATTGTGCCACTTATCCAAACAATTAAATAGAGAAATACAGGAACTAAGTAGGGGAAAAATACCAACTTTTTCTTAGTATTTTTGTATAACTTGCGACGGTCTTTTTTACCAAATAATGCTTTTTCTCCTAACCATATAGAGGTTATTCCTGCAATAATTCCCAGAATAATTTCAATAAATTGACCAACATGAACATCGATATAACCCGCACCATAAACTACCCCTTCCGGAGAATAAAGTAGCAGGTAACGCTGAATAATATGGTGTAATACTAGCAGCCCCATTAACCCACTCCACAGGGCGTATAAATGACGCAGTTGCGGACGGGAAAACCCCGGAAATGTTCCCAGAGAAAGACTATCGGCCGAAAAAAGATAGGTTAAAATAACAGCAAAAAGAGTATATATTCCCACACCAGTGAGCCATAATTCTAGTAACTGCCACAGGGGTAATTGAAAGATGTAAAAACCTAAATCATTCCCGTATTGAGGATCGTTAATATTGAAAGGAACACCATAAAAATATTTTAAAAAATTCGCCCACTGCCCAGCAATAATGAAAGATAGCATGACAGTGAATACTATAGATATTATTCGCAAAAAATACTCGGTTTTAATTAATAATCCCAAGACTAAAAAAGCGATAATTAACCCTTGCCACAAATTACTGGAAATATCAGTTAATACTTGCCTAATCCAAACTATTTCCAGAGGAGAACTTAGGGAAGAACTAAGGTTAGGGAGATTAAAATCTGGTGTCCAGAGACTGAGGGCTAGTTTACTGTAATACAATAACATTGACCCGATCCAAGCTCCAATTCCCGTTGCGATAATCAAAAGACCGAGTAAATTAATACTAGGAGATTGAGGACTAAGAGGATAACTATCTTCCTTGGCTTTTTGCCAACGAAAACGCTGGGCTAAACGTAAATTAGTAAAAATAAAGAGTAGAGAAAGAATCGCACTTCCCCAACCTAATCCTAGTTGCCAAGATAATTGTTTCAGGAAAGTGTTTAAATAACCCATCTCGGTAAACCAGAGGCTATTGGCTACCACTAATACCCCCAACTGCCCGATCACAAGGCAGCCGAGAAACAGTAAAATAGGTTTAGCGATCGAGCTTCGGTTATGTCTGATCAGCATGGATAAAGTGATAAAAGAGAGTCTTCTTTCATTCTAGCGATTCTAGTTTCTCCCTGCTGCTTTTTCTTAATTTAAAGATAAACTTAAGAAACTATAGCCGGGTTAGGGCAATAATTTAGCTGAAAGTCAGCAATTTTCCCTAATTTTAGCGAGGATTAGCAGACTGGAGTATTTCTCGAAAAATCCTGCGTCGATAGGAAGGAGATTCATTGCTCATATTCCATAAAGTTTCGTAGAAAAAGAAAGAAACGCCAAAATTTTGTTGTCTCGATTTTTCCACTTGTTGAGTAATATTAACCATCGGAATCGGACGACCTTTTAAACCAGATAAAATCCCAATAGCCACGGGGATAGATTCTCTAGCTTGCTGTAATTCTGGTTGCGATAATTCCCAGTCAAAGGCGTTCATATCAGTTCGATACACTTGTATTATTAACTCATCAATCAAGTTTTTTTGTTGCCATTTTTGCCAATCTAAAAGATAGGATTCTAGGGAGAAAGTGTAGGGATTAGGAGATAGGGAAATAATCGCTGTAGGTTGGCGCTTTTTAATCATCTGGGCTAAAGTATTCATATAGTCAGTAATTTTATCGGCCCGCCATTGAATCCATGCTTTATCTTGGTAATCTTGCGGGGGTAATTGTCCCGAATGTTCCCTTTGATAGAGTTTAATCGTGGTTTCATCATAGCCAAAATCGGTGGGATAACCAAAATGATCATCAAACTGAATTCCTTCTATATCGTAGTTAGTAATAATCTCGCTGACTAAATCCGTAATAAAGTTTTGTACTTGCGGATGTAAGGGATTTAACCACACCCGTTGATGCACTTTTCCTTCCCACCAAATCACACTTTTATCCTGTCTTTGGGTTAACCAATCGGGATGTCGTTTTGCTAATTCTGAATCCGCAGGAGCCATAAAACCAAATTCAAACCAGGGAATAATTCTTAATTTTTTTCGATGACCTTGGCTAATTATTTCCTTTAAAAAGTCACGATTTTTTAAAGATTCATGGGGATCGATCGCTCGTCCCGTCACTTTTTCTGCTACCCTAGAAGGATAGAGTGTATAACCCCAATTCCAGACCGTGGGATAAATAGTGTTAAAGTTTAAATCAGCCAACCTATCAAGGGCATCTTTTAGGATTTCTGGTTTAAATAATACCTCACTATCGATATTAGTTAACCAAACTCCACGAATTTCGGGTTTTTCTTGGGGTTGATTGGTCGATTGTGCCGGATAATTAAAGGTTATCGTCATGATACAGGCAAAGATAATTAAAAATATTACCCAGCTTATTTTCCCGTATCTTTGACTATAAATCACCAAACTATCGGCGAAATTATTAAAAGTTTTACTGATTCTATTCATAATGGCAAGTGGGGAAGTGGGGAAGTGGGGAAGTGGGGAAGTGGGGAGGTGGGGAGGTGGGGAGGTGGGGAAATTGAACTACAACCCTAAAACCCCAAAACCCCAACCCCTAAAATCTATCTCCTGCCTGCTGCTGACTGCCTCCTGACTGATAAAATAACTAAATTATCTCTCTAAATTGCGAGGATCTAGGGCATCGCGTAAACCATCACCGAGTAAATTAAAAGCTAAAACGGTGAGAATAATTAACAAAGCAGCTGGCCAAATTAACCAGGGTTGTAGAACAATAATTGAGGCATTGGTAGCCAGAGAAAGCATATTTCCCCAACTAGGATCTGGTTGTTGAATTCCCAAACCAATTAAACTTAAAACCGATTCGGCCACGATAAAACCAGGCACGGCTAACGTAGCAGAAATAATGATATAACTGGCAGTTTGGGGCAGCACATGACGCAGAATAATATAAAGGGGTTTTGCTCCCATAGCTTTAGCAGCCTGAATAAATTCCTGTTCTTTCAGGGATAAAACTTGACCGCGAATTACCCGCGCTAATCCCGACCAACTGATAAAAGAAGTAATCAGGACGATTAATAAAAAGCGTTGGGTGCTGGTTAATCCTGCGGGTAAAACGGCCGCTAGGGCCACGAGTAAATATATGCCGGGGATAGTCATTAAAACTTCCACAAAACGCATTAAAATTGCATCTAACCAACCGCCAAAATAGCCAGAAACGCCACCGACAAATAAACCGATAGGGAAAGAAATTAAAATCCCGACCAAACCGATAAATAAACTAATTCTGCCCCCGAAAATCAAGCGACTAAAACTATCGCGTCCCGATTCGTCGGTTCCCAATATATTGATTCTACCATCGCCGATGACTCCGAACAGATGGAGATCAAAAGGGATACCGGGGAATAAAGTTACTTCCTGCCATTTTGGCGGCAAAGGTAGGCGAATTTGACCGAAATTATAGGTTTCACCCTTAACCAAGAGACGCAGCGGCAAGGGGTTGTTAAAATCTCTCATTAGCTTCCGCTCACCAGTTTCTATATTAATAGCACTTTGAGTGGTGGGATAGACGTGGGGGCCAATCCACTCACCCTTGTTACTTCCCGACTGCGAGCGCCAAAAGATTTGGGTGGGGGGTAGGAGAGACTGACCGGGTTGGGAGGAGTAGGGAGAGTAGGGAGCGACAAAATCCGCCGCCATTACGCTTAAATAGAAGATTAACAGTAAAACTGCTCCCCAACGGGCGAGAGGATTATCTTTGAGTTTGTGCCACCAGTCCATAGGCGATGAGGTCAATAGGAGAGTTAATCTTTATTTTGCTAGTCTGATTGCTACAATTTATCATACCAACAAAAAAGCTGTCTAATGTTTATTAATCCCCTTGTTTATGAGAAATCTTCTGTCTATCGTCAAGATTTTGAGACAGCGCAACCGTTTAAGCATTTGGTCATCGATAATTTTTTAGTTAGGGAGCAAGCGCAAATTTTGCTGGAAAATTTTCCCAGTTTTAATCCGCAAAAAGCCATTAGTGAGTTAGGAAAAGTTGGCGGCAAGGCGGTTAATGAGGATTTAATCGGTTTAGGGGGTGTTTATCAACAGTTTGGCCGCTACGTTCAAGCTAAAGAGTTTTTAGAGTTAATTTCCGAATTAACCGGTGTCGATAATTTAATTCCAGACCCTAGTTTTTATGGGGGTGGAACCCACGAAAATTTACAGGGTCAAGAATTAGACCCTCACATTGATTTTAACCTCGATGAGCGTCATTGGTATCATCGCCGCTTGAATTTATTAATCTATTTAAATCCCCAATGGCAAGCAGATTGGGGAGGGAATCTCGAGTTACATTCCAATCCTCGTCAACCGGAAGAAAATAAGATTAAATCTTTTGTACCCATCTTTAATCGTTGTGTTATTTTTGAAACCAATGAATATTCATGGCATGGATTTTCTCAGATTAACTTACCAGAAAATCAACGGCATTTATCGCGTAAATCTCTTTCTATCTATCTCTATACCAAAGAACGTCCAGACCAGGAATTATCACCATCTCATACAACTTTTTACATCCCGCGCCCGCTGCCAGAAAATATTCAACCCCATCAAGTTTTAAGCTCAGAAGATTACCAACAAATTAAAATTTTACTGAAAAGACGGGATGATTTAATTCGTTTTTATCAAGATAGAGAACTGAAAGAATCTCAGGATTTAGTTAGTTTAAAATCCCATATTAAACGCTATCTATCCCTCCAATATCCTCGCCTATGGAAAATTATTAAAAGTTTACTCCGTTGGCGAAAGTGACCTGAGAAAAAATCCCTACTTTCCAATCAGAGAGAGTAGGGAATAATCAAAAAAAACTAACTGGGAACTTAGCCTAATAACTGGGTAGCACGCACAGTTAAAGCATTGGCAGTTAAGCCATTATAGGCCATAATTTCCCCGGCACTGGCGGTGGTTTCTCCCCGTTTCCAAGCGAAGACATCCCGACGGGTGTTACTGCGTAACATAATCGGTTCTAACATGGCGCTTGTACCACCGGTTACTCCGATTAAAGCATCACCGGCAAAGAGACTGTCAAAACCAGCATCATCGAGGAAATTATTATCAGCTGCCGAGCTAGTTTCACTCATCACATCGCTAGGACGGTAGAGACGACGGGGATTAATTACCGAGACGATTTTTACACCGATTCCCGCTGCTTCTAACTGTTGTGCAGACTCAAAGACGGGTAATAAAGTCATATCACCAATGACGGCAAAAACAACTTTTTTACTGCCTTCCGATTCGTGGAGAATTACGCCGCCTTTTTCTAAAGCTTGACGGGTTTGCTCAAAAGTGGTTCGCACCGGTAAAGGCGATTTACTAGCGGTGATTGTAATGCCTTTATTGCTAGTTCCTAACGCCCATTCATAACAGACTTGAATACTGTTAGCATCGCAGGGAAAGAGAGGAAAAATATTGCCATTTCGCATCATAGCGGCGAAATAATTTTCAATCTCTGGGCGTTGGTGTGTCCAACCATTACGCCCTTGCTCTAAGGCTCCGGCGGTGAATAAAGTAATAGTAGAAGGGGTGGGACGACGTAACTCGGCCATCGCTTGGGTTACAGTCTGCCAAATCGGTAAACCATTGATAGCAAAAGACTCGTAGGAACACCATAAAGTCCGCGCTCCCAAGAGAGATAAACCGACGGCTAATCCAGCACAGGCATCCTCGCTTAAAGGCTCATAAACTTGACCGTTAGGTGCTTGGAAATAGGTATCATCGCTGGTGGGGTGAATAATCTTTAAACCGACGTTAATATTATTAATTCCCGAAGCGGCATTACCATCAGCATTAGTGACGACAAAATTGGGGTCAGCTTTACCCACAGCTACCACTAATTCCCCCATGGCAGTGGTGGCCACTTTTTTATCACCACCCACAGTATATTCCGTCATCGGTAAGGTTCCTAAATCCGGCAGCGGGAAGACTTTTTCCGTTACCACTGTTTCCACTGCCGGACCGCCTCCAGAGCGCTCGAAATTAGTACGAACAATTGCCCAAGCTTCAGGGGGTAAAGCGCGTTCTTGTAAGGCAGCAACGATATAATCTTTTTCTAAAGAATCTCCTGGATAAAGATTATGGGAAGCCGCTCCCCGTTTGTGAACTCCCGCCCCTTTAAGTTGTTTAATAATGATAACGGTTAGTTTACCTCCTAAAGCTAATTGGGCGGCTTTATCCGTGGCCATTAACACCGCTTTCATGAACTCCAGACGCTGGTTAAAAGAGAATTTGGTGCTATCTACATATTCCCCATTTTGATGAGCATTATCGAAGTCTTTGGCATTAATGAGAATCACTTCCTCGAAACCATTACCGCGCCAATAGGCTTCCATTTCGGCGTTAGTTTTCAGGGACACCATGCTATGGTGTTCTTGGGAATAGCCATTCCAAACTAAAATCGGTAGAAAATTGGTAATTTCGGGATAAGCAGTGTGAAAATGACCAAAACTACTCATAATATACGGTTCTCCTAAACCACCATCCCCGATAGTCACAGGGAAAAGGGTATTAGGGTGTAATTTGGCCGCCGCCATGGCGAAATGTTGGCCTTGGCCCAAAGGACCAGCCGGCCCGAGCAGTCCGGGGATTTGTCCGGAAAGATGCCCTAAAAGTCCGTGTTTTTCCCGAAAACGTTCTCCCAATTCCCTGACGTTGCTGATGCCCATGGCTTCGAGAGAGCGATCGAGAAAGACGTTACTATAAAAACCGGGGGCATGATGGCCCACTTCGGTGAAGATATTTTTCTGGCCCAACATCATCAAAGAGGCAATTACGTCGGCAGCGCTGGCAAAACCGCCGGGGTGTCCCGATTCTTTGGTAGCGGTGATTTGTAGGGTGAGGTAACGCAAAGCATCGGCGGCTAGGAGGGTTTGATAGATAGCATTCGGGTCATTAGCGGCAATAATAGCGGTTTTTCCCTCAGCGATAGCGGCTTTTCCTGCATATTTATCAAATTCGGGTAAGGAACCCCCAAAATATTTTATTCCTTGACAAAAATCGGGAATTGTGCTAGTAGCTGTCATAAAATTAATATACCCCTTTACATACAGGCAATCGTTAAAACTATCTTACAGTTAGCGGTAACTCTCGATAGATGCGATATTACACGGGGTTTCCATAGGCGATCGACTATTTGTGCTACACTGATCGCCAATGTTAACGATAAAATTAATCCTATTGATCATGTTAAATAGCAACCAATTACAGGATTTAATCAGTAAATCCCTACGTTATCTATTAATTATCGGCACTATTGCCCCCCTAACTTCCTTAGAGGCTCGCCCAGTCCAAGCCACTCCTCCGAGTAGTCCTGCACCCGCTAAAGAGGCGATTGCTCCTATCCCCGCAGAAAGCAAAGAGTACACCCTAGGAGAAGGAGATAAAGTCCGCGTCACCGTCTACCAAGTCGCCGATTTAAGCGGCGATTTCCTTGTTTTAGCCGATGGAACCCTGACTTTACCTCTGATTGGTAGCGTCAAAGTGGAGGGAATGACCGTCACCGAAGCCGGCCAAACCCTCGCTAAACGTTACACCACCTATCTCAAGCGTCCCGTGGTTACTGTTAGCATTCTCACCCCCCGGCCTCTGCAAATCGCCATCGCGGGGGAAGTCAATCGTCCGGGTACTTATACAATTAACCCCGAACAAAGCCAAAAAACGCCCCTATTGACCGAAATAATCCGGCAAGCAGGGGGAGTGACTACGGTGGCCGATATTGGTCAAGTTCAAATCCGACGCAACCTCAAGGGACAAGAACAGCTAATTCAAGCGAATCTCTGGCAATTAATCCAAAAAGGCGATAAAACCCAAGATATTAGCCTCAGAGATGGCGATAGCATCGTTATTCCCACTAAAACGACCCTTAGCGTCGGGGAAGTCAATCAATTAGCCGATGCCAATTTTGGACTAGATAGCGATCGAGAAATTAATGTTACTGTGGTGGGAGAAGTTTATCGTCCGGGGTCCCATCGTATTGTCCCCACTGCCAACAATAACAATAACAACAATAATGACCAAGATCGCGGCGGCACCAGGAAACCGGCCCGACTAACCCAAGCTATCCAACAAGCGGGAGGCATCAAACCTCTGGCCGATATCCGACAGGTACAAGTGCTGCGTTATACTCGTGACGGTTCCCAGCAGAAAATCCCCGTAGATCTCTGGAGTTTGCTCGATAAAGGTGATATGACCGGCGATATCTTTCTTCAAGAAGGTGATACGGTGATTATCCCCACCGCTACTGAAATCTCGGCCAAGGAATCGGAAACCCTAGCATCGGCCAGTTTTGCCCCTAAAACCATTAACGTGAAAGTGGTCGGGGAGGTGAAAAAACCGGGGACAATTGAAGTTCCTCCCAATACCCCTCTCAATCAGGCAATTTTAACCGCAGGAGACTTTGATAAGCGTCGGGCCAATCAGTCCACAGTGGAATTAATTCGTCTCAATCCTAACGGGACCGTTACCAAAACCTCAATTAACATCGATTTTTCCCAGGGTATCAACGAGAAAACTAACCCGATTCTCCGCAATAATGATGTGGTTGTGGTTCATCGTAGCGGTCTGGCATCTGCTACCGACACCCTCGGCACGGTTTTAAGTCCCTTTACCGGTCTGACAGGCCTCTTCAACGGATTTTTAAATCTTTTCCGTTAAAAAAGTTTACTTTACCCGGATGTCAATAGCTAAGTAATCGAGCTAATAATAGATATAGAAACGGCGAAAAGTCGTGAGCAGTCACGGCTTTTCTGCTCAAGAGACTCAGGAAAGAAAACTATGATTTTTCTCCTTACTCTAGCCCTAATCTCCCTGTCGATTAGCTACAATGTTCACGGCGAAATAATTAGCCTCAGTACCTGCTTATTAGGTCTTTTTTGTGGCTTATTAAGTTTGTTCTTTACACCCCTACTGGTAAAAGTTTTTATCCTTGTCACTTTAGTCCTCTTTAGCTGAGATTTTAAACCCTAAACTCGACTAAAACCCTAAGCATACTTAACCCATCAAAAAAACTGTTATGCAAAAACGCTATCTCGGTCAGACTAATATAGAAATTACTCCCCTTCTCGTGGGTACTTGGCAAGCAGGAAAAAAGATGTGGGCAGGTATTGAAGATGAGGAAAGTATTAAAGCCATTCGTGCCGCTTTTGAGGCAGGAATTACCACTGTAGATACAGCCGAAATCTACGGGGAAGGTCACTCGGAATTGATTGTCGCTCAAGCTTTAGCCGATGTGCGAGAACAGGTAATTTATGCCACAAAAGTTTTTGCTAATCACCTCAAATATGAGCAAGTTATCGCAGCTTGCCATCGCTCTTTAAAAAACCTCCAAACTGATTATATCGATCTTTACCAAATTCATTGGCCTAGTGGCTCATGGAACACGGAAATAGTGCCTATTTCTGAAACTATGGCCGCTCTTAATTATCTGAAAGCACAGGGAAAAATTCGCGCTATAGGGGTTTCCAATTTCTCCCGCTCTCAACTGGAAGAAGCTGGTCAATACGGCAGAATTGAGAGTATTCAACCTCCCTATTCTCTCTTTTGGCGCTCGGTAGAAAAGGAAAATATGCCCTATTGTATAGACAATAATATTTCTATTCTAGCCTATTCTCCCCTTGCCCAAGGTTTATTAACAGGAAAATTTAGAAACGGTTATCAGTTGGCAGCGGAAGACCATAGAATTAAAAATAAACTCTTTCATGGCGAAAACTTTCAGAGGGTACAAGCGGCTTTAACTCAATTAGAACCGATTGCTAACCGCTATAGTTGTTCCCTAGCTCAATTATCTCTGGCTTGGTTAATTAAGCAACCCCAAACTAATGCAATTGCTGGGGTAAGAAATGCCGCTCAAGCAGTTAATAACGCTCAAGCAATGACAATTAATTTAACCCCAGAAGACCTAAAATTAATTGATAATATTGGTAAACAGGTAACTGATTTCTTGGATGATAATCCCGTGCTGTGGGATTTCTAAAAATTATGCAGCAGTTATCCTAAGGGTGAGGATAGAAGTTTTGGTGGGTGCATCTCAACACAACTCTCAACTCTGGGAGCATCTCACCTTTGTAACCCCTAAATCAGGTTTTTATGTCAAGCTATTTTGAAAGCCTTGCTGGAAACCAGTTTTAGGTATAAATATAATTACTCACTTGCATAAATGAGATGCTCCCTCTCAACTCTCAACATTTGCAGAAATACCGACAATAAGCAATTATCAGTGACTCTTAAATTGGTACAAAAATATGAACAATCGCGTCTAAGCATCCCACCGAAAAACTAATGCGCTCCGGGGTTTGGGGGCGGCGCCACGACCCCAACGGGGGGTTTGGGGGGTTCTACCCCCCAAAAGCTTGGATTGAGTGATAAAATCGGAAGTAACGCCCAATTTTAAAAGAGAGTTTCCCTTTAAAAATCCCAACTTAGTAGATTTACGAAAGTGAGATTCAGTTCCTGTTCTTTGATTGTAACTGGCTACTTAGTTGATGATAGGTGGTGCGTTAGTAACGCACCCTACGTTTTACTTAGTAGATTTACAAAAGTGAGATGCACCCTATTTAATTCTCAGGAAAAAGCCTGTATAATGACAGCTATAGTCCGATTCTTATCGCAGGATTATACCTATGGCTAAATCCAAAAAACACAATCTGCAATGGATCAAAGAAACCCTCGATTTAAATCCAGATCATAACTGGAAATCTAGTCCGGGTAATAGTATTTTTGTAGCTGGTCGCGGTGCAGTGCGCTTTGAAGTTCCCCAAGATTGGCATTTTGAACCCGATGATAATTCCTTTCGTTTTTTGGATAGAAAACCCCCCGATGATGATTGTCGTTTAGAGGTTTCCTATAATTTACTTCCCCCCGGAGATTGGAAAGAATTACCCCTAAAAGGAATGGTCAAAAAGTTAGCTCGTGAAGATAGCCGCAATCCTCACGAAATTGGCGAAGTTATCCAAGAAAAACGCCAAACTGCGCGCATTGTTTGGGTGCAAATTCAATTCATCGACCCCCAAGAAAATCGGCCAGCTTATTCGCGCATTGCCGTGGGCATTGGTTCCGGGGTTCAATGTTTAATTACTATGGATTATTGGGTCGATGATGCGGAAAAATTCACCCCCGTCTGGGATACGGTTATCTCCTCCCTGGTGTTAGGTTTATACATTCGCGATCCCCGCAGCGGTTTAGCTTTCCCCGACTAAAGGTAATAGCAATTTTGTAGGAAAATTTCCTTGACAAAAAACCTTAATTGTGATAAAGGAAAAATTGATCGCTCGACTCTGGTGGGGATAAGTACCTAAGCAAAATTAATTACACATATCTAACCCCCCCTTGCCTCTTGGCTCCTGCATGAGTGCCTTTCTTCACTAGGAAATTTATTTTGCACGACTACTTAGCTGCCGGTTCCCGCATTGACGGGATGTGCAGGAAAGCAAGAGGCACTGAGACTTAAGCGCAAGCTATGACCTTTAAGTACCTAAGCAAAATTAATCACATATACATGAGTTAATCTGAGAGACAGTTCATTCGATATGCGATTACCCTGTAATACTAAATCCTGTTTAAAAGGGATAGAAGAGTGGGGAGCAGGGAGCAGGGAGCGGGGATTAGTGAGAGGAAGTTCGAGGATTTGTACTAAAATTCCCAATAGGCAGTTTAAATGCAGTACAGCTTACAGCATTTCTCAGATAGATGAGGTTTGCTCTTGCATCTGAAATACTTGATTAGCAAGGAGCAGTCTGTGCTTCACCTTTACGAGAAAGGCTGTATATAAAACTTTCTAGTTTTGACCGTTAAAACTGGATTTCGATAGTAATCAACTCCCTAACGGGGGAAAGAAGACGAAGGCAATTAATCCCTACAGCAGTGTCTTTTTGCTCCTATAAAATAAAGCTTAATATCTCTATCTAAAGGGATATGATTAATTTTCCTAGCTCCTATAGAATAACCAGTAAGAGATGAGCAAAATATGAAAGCATATAACTGACTGTCTAAAGTTAAATTATTCTTCCTCGATACATTTCTTGAATTTAAACCTCAGTCATATATATGAATACCCTAAGTACAGGACAAAAAATAATTTCTTCTCTGGCAAAAATGGTTCCAAGCTTTATCTGGAGAGACTTTCGGGATTATGTTCCAAAAGTGCTACCGTGCAAGGCTTTCAAAGATTTTGTCCTGTACTGAGATGAATACCTTCATCTGTAATTAGCAGGGCTAACCCTTTGAAATTATCACCGATATTAGCAAGGAAATTATCTACAATCACCATGCTATTAAACCTTTGTCGACCAATTATAAACTAGGATAAAACACTGATGAAAGTCCTATTAGTTGCCTCGACGGGAGGTCATTTCCAAGCGATGCAAAAACTGCGACTTTTTTGGGAAAACCACAATTGTTGTTGGGTCACTTTTCGTACCCCCGAAACCCAAGAAATCTTGCAAGACTATCCAGTTTATTGGGCTTATGCCCCGACTAATCGCAATATTCCCAACCTATGGCGTAATTTTGTCTTAGCAGCCCAAGTTCTTCTCAAAGAACGTCCTCAATTAATTTTATCTACAGGGGCAGGAGTTGCCGTTCCCTTTATCATTTTGGGCAAGTTATTGGGATGTAAAACAGTCTTTGTTGAGTCTTTTACACGGGTTGAAGCTCTCAGTTTATCGGCACGATTAGCCCAACCGTTTTTAGATGTTATCTATGTGCAGTGGGAACAGCTAAAACAACGTTATGCTAAGACCGAAATGGTAAATTAACCGATATTTATGGCAATTGTCGAGGAAAATACTATGATTCTAGTCACTGTCGGTACAGAGCAGTATCCTTTTAATCGTCTGATGGAATGGATAGATAGTTTAATCAAACTAAGTATAATTTCTCCAGAAGAAAAAGTGATTGTCCAATACGGTTCTTGTACCCATTTACCGAAAAATGTGGAAGCATACCCGATTTTGCAGCCAACAGAGTTTCAAGACTTAGCCCAAAAAGCCCGTTTAATTATTGCCCATTGTGGAGAAGGAACGATTGATTTATTGGCGACCTTGAAGGTTCCCTTTATTTTAGTTCCCCGTTCCCATATTTTCGGTGAACACGTTGACAATCATCAACTAGAATTAGCGGCAGCTCTCCGGCTGAAAGGAATTTGTATTGCCCAATCGAAGCAGGAATTAGCTTACTTTGTCAGTGAGCCTAAACTGACCAGTTTAGGGAAAGCTCCCACGGATTATTATCACGATATCTGTGATTCTTTAAGTCAACGCTTTCAGGATAGGGCTCTCTTATTCCTCTTATTGTGTGATCAGTTTAACTTACTATAGAAGCGATCAATCTTTGTGTCCTCTGTGTCTCTGTGGTTCCTTCCACTCGCTCGCCAGCAGGACTGTATCTTAGAATACATTTTACCCACCAAACTCAAGAGAGCCAGGATAGTTACGAGCCTCGTCTAGCTTCTACTTGGCGGAAAGTATCTCTCTCTAGAAAACTCCGAAAAATTTCCGAGGGATTGTTTGTAGAAATCAGCTACCTGTGGAAAAACCTTAGCCGCTATCTCCACTTTTCCTTTCTTCAGTCCTGTCCTTTAGGAATGTCTTCACTTTAAGACCTGGCACTATATAAGAGGGAAAACTGTCTATTAACTGTCTATTAATTGACGCAATTGTGATTAAAATCACGGTTAGATCGAGGTAAGTCTGTTTCAGTAGATTTATATTTTCCAGTGATTTAACACTCACTTGTCTTCAGACAACTTATAATTTATTCTTTCCAAAAGTCAACTATTTTTAGGAATCAACTATGGCTAATCGATTAAGAGTGATCATGCTCGGACCTGATCCCCACGAACAGGGCGGCATGGGGTCAGTGGCTTCTTTGATTTTAAATACACCTATACCCAATATTAAAATTCAATATTTGTCCACTTGGAAAGCTTATTCGGGCAAGGCAAAAATCGGCAATTTGTTGCATTTAATTGCCACCTTTAACCAAGCATTTCTGTCTTTTTTGCGCCTGTTATTGCAGGGAAAAGTTGACGTAGTGCATCTTCACCTCTCGGAAAGGGGCAGTGCTTTAAGAGTCAGTATTATGATGGTCTTTGCCCTGATTTTTCGTAAACCGATTATTATCCATGCCCACGGTTGTGAATTTCATGAATTCCACGATAACTTAGCTGCACCTCTGAAAAAAAGCTTGGATTGGCTGCTACAACAATGCACCTATCTGATTGCCCTATCCCAAAGCTGGCAGAATTATTATATTTATCATTGTGGCCTAAAAAGTTCTCAGGTTTTGCTCCTAAATAATCCCGTACAGCTGCCCGCCCAAATTCCCGAACGTCAAAACAGACAGCAATTAAATTTAGTTTTTTTAGGTAGAATAATTCAACGCAAGGGAGTATACGACCTCCTGCACGCTCTCGCCAGACTAAGCCAAGAATCCCTAGGCAAAATCCATTTAATTTTAGCGGGTAGCGGTGAAGTTGACCAAGCTCAAGCTCTCGCCCAAGATTTAGGCATAGAACCATATATTAGTTTCCCTGGTTGGATTAACCCCCAAGAACGCGAGCAGCTCCTTGCCCAAGCAGATATTTTTCTGTTACCTTCCTACAATGAGGGGCTACCCATGGCCCTTTTAGAAGCCATGAGTTGGGGACTAGCGGTAATTACTACACCCGTGGGCGGCAGTGGCGAAGTTGTAATTCACCAACAGACAGGTTTATTGGTTAATCCTGGCGATAGGCAAGGATTGGCAGATCAGTTGGAATTATTGGTCAATAATGAATCACTACGCCTAAAATTAGGGAAAAATGCCCGAGAGTTCGTTACTCCTTTGGATATCAATAACTACAATAGGTCTCTTGCCAACCTATACCAATTAGCCCTTAGAGCAGCCAAATCTTTGGCTGTAGAACCAAGTTTTTAGTACCTAAATTTATGGAAAACCGACACCTAACTGAGGAAATTGATTTCCTCAAATACTGGTCAATTGTTAAGCGTCATTGGCTCCCCGCCACGGCTGTGGCAATGTTGCCATTAATGGCCTTGCTATACTTAGCTTTTTCGTCCGAAAAACAATACGAAGCTTCTGGTAAACTCAAGTTTAAACGAGAAAATGTTACCTCTGCCTTGGTCACGGAAGCGGGTGAGAAAATTGGCAAACTCGATTCGTTAAAAGTTCAAGATACACCTCTAGATACAGAAGCAGAAATTTTGCAATCGGCTCCCATAGTTACTGAAGTGATTAAAAACTTAAATCTTAAGGACAAAAAAGGAGAATTGCTGATATATGAAGACTTTTTAAAGAATTTAAAAGTTACTAACATACCGGGTACCGATATTTTGATGGTTAGTTATAGAAGTCCCAGTGGAGATCAGTCCGCAAAAGTAGTTAATGAGGTGATGAAGAACTATTTAAAAAATAATATCACCTTGAATCGGGCAGAGGTCGAGGCGGCTAAACAATTTGTTAGTCAACAATTACCGAAAGCTGAAAAAGCTTTAAGAGAAGCAGAAAGTAATTTACAAAGCTTTAAAACCAAGAATCAGATCGTTGATTTGCGAGGAGAGGCAAGCCTACTTGTACAGCAAATTGGGCAATTAGATCAACAAATTAGTCAACTGCAAGGAGAAAAGGCTAAAGTGGCAGCAAAAAGTCAAGAACTACGCCAAAATATCGGCACAAATCCCCAAAAAGCGATCGCTCAAAGTAAGGTTAATAATTCCATTGCTGTACAGAATGCTCGCCTGAAACTGCAAGAGGTGGAAAGAGAATTGGCCGTGGAACGCACCCGTTATACAGAAGCTAACCCAGTGGTGATAACATTAAGAGACAAACAAGCGGTTTTAAAGAATTTATTGAATCGGGCAGTCCAAGAAGCGATGACACAACCCGGAAGTAATTCTCGCGTGTCTCAAAGCAAGGACTTACAGGACAGTTTGACAGAATATCTAGTCAGTAATGAAGCGGAAAATAAAGGTCTAATCAAGCAATTAACTTCTCTACAAGAAACAAAAGCTGCCTATGCTCAACGGGCTAAACAAATTCCACAACTAGAGCAAAGCCAAAAAGTTTTAGAGCGTCAAGTGGAAATTGCTCAAACTTCCTACCAAGCACTCAGAAAAAATCTCCAGGAGCTAGAAATTACCGAAAAACAGCAGGTAGGCAATGCTCAAATTGTCAGTGATGCTGTGCTTTCTAAATATCCGAAATCATCGCAAAAACAGTTAGAGACTATCGGTATAGTTGTAGGGGGTATAACTTATTTATTAACGACTTTTCTGTTAGAATTGGTTTCTCCTTCACTTAAAAGTATTAAAGAGATCAAGAAAATTTTTCCCTATACCTTTTTAGGTTCTTTGCCTCGACCAAATAAAAAAATGACTAATATCATTCTTCAAGAACAGCCCAATTCCCTATTTAGTCAAGCCTATCGCCGCGTTTTGTCCCAAATCACTATTGCTAATCCCGACAAAAATCCGATAACTGTTATTGTTACCAGTAGCATTTTTGGAGAAGGAAAATCAGAAGTAGCTGCTAATTTAGCTCTGGCTAAAGCTGAACTTGGTAGTCAGGTTTTAATAATTGATGCTGATCTCCCTAATCCTCAACAACAGAGAATTTGGTCTTTAGACAATGATCAAGGCTTAAGTGATATTTTGGCAAGAAAAACTCAATTATCTTTAGCAATCAAGAATATTAGTAAAAATCTCGATCTTATCTTAGCAGGTCATCAAGTTATTAACCCATTAGCTCTATTTAATAGTGATAAAATGGAGAGTTTATTGTACGAAAGCCTCGAAACTTATGACTTTATTATTATCGATGCGCCGCCGTTGCTTTTGAATGATATTACTCTCCAAATTAGCCCCAAAACAGACGGGATTATTTTCGTAGTCAACCCAGAAAAACTAGAGACCACCACAGCCATACAAGTGCAAGAAATACTGAAGAAATATCAGTATAACCTGCTTGGTTTAGTCGTTAATGGAGTGAGAATTAATCGGGAATCAGAACCTTATTTTCGCTATGCCAAAAGCTACTTTAACTCTTGACTATCTTGATTAAATACTATATACATAAAAAGTATTTTAGTTATATTAAAATCTCTGAATTTACCCTAAAAAATGAACGCATATCCCCTAGTATCTATTATCATCCCTGCCTATAACACTGAATCCTATATTGCCAAAGCTATTCAATCTGCCCAAGAGCAAACCTTAACCAATATAGAAATCATTGTTATTGATGATTGTTCCACCGATAACACTCTTGCCATTGCCCAAAGTTTTAATGATCCCCGTATTATAATTATCCATAATTCAGAAAATCTTGGAGTAGCATCTACCAGAAACAAGGCAATTAAATTGGCAAAAGGTAGCTGGTTAGCTCTCTTAGATTCCGATGATTGGTATGAACCAAACCGCCTGGAAACTCTCTTGGAAGTTGCCCAAAAAACTCAGGCAGATCTAGTTAGCGATGATGTGTATCTCATTTATGATCAAGCACCGTCGCCCTGGACAACAGTAATTAAAATGAGTGGGCAAACCCTTGCTCACCCCCTGGTATTAGAGCCAATTTCTTTTATTACAAAACAAAAGTTTGAAAGTAAAAGCCTCTTTGTCACGATGACTAAACCAATTATCAATCGTCAATTCTTACTAGCGCATAATCTTGAATACGATCCCACTCTCAGACAAGGACAAGATTATTGGTTTTATTTAGACTGTTTGTTAAAGGAGGCTAAGTTTATTTTTTATCCCTATCCCTACTATTATCAAAGAACTAGACCAGGCTCCCTGACTCAGCAAAAAACCTCCCTAAGACTAGAATCTTACTGTCGAGCTAACCAAAAGTTTTTAGAAAAAATAGAAGTAAAAAATAGTCGAGAATTAACCAGAGCTTTAGTTAAGAATTTGCGTCATCTTCAGAGGTTTAAAAATTATTATAAAGTTGTTGAACCCCTGAAAGAGGGAAAATTTTTGGAGGCCCTACAAGCCCTCAATATCGATTTCTTGCTCCTGTTCTTGCAACGCATTCCCACACTTTTATAAAACCATCTATCCCAAAAACCCGCTTAGGAAAAAACTATTATGAGCTTAAGAGCAAAAGTGATGCGTGGGGGAGCTTATCTAGCAGGACGGCAAGGTCTAGGTATGGTCTTAAGTATTATCAGTGTCTTCTTAGTTACCCGTCTAATCGGTCCAGAAAATTATGGATTATTTGTATCGGCATTTGGAGTTTTTTCCTATCTGCAACGGATTTTTCAGCTAGGAATTAATTTTTATCTAATTCGAGAGATTAATCCAGAAGAAGAACCGCATAATTATCATCAGGGATTTACCCTCATGCTTCTACTAGGTATTCTTGGTTTAATACTAGGAATTATTACCATTCCTTTGCTGGCACAATGGATTAAGATAGGCAATTTTTCAGCCCTTGCCATATCCCTATTTTTTAGTTTACCTTTTGTCCTCTGTTTTCAAATTCCCTTAGCTAAATTAGAAAGAGAATTAAACTATAAAAAAGTTGCCATGATTGAATTGCTCAATCAATGCCTCTACGTTTTAGTAAGCGTTTATTTCGCCTTCCAGGGAGCGGGAGCATGGGCATTAGTAGCGGCTTGGTGGGCGCAAACTCTCCAGTCAGTGGTGCTGTTTTTCTGGTGTTCCGGTTATCGTCCTCGATTATTCTGGAATCTCGCTTTAGTCAAAGATATGTTAGGCTACGGCATAACTTTGTCCGCAGCCCAGTGGATTTTCTTTTTGCGAGACCTAGTTAATCCCCTGCTGGTGGGACGTTTTGGCGGAGCAGAAGCCGTCGGTTTTGTTGCCTTAGCCATTCGTTTAGTTGAAGTTCTCAGTTTTGTTAAACACGCAACTTGGCGTATTTCCATGGCCGCCTTAGCCAAAATTCAAGATAACCCGCCCAAGCTACGCTGGGCAATTACCGAGGGTATGAGCCTACAAGTCCTCGCTCTCGGCCCGATTTTGGATGTAGTCGCATGGACTTTACCTTTGATTATCGGTTTGGCTTTTGGGGAACGCTGGCGCGTCGCCCTACAGGTATATCCCTTTATTGCCTGGGCTTATTTGACTAATTCCCTCTTTAATCTCCATTCTTCCACACTCTACGTTCTCAGAAAAAATACCTATGTGGCTTTATTTCACCTTCTCCACGTCGCCCTTTTTGCAGGAGGAGCTTGGTTACTGTTGCCAAAATTAGGTATTGTTGGCTATGGATGGGCAGAAGTTATCGCCCTTCCCGCTTATGGTCTGATTCACCTTTTTATTACTAAAATCATTGGCAGCCCCGATTATCGTTTAGCCCTCCTCTGGTGGGCGGCCTGTTCTCTTCCCTTATTTGTTCAACAATTGGGTATGTGGACGGGTTTCGGTCTAATTTTTGTGATCCTACTGCCGATAACACGCCAACAAATTCGCAGTTATTGGCATAGTTTTCAACATTCTTCCTGATTTTTCCTGAACAGCCCATGATTAACCCCAATCAGTCGCCCCTAGTCAGCATTTTAATCAATAACTATAACTATGCTGGTTTTTTACCGGCAGCGATTTCTAGTTCCCTAGAACAAACCTATCCCCATCTGGAGATAATTGTGGTAGATGACGGTTCCCAGGATCGTTCTCGTCAGGTGATAGAAGAATACGGTCAGCAAATTATCCCCATATTCAAAGTTAATGGTGGTCAAGCTTCCGCTTTTAATCAGGGTTTTGCTGCTAGTAGCGGAGAAATTATCTGTTTTTTGGATGCAGACGATTTATTTAGTCTTAATAAAGTTGAAAAGGTCGTAGAGATTTTTCAGGACTATCCCGATATTGGTTGGTGTTTTCACTCCTTGCAGATGTTTACAGATAAAACTGCTGCCCCAGACCATGCTACCCCAAAATCAGTCAATTCAGGAGTTTATGATTTAAGAAATTGCTTGTCCCAGGGAAAACTGCGAGGAAAAATGCCCTTTGAGGGTACAGCCACCTCTGGCATCTGTTTTCGCCGCTCTTTTTTAGAGCAGTTATTACCCATGCCCGAAGAAATTAGAATTACTAGCGATGATTACTTAAAATACGCCGCTTTTGCCCTAACTCCGGGCTATATTCTCCTAGAAAAACTTGCCCAACAAAGAATCCATGCTAACAACGCTTATACTTTACGAAAAAACCAAAAATCTTTACGGGGTAAAATTAATATCTTAACTGCCTTTTGGCTTAAAAGTAATTTTCCGCAAATGTCGAAATTTACTAACAATATTTTTACTCTCGGCTATAGCTTCTATAATCGAGAAGATAATGGCGACCCGCACCTAAAACTTCTCATTCACAAGTATTTCTGTTCTCTTACCATAGGAGAAAAAATAGAAGTCCAGATCAGAAGAATTTATTATTGTTTGAAATCAAAGATTAATCCTCTTTTTCAACCATGATCAGAATCCCCCCACTACTGGAAAAGTTTATAACTATTTTTAGTCTAATTTTTTACACACGACTATTTTCTTTTGAAAGCTTATTTGTCCATTCCGAGGGGGAATTAGCCGTCAGTTCTCCTGACTATACTCCCTTAGATCCACTTCTCTCTTTAATGCAGCATGGAATCGCTTTTGTGGTTTTGGTGCTAATGGCTCTCCGTTGGCAACATACCATCGGATTTTTTGGCCGTAATCCCTTTCTTTGGTTACTAATTATTCTGGTACTAATTTCCGCTAACTGGTCGAATTTTCCTGAGATTACCCAAAGACGTTCCTTCGCTTTTTTAGAAACTTGTCTATTTGCCTTATATTTTGCCTCGCGCTACGCAATTAAAGAACAACTAAGACTAACAGCTTATGCTTTAGGCATCACTGCTATTATTAGTTTTTTCTTCAGCCTTGCCTTCCCCTCTAGTGCTTTAGAATCGGGAGTCCATGCTGGCTCATGGAGGGGTCCTTTTCTCCATAAAAATCTCTTTGCTCGTTTAATGACCTTAATTTGTCTAGTTAACCTACTGGTCACACCAGTTAATCGGAGAGAAGGCTATCTATTTTTAGCCTTTTGCTGTCTCTCTTTTGGAATGATTGGACTTAGCACTTCTAAAAGCGCTCTTTTTATCGGTATAATCCTATTCATACTAATGCAAATTTACCAAACTATTTCTTGGCAAGATTATATCAGAATTCCCCTCTGGTTAACTGGGCTTTTACTGGCAGGTTCTTTATTTCTTTGGATCGGGATGAATTTAGAAGATATTATTACTGCTTCTGGTCGAGATTTAACCCTATCAGGAAGAACTATTATTTGGTCTGCTGTTCTTGATAAAATCCAAGAAAGACCTTGGCTAGGTTATGGATATGTAGGGTTTTGGTATGGATTAAAAGGACCTTCTTCCTATGTACAGAAAGCCTACGGTACTACCTATATACCTCCCCACTCTCATAATGGCTTCCTCGAACTAGCTATTGCTTTCGGATTAGTGGGAACTATCCTATTTATTATGAGTTTTTTATTAGTTATAAGACGCACAATTATCTCTGCTATTTATCAATCCCATCACGAGGGTTTATGGCCGTTGATGTACTTATCATTTCTGATACTATATAATCAAACTGAGTCCACTTTACTCGAACATAACTCCATTTTTTGGTTGTTGTATATGTCCCTAGCTCTATCTCCTTTTTTACCTCAGCATAATGCTCAATTAAACTATGAACAAAATAGCGTTTTTTCTCAGTGATTTAGATGGCGGTGGGGCCGAACGAGTTATACTTAACTTGGCTAATGGTTTTGCCCAACAGGGAGAATTTGTTGATCTAGTTTTAGCTCGAAAAGAAGGTTTATACTTAGGACAGATTGACCCCGGGGTGAATACTATAGATTTAAAAGCCAAAAGTCTGTTTAGGAGTATCCCCTCCCTAGTCAAATATCTACAAAATCAACGTCCACAAGCCATGATATCAGCCCTAGAAGATACCAATATTGTTGCTCTTATGGCTAAAATCCTAGCAAGGAAAAAAATATCTGTCTTTGTGACAGTACATAATAACTTATCTCAAGAAATACGCCATGCTCAACAGTGGAAGCGCAAAATAGTTCCCTATTTTTTGCGATGGATTTATCCCTTTGCTTACCGAGTGGTTTGTGTTTCCCAAGGAGTGGCTCAAGATTTAGTTAAATTTGGCATCCAACCACGACAAATCCGAGTAATTTATAATCCGATTGTTACCCCAGAATTAATCGTCAAACTGCAAGAAAACCTAGAACATCCTTGGTTTTTACTTGGTCAGCCGCCAGTAATTTTAGGAGTGGGAAGACTCAATCATCAAAAAGATTTTCCTACCCTAATTCGGGCTTTTGCTTTAGTTCGACGAGTGCAACCCGCTAGATTATTAATACTAGGAGAAGGAGAGACCCGCAGCGAACTTATATCGTTGATTAAAGAACTAAATTTAGATACAGACGTACAATTAGAGGGATTTGTCGAAAATCCTTTTGCTTATATGAAAAAGGCACAGGTTTTAGTATTATCCTCCGCTTGGGAGGGTTTTGGTAATGTTTTGGTAGAGGCAATGGCTGCTGGCATTGCAGTGGTATCGACGGATTGCCCTAGCGGACCAGAGGAAATTTTAGATAAAGGAAAATACGGTTCCCTAGTGGCGATCGCTGATTCAGCAGCTATGGCAGCGGCAATTCTTAATACCTTGAAAAATAACGTCGATCCGAGTTGGCTAAAAAATAGAGCCGAGGAGTTTTCTTTAGAAAAAATCCTGGATCAATACCGTTTACTAATAGAGAAAAAACTTTAGTGGATTTTTATCTAAAATTATGAAAAAATTGCAGTCTTTTCAACTGATTTTAGCAGCGATTCAAGCAGATCTTGATCGCTATGTTGTTACCGACAATTTGTCTTGGCTAGAAGTGGTTTTAACCAAAAGAGGTTTTTGGGCGACCTTGCAATATCGTGTCAGTCGTTGGATTCATTTTCATTTCCATTTTCCTATTCTCCGGAGTCTCCTAAAAGCTATTTGCCTCATTTGGCGTTTAATCCTTGAAATGATTACTGGCATAGAATTACCTAACCGGGCTGAAATTGGTCAGGGTTTGTTTATACCCCACGCTCACGGCATTATTGTTCACTGCGATGTTCAAATTGGCGAATACTGTAATTTAAGCCAAGAAGTGACTATTGGTGTGGCTGGCCGGGGAGAAAAAGCGGGAGTGCCTAAAATTGGGGATCGTGTATATATTGCCCCTGGTGCGAAAATTTTTGGATCGATTATTATTGGTGATAATGTAGCCATCGGTGCTAATGCAGTAGTTACAAAAGATTTACCCGATCAGGCGGTGGCGGTGGGTATCCCCGCTAAAGTTATTAGTTATCAAGGTTCAGAAGATTTTATTCTCTATCGAGAAACCCCAAAAAATTCTCAGAAAGTTTTCCCAACCTCTTTTCAAGATCGACCCTAGAAGTCTTGAACTATAGCTTCGCCAAGTACGAAAGCGACTAATGATATTCTCAATCTTAATTGAAATGACTATAATATTGTCGCCATAATAAACTCTTTTGCTAGAACTATTAAGACAATATCAAAGAAACGGCGTTGTTTAATCAAGATATGAATACTAAAAGTTAGCCTATTACTAGGTTTTAAAAATTGCAAAAGAAGACAATTCGTGCTTAAAATCAATCGGCAACGCCAGGACAAATTCACCCCCGTCTGGGATACGGTTATCTCCTCCCTGGTGTTAGGTTTATACATTCGTGATCCCCGCAGCGGTTTAGCTTTCCCCGACTAAAGGTAATAGCAATTTTGCGGGAAAATTTCCTTGACAAAAAACCTTAATTGTGATAACAGAAAAATTGATCGCTCGACTTGCGTGGGGATAGCTGCCGGTCCCCGCATTGACGGGATGTGCAGGAAAGCAAGAGGCACTCAGACTTAAACGCAAGCTATGACCTTGAGGAATAGTGATAAAAGTGGCCTGTAGGGCAATATTTAGGGGCGATTCGGGATTATTTACCCGTTTATAACCCTGAGTGATATTAAAAACCCGACCATCGGGGGTAACTTGAGAAACCACCGCGCAGATATCGAAACTAACCGCATCTGCTTGACAATAACAATCCAGACGGGGACTACCCAAAATCGTTAAATCTTTCTCTAGGGGGGGAGAAGTGTAGGTAATCACATCACTGCGACAGTCTAGCATAGTGCGGTCGAATATTCCCCCCGGTAGGGCGCTATGACCTCCTAAAGATGGGACCGGTCGCCAAGGATCGTGAACGATGGTATCCTCGATCGCAGGTTCTAACAAAATCGCGCTTAATTTCCCCTCATCCTCGCGCAGATTGGCTAAACCTTGACTAGCAAGATAATAAATTTGCTGATTTTCTCTGGGAAACTTTTCCAGATATCGCCATTGATTAGACCCCATTTGAAATAGATACATAGGAGGATTTTCAAATAACTCCACTTCCTGACCTTTTAAGAAATAATCAAACCATTGCAGCTGCATTTTATCCACGGGACTAATTGCCTGTTGACCATAATCTATCTCTCCTACTTTTCTCCCCCAGGGTAGATGAGTCCAAGCACCAATAATTAGCTGTTGGGGATAGATAGAACGCGCTTGCATTTCTTGGTATAAACCCAAAGTTCCCCGGAGATGAGGATCGAACCAACCCCCGATATGTAACATCGGTAAATCGATATTTTTTAAAAGGTTTTGCGGGGATAATTTTTGCCAATATTCATCGGGAAGATAACGAGTAATCCACTCGTGATAAAAAGAATCGGCGGCTAAATCTTGCAGAATTTGGGGAGAGGCAGCAATAGGATCAAAAAGGGGTAAATTTCGGGAAGCTACCCAGAGTTTTTGATAGGCAGTTTCGTCCCCTTTTAATCTAGCTGTTTCCGCCGCTAATTGTATTGCCCAAGCGAGATTATATTGTAAATTAAATGCTTCGTTTTCATAGCCCCAATCTCGATATAAATCGTGAGCGATCATTGCTGGGCAAATAGTTTTTAAAGCAGCATGACCATTAGTAGCGGCGTATAATTGAGTCATTCCCTGATAGGAAAAACCATACATTCCCACCACACCCGTATTATTAGGAATAGTTAAAACCCATTCAATGGTTTCTAATCCGTCCCTAATTTCATGGGCAAATAAATTAAAATTTCCCGTCGAGTTTCCCCGTCCCCGGACATCCTGAATTACCACAATATAACCCTGACGTGCATACCAGCTAGGATGGGCATAAACCACCGTAGAAGCGATCGCTTTTCCGTAGGGTTGTCGCATTAGTAAAATGGGCAAAGATTCCCTACTATCGGGACGATAAATATCGGCAACTAAACTAATTCCATCTCTGGTGATTAAACTAGCCGTTTCTTTTTTTATGGGGTAGGGATTAAACATTATTATCTCTTTCAAATAAAAAATACGGTCGGGTGGCTCAATCGAGAAAACTTGACAAAGACCAGATAAAGCTTAACTAAATGTTACAATAGAGGCGGACTGCCTCAACTGCCTAGGACTGGAGAAAAATCAGCGATGCTACGACTAGAGAGAATTAGTAAGATTTACCCGACGGGAGAAGTGTTAAAAGATGTCACTTGGGAAGTAAAAACTGGCGATCGCATCGGGTTGGTGGGAGTCAATGGGGCCGGAAAATCCACCCAGCTGAAAATTATTATGGGGGAAGTGGAACCCACCGCCGGAGAGATCATCCGTCCTACCAGTCTCCATATCGGCTATCTTACCCAAGAATTTGAAGTGGATCCCCGTCGGACGGTACGGGAGGAATTTTGGACGGTGTTTCAAGAAGCGAATCAAGTCCACCATCAACTAATAGAAATTCCCCAGCGCATGGAAAAAGCTGATCCCGAAGAATTAGATCGCTTAATTCATCAATTGGATCGCCTACAAAGACAATTTGAAGCGTTAGATGGTTACGGATTAGAAGCGCGCATCGAGAAAATTTTACCAGAAATGGGCTTTACTATTGATGACGGCGATCGCTTAGTCAGTTCCTTTAGTGGGGGTTGGCAAATGCGGATGAGTTTAGGTAAAATTCTCCTGCAAACTCCCGATATTTTACTCCTCGATGAACCGACTAACCATTTAGACTTAGAAACCATTGAATGGTTAGAAAAATTCCTCAAGGATTTAACCACTCCCATGGTCATAGTTTCCCACGACCGGGAATTTCTCGATCGTCTCTGTACCAAAATTGTCGAAACTGAAAGGGGAGTTTCTACCACTTATTTAGGTAATTATTCTGCCTACCTACAGCAAAAATACGAACAACAATCTGCTCAGTTAAGTGCCTACGAACGTCAGCAAAAAGAACTAGAAAAACAGCAAGCTTTCGTGGATCGGTTCCGGGCAAGTGCCACCCGCAGTACCCAAGCAAAAAGCCGGGAAAAACAATTAGAAAAGGTAGAAAAAATTGAAGCCCCAATTGCCGATGTGCGTACCTTAAAATTCCAGTTTCCTCCAGCAGTGCGTAGTGGTCGGGAAGTGGTAACTATTAAAAATCTTGTTCACATTTACGATGATAAAATTCTCTTTTTGGGAGCAAATCTGGAAATAGAAAGGGGCGATCGAGTGGCTTTTTTAGGCCCAAATGGTGCAGGAAAATCCACGCTTTTACGTTTAATTGTTGGGTTAGAACCCCCCACAGAAGGCTCGATCGAAATCGGTAAACATAACGTTATTCCTAGTTATTTTGAGCAGAACCAAGCGGAAGCTTTAGACCTAACTAAAACTGTTTTAAATACTATTCATGATGAAGTTCCCGATTGGAAAGATGTGGAAGTTCGCAGTCTTTTAGGGCGATTTTTATTCAGTGGGGAAACGGTATTAAAAAAAGTAGAATCTTTGAGTGGTGGCGAAAAAGCGCGTCTTGCTTTAGCCAAAATGTTACTTGCTCCCGCTAACTTATTAATTCTCGATGAACCCACTAATCACCTCGATATTCCCGCCAAGGAAATGTTAGAATCGGCTTTAAAAGTTTATGAAGGCACGGTTTTAATTGTTTCCCATGATCGTTATTTTATCTCCCAAGTAGCTAACAAAATTGTCGAGATTCGGGAGGGCGAATTAATTGCCTACGCAGGAGATTATCACTATTATCTAGAAAAACTAGACGAAGAAAAACAAAAAGCCGAACAAAAACGCATTGAAGCAGAAAAAGCGGCCAAAGCTGCTGCTAAACGGGCTAAACAAAAGACCAAAAAAGGTTAGAATATAAAGCATCACCCTATCCACGATTATCCATTCATTAATTAATCTTATGGCAGCTATAAAAGTAGGCGATCGAGTTCCCAATTTTTCTCTCCCTTCCCAAACAGGGGCAACGGTTAATGTCAGCGATTTAATCGGTAAAAAATCCCTGGTAATTTATTTCTATCCCAAAGATGACACTCCGGGTTGTACCGCAGAATCCTGCGCTTTCCGCGATAGTTACGAAGTGTTTACCGATGCGGGTGCGGAAGTTATTGGTATTAGTGCCGATAGTCCCCAATCTCATCAACAATTTGCCCAAAAATATAATCTTCCCTTCACCCTTTTAAGTGATAGCGATAACCGAGTGCGGAAATTATTCGGTGTTCCCTCTACCTTATTCGTCCTCCCCGGACGAGTTACCTATATCATTGATCAAGAGGGAATCGTCAGACATATTTTCGATTCTATGTTAGATTTTAAAGCTCACGTTACCGAATCTTTGAACACGATTAAATCTTTTTAGGTTGATGATTATGCAAGAAATTAAAACATCTATCCCATAATTGGGACAGTTCTGACTTAAAAATAAAATTAATGGTGTGTTAATTTTGACTAACACACCCTCAATCTGCTTTAGTTATTGGCAAAAATGACGGCTGGAAACAGAAGGCTAACATAGGCAAAGCTAACAGCCAAAAGTTTGTCGTTATTCCTTATAAACGTCTAATTGAAATGTTAACTTATACTAAATCCGTTGTGGTTTCAAGTTACAACATCCTAAGAAAAGCATTGCCAAATCCGTTCAGCTATGGGATAGAGAGGTGCGTAGTTCAGCCAAGGAGAATTAATCTCTCGAAGTAAAAGTGAAGGGAATTTCTCAAATGGAATTCAGTCTGTTTATATTTGACTATACTTTTACTAACTATATAGTAAAGACTTTCAGGGTGTTTTGCTTGACCACTCCAAGGGACTTGCTATAGGAACGATAAAAGTTTAACTTTCTTGGCACGATGCTAAATAACAAACTACAACTTCTGTTAACCAGGGTAGGCCCATGGGCTGTTGGCGGCCTGCTCGGCGGTTTGATCGGCTCTCTGGCCGCGGTACTACTGACTGAGGCAATTAAGCAAACCCTCAGGATTGCCTCTGACCTAGACAAAGTCTGGCTACTGCTGCTGCCTCTGGTGGGCGTTACCTTAGCAGTGCTAGTCCTGTTTGGACTGGGTAGGGGGCAACCCGTGCAGACCTTAGCTCCCCGGGGGGCAACTTCCTCTGGTCGCTGGGGTTCTCTCATGGACTGGTACTCTTTCCCCCATGACATTGCTCGCGCCGACCTGACCGGTGACGTGGTGAACGCATCCGGCGCGGAAGAGCGGTTCCCTTGGAATCTAGCCCCCTTGCGCGCCCTGGCCATCCTCTCCACCGTTGGACTGGGTGCGCCCATGGGAACAGAATCACCGGCAGCTCATATTGGCGTGGCGACGGGAACCTGGTTAGGTAGCATAAATCCAGCCCTAGGTCAACTGGTGCGGCCCCTGGCCATCGGTGGCGGTGCGGCCAGTGTTTCTGCTCTGATGGGAATCCCTCTGGTGGGCAGCTTTTTTATGTTTGAGTTGAGTCAGCGACGCCAGGTTCCGATCACCCCGGAGCGGGCAGCGGCGATGTTAGCCGGGGGACTGGTGGGATGGGGAGTCAACGCTGCCTTTAAGCTGCAACTGATCCGGCTGGTCGTGCCGCAGGTTGCCCCGACTGACTTCTGGGATGCGGTGGGTGCCACTTTGTTGATCGGAGTGATCGCCGGCACGATTACAGCCCTCACTGGTGAGGCGATCTACTGGGCCAGAGGCTTGCGGGACAGGCCCGCCACTCGTCTCCTGATCGGTGGCCTGGTGATGCTATTCTTGGCGATCGTGATCGGACAGGTGGCGACCCCCGCAGCGGCTTTTGGACCGGGGGGAGCCGCTATCGTCTGGGCCGAAAACATTAAAACAACTCCTTACCATCTGTTAGCGGTAGCTCTGCTCCGGGCCGCGGCCACCACCGCTGCCGTTTTAGCCGGGGGCTGTGGCGGCGTGTTTGTCCCTTTTCTGGCGATCGGCGACCTCAGTGGCCGGGTGTTCGCCACCACCTTTGAGATTTCGGGGGATCTGGCGGGTGCGGCGGGGGCAGCGGCCGGTATTGCTGGTGGCTATCGCCTACCTCTGACCGCCATGGCGATGGTACTGGGGGTGGGTGGCCCGGGGGCAGCCCAGCTAACCTGCCTTGCCACAGTGGTGGTCGCCGCCCTTTCGGGATTGGTGGCCGCACGGGCAGCCAATCAACTCTCCAGTTCCCTGCGCGCAATGTTCCGCTAGAAGCCTCCGTCAGGGGATTGACAATCTCCGCACTTTTAGGGCGGAGATTCTTGGGCAACATCTTGCCTCTACTAGCAACCAGCAATTCTCAGTTTTAGACATAGCAAGCCTTTTAGGGATTTAAAGAACATTTTAAAGGGGGATTTTTGGGGCAACTTTGGGTGTACTAAGCTGTTAAGCATTTAAATTGCTTGTTGAGACGAGGCAAGAGGCAAGAGGCAAGAGGCAACAGTAAAGGGATTGGGGGAGATTCGGCTAATCTTAAGAATAAGTGCTTTAAATGCGTCTTAGCTTATCACGTCAAAAGCCTGAAGACTCGTGACATGAAATTTGCAATCCCATTGAATTTGACCCCGTATTATGGGAACTAACCCCCAAAAGCCTTGCTACAGGGCAAATTTAGAATTGCTGTCTTCACCCCGACATTTGAGATCAAAACCCCTAAGAGGATTTGTTAGGGGTTTTTACCTATCAGAAAACTGGTCACAACTTGTCGTAAAGTGAAATAGGACTGACCAGTGCCACCGATTTTGATTAGCAAACTCCCTTGACATCCTCGCCGCCGTAAAACGGACGGCGATTCCCAAACCTCACGATTTGGGTTTCTGCTTCTTTCCCGAAGGATTTTTCGCACCTGCCTTAACAGATTTACTCTGTTCTGGTCTTATGGTCGCTCTACAGACTGACACCGCAAGCCCTGCGGCCAAAATGTTTTTACTGGCGTTAATATCTCGGTCATGGTGTGTTCCACAGATTGGACAGTCCCATTCTCGAATATTTAACGGCATTTTCTCAGCAATATGCCCGCAATTACTACACCTTTTAGAGCTAGGAAACCATCTATCTATTTCGATGTAATTTCTCCCATACCAACGGCATTTATAGGCTAATTGTCGAGTGATTTCTCCCCAGCTAACGTCAGATATTGCCTGAGATAATTTCGGGTTTTTTGACCATATTCTTGACGGCTAAATTCTCAACCACAATCGTTTGGTTTTCACGAACTAATTGAGTGGTTAGCTTATGTAAATGGTCTTTTCTGCTATCGGTGATTTGAGCGTGAATCTTGGCTACTTTGATTCTCGCTTTTTCCCGATTCTTTGAGTCTTTCTTCTTCTTAGAAAGATTTTTTTGGGCCTTTCGCAGTCTCCGATAATGCTTTTTAAAATACTTGGGATTAGACACTTTATCGCCATCGCTAGTAATCACGAGGCTACTAATTCCTAAGTCAATTCCGATGGCTTTATCTGTTACTGGTAGAGGCTTAATCGTTGGGTCATCAAATCTAATTGAAATATGCCAACGTCCAGAAGGATGTAATCTGACTGTTACTGTACTTGGGTCACAGCTTTCTGGTATTTGTCTTGACCATCGAATAGGTAAAGGTTCTGTGCATTTGGCTAAATAGATTTGTTTGTCTTTAAATTTAAAGGCTGATTTGGTAAATTCGGCACTTCCTCCCTGATGTTTTTTCTTAAAGTTAGGATACTTAGTACGACCAGCAAAGAAATTAGTGAAAGCTGTTTGTAAATGTCTTAACCCTTGTTGTAAGGGTACACAGCTTACTTCATTGAGAAAGTTTAATTCTTCTTGCTTTTTCCAATCAGTTAGCATTGAAGAAGTTTGAGCGTAGCCTACTCTTTCTTGCTTTTCGTACCAAGCTTGTGTTCGTTCGTGGAGAGCTTTGTTGTAAACTAATCTTACACAGCCCAATGTGCGCCGCAATAGCGACTCTTGTTCGGGTGTTGGGTAAAATCGAAACGAATAGGCTTTTTCCATGTCTCACATTTTAGCATATATTTCGTAAATGTGCTAATATTTAACAGTAAAGCCGTCGTAGAACGACGGGGTTTCAGACCCAAATTTTCGATGATTCATCAACCCCCGGCGGGGACAAGGGATTTATTACCCCTAGAAGTTACCCAAAAAGGCTGGATTAACGATCGCCTTCAGTCTGTCTTTCAGCGTTGGGGCTATCAAAGGATCGTCACCTCCACCATTGAATGGCTCGATACCCTCACCGCAGGCGGTGCGATCGATCCCAGCACCGTGATCCAACTCCACGGGGATAGTCAAGGACTATCGGGATTACGCCCCGAATTAACCGCTTCCATTGCCCGCAGTGCCGTCACCCGCATGAGTGGGGAGTCCTATCCCCAACGTCTCTGTTATCGGGCCAACGTTTTTCGTCGCCCTAGCGCCGGTTATCACGGTCGTCAAGTGGAATTCTATCAAGCGGGGGTAGAACTGCTCTTTTCTGGCGGTTTACTAGCTGATGCCGAGATTTTACTGCTCCTGGCCGACTGTTTCGATAGTTTGGCCGTCCCTAACTGGCAGATTATTTTAGGAGAAGCGGGTTTGACTCGTTCGCTACTTTCTCCCTTTCCGGCTCCCTTACGCGAACAGGTGAAACGCTGTTTAGCCCTCCTCGACTACGTTAGCCTCGAAAATCTTCCCTATCCCAACGAAACCCTCCGGCAGCAAGCCCGACAATTATTTCACCTGCGCGGTAATCCTGAGGATGTCCTCGCACAAGTGGCCCTATTAGCCCAGGAAGAATCAGCCCAAAAAGCCGTTAATAACCTTAAATCCCTAGTAGAGCTGCTTAATGCCGATCGCTCTGGGCCTTTCCCCCTAATTCTCGATTTAAGTCTGATTCAAACCTTTGATTACTACACCGGCATCGTTTTTAAGGCGGTTAGTGATCACCAGCAAAATCTCAGTATTTTAGGCCAGGGCGGACGCTATGATCAATTATTGGGCGTTTTTCATCCCCAGGGCCAATCGGCTCCGGGTATCGGTTTTTCCCTGAATATCGAAGAACTGCACGAAAGTTTATTATCGGGGCAGACTTTACCCACTCAAGCTGCCCCCCTCGACTGGTTACTTATCCCTTTGGGTAATAACGCCCAGATAGCGACTTTTAGTAAGGCTCGCTCCCTTCGCAACGGTGATCCTAATCTGAGGGTGGCGATCGATTTAGGGGGTCGCAGCGAGGCACAAATTCGTACCTATGCCCGCGATCGAATGATTAAAAATCTCGCCTGGGTGCAGGAAGATGGTTCCGTGAGCGAAGAATCTCTCTAAAAGGGGGCAAAAGCAGCGGAAATACTGCCTTCTGCCCGCTGCTATAGGACTCTATCTAGGGTTTGCGGCAAAAAGTACGGGCGAAGCATTCGGGCAATAACCTATCGGTGAAACCGTAGATTTTTTATCCGAATGCTTCGCCCCTACAGGACGGGGGCCGATGAAAACGCAAGGTTTTGAAGCACGATTCCCTCAAAATCTTGCACCTGTTTCGCGAGAATAGACCTCGTTTCCAAACATAAACCAGAAGAGCCGTTCAAAAAACTTTATAAATAATATTGATTGGTTTGTTTATAATAACCCCCATTAATACCCACTGAAACCATAATAAATCATAAGCAAAAATCAATGTTAATAATCGATTCTAATCTATACCAGAGATGAACGTGGGTTGGGTTAAAGCATGAAACCCAACGCTGACGGCGATGATTGAGCCGCTTCTTGGCATGGTAACGACTAGGGCTGTCCCAAGTGCGGGAAACGGCGATTTTAAAATTTTTACTCTTTATTCAGGAAAAAATCATGTCAACTCCTTTTTTGGTCAAAGATATCCTTCCCGGTGCCTTTAACTCCTACCCCAAATATCTGACGGCATTATATAGTTTTACCAATAAATGTCAGAACAAAGATGTAGATGTAGGTTGCTCTAATGGGAAGTTTTGTGACGACAAGTAGCATTGATGATATTTATGGGGAATAATAGATTTAGATGAGTGCCTAACTTTCCAATTGGTAGCGACTCGCCATGAAACAACCAACCGCCAATTATGATGAACCCTGGAAAGAAGCATTAACCGAATATTTTGAAGCGTTTTTACATTTCTTCTTTCCTGAAGTTCACCAACTAATTGATTGGACAAAAATTCCCGAATCCCTAGAAAAAGAACTCAAACGGATTACCGCTTCAGCAAAGACAAAAAAACGTTTCGCTGACAAACTCTATAAAGTCTGGTTACTCAGGGGTGAAGAAGTCTGGATTTTGATTCATATTGAAATTCAAAGTCAATACGAAGAAAATTTCCCTCAGAGGATGTATATTTATAACTATCGGGCCTTTGATTTGTATCAGAAACCAGTTATCAGTCTCGCTATATTAGGGGATGAACGAGTAAATTGGCGACCAGATTCCTATAATTATACTATCGCTGGTTGTGAAGTCAGCCTCAAATTCCCAACGGTTAAATTACTGGACTATGAGGAAAGCTGGTCAGAACTAGAAACAAGTAGCAATCCTTTTGCGATAATAGTGATGGCACACCTAAAAACGAAAGCGACTACTGGGAAGCTGCCACAACGGGAACAGTGGAAGTGGAAGTTAATCAGGGGATTATATGAAAAGGAGTTCGAGAGAGAACAGATAATTAAACTGTTTGAAATCATCGACAATATGATGACTTTATCCCCTGAATTACAGTCAAGCTTAGAGAGTAAAATCAAACAATTTGAAGAGGAAAGAACCATGCCTTTAATGAGTAATATGGAGTTACGAGGAATAGAACGCGGTAAAGAAATAGGCAAGGAAATTGGTAAGGAAATTGGGGAGTTACGAGGGATAGAACGCGGTAAAGAAATAGGCAAGGAAATTGGTAAGGAAATTGGTAAGGAAATTGGTAAGGAAATTGGTAAGGAAATTGGAGCGTTAGAAAATGCTCGTAACTATGTTAAAACGGTGCTGAAAACGCGATTGGGTGATATTCCAATAGAAATTGAGCAAGCTGTGGATAAAATTTCTGTATTATCGATTTTAGACGAGTTACTGAAATCGGCATTAACCGTTAATTCTTTTGATGAGTTGCATCAACTTTTAGAACAATAGTCTCAGGAATTTTCTTCTCCAATGAACCCAACAACTGCCAATTATGATGAACCCTGGAAAGAAGCATTAAGCGAGTATTTTGAAGCGTTTTTATGCTTCTTCTTTCCTGAAGTTCACCAACTAATTGATTGGACAAAAATTCCCGAATCCCTGGAAAAAGAACTCAAACGGATTACCGCTTCAGCTAAGACAAAAAAACGTTTCGCTGACAAACTCTATTCAGTTATCAGTTACCAGTTAAGCTTTTACGCATTTAAGTTACATTGACAGCATTACCCTTATTTTTAAGTTTTCTACTCCATTTAATAATCAATCCCCCTTCATTTAAAAGCTGATTGACTACTTTTTCCAGTTCTTCTTTATTTTCAAATTCTCGATTAGCTATGTATTCTTTAGCGGAATGCCACACTAATTCTATTAGGTTGTAATCTGGACTATAAGCTGGTAAAAACTCTAGCCTAATATTGGGCAACTCTTTTTCCACCTGCTCAATAACATCTTTCTTTTTGTGATAACTAGCATTGTCTAATATAATGATAATCTTCGGCCCCTTTTCTCGAAAATCTTCGGGCAGATTTCCCAAGTTTATCCATTCTTGACGAATCTCTTCATGAAGTTTCTTTAATTGTTCATGGAAAGTTTCTGAATTTCCTTTTTTGATCATAAAACAGACTCTTTTTTTATCATTATATCTTAAGGCTCCCATCACATTCACCCTTCCTCTTTTTCTTTGCCCATTCACTTTTTTTCGCTTTCCTTTTTTTGTCCAAGCTCTCCTTCTTATTACTCTCAAACTAAATCCACACTCATGAGGGGCTGTGTGGCGAACCTGCGTCGCCACCTTGAAAGCCCCGTCCCAAAACCATACCTGGATTGACTCTGGCTTTTCTTTCGCTAACTTTAAATATTCATCTAATTTTTCTTTAAATGCTTTTCTTAATTTCTTGTCTTGCTTATCTTCTAGACTATATTTTGCCCAGATATACACATACTTTTTTCTTCTCAATATTCTTCTCACTTGCGAGCCACTCAGTTTAATTCCTGTTTCCTTTTCTAGATGCTCTGCTAATCTTGCCGCTGTCCATCTCCCGAATTCATATCCCAATTCCTTCGGGTCTTCATCAACTATTTTCAATAGTAAATTAATATATTCCTCTGTGGCTTTTTTATGATTTCCATTTTTTCTACCATCTTCTAGACTTTCTATATTGTTAGGATCGCCATGAACACACCAAGGGGCGACTGTTTTGAGTGAACAGCCAATAAACTCAGCTATTTCTCGTTGAGTTTTTCCGTCGTTTAGCAAGAGAAACATTAAAATTCTTTCCCTAACCTCTGCTCTTTCTTCTTCTTTAAGAGCTTTTTGTAAGTTTTTCTTTTCTTCTAAGTCTAGGAAATCTTTGGCTGGCATAAGTAGGATTTTTCTCAAGTTACTATTTCTATTTTAGGTGGTTTAAGTGCGTTTTAGCTTATCAGTTATCAGTGACTAATTGGAAGCAAGTAGTAATCCTTTTGCGATAATAGTGATGGCACACCTGAAAACAAAAGCGACTACTGGGAAGCTGCCACAACGGGAACAGTGGAAGTGGAAGTTAATCAGGGGATTATATGAAAAGGAGTTCGAGAGAGAACAGATAATTAAACTGTTTGAAATCATCGACAATATGATGACTTTATCCCCTAAATTACAGTCAAGCTTAGAGAGTAAAATCAAACAATTTGAGGAGGAAAGAACCATGCCTTTAATGAGTAATATGGAGTTACGAGGGATAGAACGCGGTAAGGAAATTGGTAAGGAAATTGGGGAGTTACGAGGAATAGAACGCGGTAAAGAAATAGGCAAGGAAATTGGTAAGGAAATTGGAGCGTTAGAAAATGCTCGTAACTATGTTAAAACGGTGCTGAAAACGCGATTGGGTGATATTCCAATAGAAATTGAGCAAGCTGTGGATAAAATTTCTGTATTATCGATTTTAGACGAGTTACTGAAATCGGCATTAACCGTTAATTCTTTTGATGAGTTGCATCAACTTTTAGAACAATAGTCTCAGGAATTTTCTTCTCCAATGAACCCAACAACTGCCAATTATGATGAACCCTGGAAAGAAGCATTAAGCGAGTATTTTGAAGCGTTTTTATGCTTCTTCTTTCCTGAAGTTCACCAACTAATTGATTGGACAAAAATTCCCGAATCCCTGGAAAAAGAACTCAAACGGATTACCGCTTCAGCTAAGACAAAAAAACGTTTCGCTGACAAACTTTATAAAGTCTGGTTACTCAGGGGTGAAGAAGTGTGGATTTTGATTCATATTGAAATTCAAAGTCAATACGAAGAAAATTTCCCTCAGAGGATGTATATTTATAACTATCGGGCCTTTGATTTGTATCAGAAACCAGTTATCAGTCTCGCTATATTAGGGGATGAACGAGTAAATTGGCGACCAGATTCCTATAATTATACTATCGCTGGCTGTGAAGTGAGGTTGAAATTCCCAACGGTTAAATTACTGGACTATGAGGAAAACTGGTCAGAACTAGAAACAAGTAGCAATCCTTTTGCTATAATAGTCATGGCACACCTGAAAACAAAAGCGACTACTGGGAAGCTGCCAGAACGGGAACAGTGGAAGTGGAAGTTAATCAGGGGATTATATGAAAAGGAGTTCGAGAGGGAACAGATAATTAAACTGTTTGAAATCATCGACAATATGATGACTTTATCCCCTGAATTGCAGTCAAGTTTAGAAAGTAAAATCAAACAATTTGAGGAGGAAAGAACCATGCCTTTAATGAGTAATATGGAGTTACGAGGAATCGAACGCGGTAAGGAAATTGGAGCGTTAGAAAATGCTCGTGATTTTGTGAAAAAAGTTTTGGAAAACCGACTAGGTGATATCCCTGGAGATATTGGACAATGTCTCAATGATGCTTCAGTTATTTCGGTTTTAGAAGAGATGTTAAAAGCCGCACTTATAGTAAATTCTTTTGAGGAGTGTAGGAAGTCTTTTAGTATCATCATAAATAAGTAGGGTGGGTAATACCTACCTTACTTAGTAAACTGTTTGAAATCATCGACAATATGATGACTTTATCCACTGAATTGCAGTCAAGTTTAGAAAGTAGAATCAAACAATTTGAGGAGGAAAGAACCATGCCTTTAATGAGTAATATGGAGTTACGAGGAATAGAACGCGGTAAGGAAATTGGTAAGGAAATTGGTAAAGAAATAGGCAAGGAAATTGGGGCGTTACAAAAAAGCCGCGATGCCATAAAAACAGTTTTAACTGTGCGGTTTGGAGCGATTTCTTCAGAAATTGAAGAGATAATCGGCAAAATGACTAACCCTACTATCTTAGAAGAGCTACTAAAATTAGCAGCTACCGCTAATTCTCTCGCAGAATTTAAGCAGTCTTTGGCAAAAATCAATATCTAGAAAACGGGTTTCTTAGAAAACGGGTTTCTTTGAGAAACCCGTTTTCTGTAAATTTTTGTTATATCCCCCTTGAAAAATTCGGGATTCTTTGCACAAAATAGTCGCATTAATCTTTTGCGGTCAGTGTCATGACTTCTACCCTGTTGCCGAGCTTTCCTGCTGTTGACGATGTTTTGTTCAATTTCGCTCAATCTGATGGCTTGAGTCAAGCTAATCAGGTGAATAGTGTGAGAAATCAGCGTTTAACCGCACCCGAATTAAATACCGTAGTTTTCCTCGATGCTGGTGTTAGCGATTATCAAAGTCTCCAAGCTGGGGTAATTCCAGAAGTCGCCACCGTTATTCTCTCTCCCAATCAAGACGGAATCGAACAAATATCCGCTTTTTTACCACTGTTGAAACCTCAGATTTGTCGGATTTGCAGACATCTGGGGTTTTTCAGCCAGATATACCCTTCTTTGCCGGCTTAAGTACCTAAGCAAAATTAATTACACAAATCTAACCCCCCCTTGCCCCTTGCCTATCTCCACTAGGAAATTTATTTTGCACCACTACTTAATTGTTTAATTTTCACCCTTTATTCAGGAAAAAATCATGTCAATTCCTTTTTTAGTTAAAGATATCTTCCCCGGTTTATCTGGCTCCTTCCCCAGCTATCTAACGACGCTGGGCAATACCCTGTACTTCCAGGCCCGGGACGGCGTGAACTAAACTATATATATATAGCACCGCCAAGTCGGCTAGGACAAGTGGGGGGCGGCAAATTCCCGCAATGCTTAAGCTTTTTCCCCTGTTGCCTGTTCCCCGTTCCCCGTTCCCCGTTGCCTGCTATATCAACGGGACATCCGGGAATTTAAGTCTGTGGAGCGAGTGTAAGACCGAAAAACTTGACAAATGAGGAAGATTTATTATGCCTAATAACTTCAACTGGATTGACGCAACCACCTTAAATGGTATGCTTTGGGATAATGGAATTCTATCATCAGTAGCTTCTATTAACCAAATTGGAAGCTTAAGTATTCTTGGAGCGTCGCACAAGTATTTATATACGTCACTAATTAATTCTGGTACAATATCTCAAAATATAAGTGGCTATACCTTATTTCTTAATCAAAGTGCTAATATAAATAATTCTGGCATCTACGAGTTTCAAGCAGGAGAGATTCGTAATGCTCCTAATAGTGTAGGAGTCTTTAACAATTCTGGAACTTTCCGTAAAACCAGTTCAGGTTTGTCCATAGTTTCTGTTCCTTTTTACAATACGGGAACGGTTAATGTTGAGTTAGGAACGTTACTCCTCTTGGGTGGAGGCAGTAGTAATGGTGGGATATTTAACATTAGTAGTGGCGGAACCTTAGAGATTAAATCTTCATCTTCTCTGACTAATAACACTTACTTTCTTGATAGTAATGCCCAAATAAACGGTACGGGAACTCTGATGATTTCAGGTGGGTTTCTAGAACTAGCTAGGGATTGGGCATTTCCGACAACTACTATTAACATCTTATGGAGTGCTGGGATCAAGAGTTCAGGTACAGTTACAAATCCAGGTAGTTTAACAATTCAAAATAGTGCATATCTCTATGCTTCCTTGAACAATACTGGGACTATCACCCATCTTATCCTTAGACGCTCTAGCCCAGGCACTGTCTCTAGCTTATCTCTTAACCAGAGTGCTAATATTAATAATTCTGGTATTTACGAGTTCCAATCAGGAGAGTTGGATAATGAGATTCGTAATGCTCCTAATAGTGTAGGAGTCTTTAACAATTCTGGAACTTTCCGCAAAACTAATGCAGGTACAGCAATAGTTTCTGTTCCTTTTTACAATACGGGAACGGTTAATGTAGAGTTGGGAACGTTGCTCCTCTTGGGTGGAGGTAGAAGTAATGGGGGGATATTTAACATTAGCAGATTCGGAACCTTAGAGCTTAAATCTGCCGGGGCTACTCTGACCAATAACACTTACCTTCTTGATAGTAATACCCAAATAAACGGTACGGGAACTCTGATGATTTCGGGTGGTTTTCTCGAACTAGATAGTGATTGGACTTTACCAACAACTACTATTAATATTTTGCGGAATGCTGGGATTAAGAGTCCAGGTACAATTACAAATGCAGCTGGTTTAACAATTCAAGGTAATGCTTATCTTTATGCTTCCTTGAACAATACCGGGACTATCGTCCAAAATCTTGTCCTTTCCAACCCCAGTGATCGATTATCTCTTAATCAAAGTGCTAATATCAATAATTCCGGCATCTACGAGTTTCAAGCAGGAGAGATTCGTAATCAGGTTGATAGCATAGGAGTCTTTAACAATTCTGGAACTTTCCGTAAAACCAGTTCAGGTTTGTCCATAGTTTCTGTTCCTTTTTACAATACGGGAACGGTTAATGTAGAGTTGGGAACGTTGCTCCTCTTGGGTGGAGGTAGAAGTAATGGGGGGATATTTAACATTAGCAGATTCGGAACCTTAGAGCTTAAATCTGCCGGGGCTACTCTGACCAATAACACTTACCTTCTTGATAGTAATACCCAAATAAACGGTACGGGAACTCTGATGATTTCGGGTGGTTTTCTCGAACTAGATAGTGATTGGACTTTACCAACAACTACTATTAATATTTTGCGGAATGCTGGGATTAAGAGTCCAGGTACAATTACAAATGCAGCTGGTTTAACAATTCAAGGTAATGCTTATCTTTATGCTTCCTTGAACAATACCGGGACTATCGTCCAAAATCTTGTCCTTTCCAATCCCAGTGATCGATTATCTCTTAATCAAAGTGCTAATATCAATAATTCCGGCATCTACGAGTTTCAAGCAGGAGAGATTCGTAATCAGGTTGATAGCATAGGAGTCTTTAACAATTCTGGAACTTTCCGTAAAACCAGTTCAGGTTTGTCCATAGTTTCTGTTCCTTTTTACAATACGGGAACAATAGAATCTGTGATGGGAACAGTTAGCTTTTATAATAGTTACACTCACAACAATGCTAACTTAATTCTCAAAAGTGGTAATGTCAGTTTTACTAACCCCTTAACGATTAATGGCGGAAATATAGAAGGAAATGGTAACATTAATGCCACAATCACCAATTCTGGATTACTCAATCCCCGTTATGTCAGTAATACGGAATTTGGTCGTCTGACTATCAATGGTAACTATACCGAAACCAATAATGCAAGTATTAATATTCAACTAGGTGGTAACACAGCAGCAGTCAATTTTGACCAAATTGATATTAACGGCACTGCCAATTTTGATGGTACTTTGAATGTCAGTCTTTTAAATGGCTTTACTCCTACTCTTGGCAGCACCTTTGATGTTTTAACCTATGATGCTCTAAACTCCCTCTCTAATCTTGATTTTACTGGTTTAGATATTAATTCAACTCTCCAGTTTTTACCACAATGGTCTAGCAATAAACTAACACTGAAAGTTGTTGATAAATCAGCCCCAATTTTAGCGATCGCTCCTACTAATGTAGTGGAATCAGAAAGTCACTCAGGTACAAAACCCTTCACTTTCACCGTTACTCGTTCGGTTAATACCACCGGAACCAATAACGTCAACTGGGCAGTTACAGTTACCGGCAGCGGCAGCAATCCTGCCAATGCCACTGATTTTGCTGGGGGATTGTTACCCAGTGGGGTAGTAAGTTTTGCAGCGGGAGAAACCAGTAAAGTGATTACTGTTAACGTTCAGGGAGATACAACAGTAGAACCGAACGAAACCTTCCGCGTTACCCTCTCCAATCCCACCAACGGCGCTACTATTACCACCGCTACGGCTATTGGCACTATCCAAAATGATGACTTTATCGGTACTTCTGGTCCGGACACCCTTGCGGGAACCTCTGGAGCAGATGCCATGACTGGGTTAGCCGGAAACGATACTTATACGGTGAATAACGCTGGGGATTTGGTGATTGAAGCTCTCAACCAGGGAACCGATACCGTGCAAGCTGCCATTTCCTATACCCTCCCTAACAACGTGGAAAATCTCCTCCTCACTGGTACTGGTAATCTTAATGGCACGGGTAATGCCTTAAATAACCAGATTACAGGGAATAGTGGCAATAATAACCTCAATGGTGCTGCTGGAACCGATACCCTAATCGGTGGCACTGGTAACGATAGCCTCAATGGTGCTGCTGGAATCGATACTTTAACCGGTGGGGTGGGGACAGACATCTTCATCTTCCAATTTAGTCAGTCCACCTCGGCAGCCCTAGACCGAGTTACGGATTTTGCTATTGGTGATGATAAAATTGACCTGCTTAGTCAAGCTGGTGGGGCAATTAATGCCCCGGTCGCTTTTACCCGGGCGGCAAATAGCACCACGACCAACATTAACACCATTGTTACTAACGTCTTTACCGATGCTAATGGGGCAACAGCCGGAAATCAAGCTCTCGGAACTAACAGTGCTGCTTTAGTGCGGGACAATAGTTCTTCTACTTACCTAATTATCAACGACGGTACGGCGGGTTTCCAAAGTGCTAATGATTTGGTGATTAATCTGACTGGGTTAACGGGTGCTTTCCCGGCGCTCGGCACTATTGCGGTCAATAGTTTCTTTGTCTAGATTGATGGGGGGGATTAATTCTCCCCTTTTAATGCTCCCGTTCAAGTAATTTTGATACAAAAAAAGTTAAGAGGCTCTTCTCGACTTTGTGTTATAAGTAGCTGGTTATAATTAAATTTAAAATGGATTTTGCCTCTGATCCCCCCTTAGTCCCCCCTTGATAAGGGGGGTGCCGATCCCCCCTTAGTCCCCCCTTGATAAGGGGGGTGCCGATCCCCCCTTAGTCCCCCCTTGATAAGGGGGGTGCCGATCCCCCCTTAGTCCCCCCTTGATAAGGGGGGCATCTGATAATTTTTAACGCCTACCTACTTAACTTTTGCTTATGAAACCGTGAAATACCTATCAAGCAAGACTTTTAGGGCTATTTTAACGTTCGGCGATGCTCAGTCGAGCGGCGGAAGAAACTAGAAAATATCAGTATAGACCTCGTTTCCACACATAAACCAGAAGCTCCCAAATACTGATGGGCAGTCAGGAGTTTAAGCTTGTGGAGAGACTGTAAGACTCGTTGGGATTCGTCTCAAAAAGCAGGTTTCTGTGAAGCAAGAATCTCCCATCACACCGCAAAGCTGTGTGATGGCGAGAGTGTCAAAATTGTGTTCAATTACCCGTCATCCCAGTCATGCCTTCCAGCGGTCAAGTGAAATCGATTTTTTTTCTGATCCTCTTTCTCCTCAGTATTCTAGGGGGTATTCTACTGGCTTCGCTACTTAAACAACCAGCGATCGCGCAATCTCCCTCCTCGGATACAGTGCTGAATCGTTATCAAATTGGACAGCAAACCTATCTAGAAAATTGTGCCACTTGCCATATTGCCATTCCTCCCAGCATCCTACCCAGTCAAACTTGGAAAAAAATCCTAGAAAATCCTAATTCTCACTATGGTATCCGTTTAAAACCAATTGTTGGCATTACTCAGCGTCTTATCTGGGATTATCTCAGTTATTCTTCCCGCCCTCTTACCCAGACTACTTTTGTTCCCCTCCTAATTGAACAGTCCACCTATGTAAAGGTTTTGCATCCTAGGGTCAATTTACCCACTCCTCTCGGTCATACCACCTGTGTCAGCTGTCATCCCAACGCTTCCCGCTACGATTATCAGACCCTTACCCCCATCTGGGATAATGCAGCCTAATCAGTTATCAGTTATCAGTTATCAGTTTTCAGTTTTCAGTTTTCAGCTTCTGAAGGCAAGGGGCAACAGGCAAGAGGCAAAAGACAGAATCTGACAATTCTCCTACCTAAAAAGAAGGTTAGAAACTAAGCATATCAAAGCTTTTAGCTTAACCAATTAGGTCTTAGATTCGGCCCTTGTTTTCAGATGTGAGTTTTTAGTTCACTGATTACTGATTACTGTTTACTGATGACTGAGAGGAGGTGCAGTTAGGGTGATTTCGCCAATTTGACCAGCTTTACCCATTAATTGGGCAGGTTTTTCGTTAAGAGAGATTTTAACACCGCCAGCATTGCCCGATCGAATATTTAAACTCTTTTGGGCTGTCCAAGTTTGTTTAGTACCGGGTTGGAGATTGCCTTCATGGACTTTTTGGCCATCGGCAATTACCCTTACCCAAGCGGCCTGTTCAATAGTTACCTGGGCTGAGAGGGGAACTTTTGGCTGAGGAGAAGGGGAAGGAGAGGCTATCGGTGCGGGAGGGACTACCGGCGCGGGGGAAACCACGGGGGAAGGAGAGGGAGTAAGGGCAGGGGGGTTAGAGAGAGGGGGACGGAGGAAAAGATAGCCAATACCACAAAATATGCCCGCCAGCAAGCCTAGCCAGAGATACATCCCGAAAAAGGTTGATTTAGCCGGTTGGGGGACAGTTTCCAGGGCTGGTTTTTCTGGTTTCACCGGTTCCACTTTTGGGGCAGCGGGTTCAGCCTTGGGGAGAGGGGTAACTTTTGTGGGCAGTGTTTTCGGGATAGTTACCTCTTGAGCTAATTGTTCCGCACTAGGAGACAAGCGATCGGCTAAAGCTTTACCATCAATTTTTAGAGCATCACCGTAGCGTTTGATAAATCCCTTGACATAAATTAATTCTGGTAATTTCTGCCAATTCCCCGTTTCCAACGCTTCTAGCATTGGTACTCTAATCATCGTCAGGGCGGCGATATCGTCTATGCTCAGGCCGCTTTCTTCCCGTTTTTGACGTAAATAAGTCCCGATTTCCTTGATTTGTTCGGCTTGTAGGGGACTGAGTTGACTCATAATTCCAGTCATAATCTATACCAATTAGATGATAATCTCGATTTTGTTATTTTGGGATAATCTGTTCTCTAGAAGCTCCTTTTACCTTGTCATCATTACCGGCGAAAAGGTTCCAAAAAATGGCAAAAATCGGCAATACTTGCCAAAGTTAAGTTTTTTATTCTCGGTTGACTGCACTAGCTACCTAGTACATACATTTGTTCTCAATACTTGTTTTTCTCCAACTCTCAGCTGATCCCTAATTAGGGCTGGCTGAATAAATCTAAAAACCTTGTTGGGTAAGACTTTTAGACCTTTTGTCAATCAAAAAGTACTGGATATGGGAGTGATCGGGGGGAAATTTAGGCACTTTTTCCCTGAAAATTAGGTAATTGGCCACCTCAAAACTGGTAAAACCCCACACCCCACGCCCCACACCCCACACCCCACACCCTGCCCCCAGGAAAAACTTTTTGCCGCAAACCCTAATTATGACCTTGATTCCCCATCCCGACACCGCCCCCCTTAACCTTACCTGTGCCGTAGTCACGGTGAGCGATACTCGTACCCCAGAGACGGATAGGAGTGGCCAAATAATTCAAGAGTTACTAACTCGATCGGGTCATGATATCGGCCTATACTTAATTATCCCCGATCAACCCTTACAAATTCAAGCAATCTTACCAGAGATTAGTAATCAAAATCAGATAAAAGTCTTAATTCTCAATGGGGGTACGGGTATTGCTCCCAGAGACAATACCTATGATGCTTTAGTACCTTTATTAAGGATTACTTTGCCCGGTTTTGGCGAATTATTTCGTTATCTCAGCTATCAGGAAATTGGCTCCCGTGCCATGGCATCAAGGGCAATAGCTGGGGTTTATCAAAACTTATTAGTCTTTTCTCTCCCCGGTTCCACTAATGCCGTTAAATTAGCCCTAGAAAAACTGATTCTTCCCGAAATTTTACATCTGGTTAAACAGCTGAATGGATAATTTATTGGGATTTGATCTGGGCGGAAATTTCTTGAAAACATACATCCCAAAAATAGCCAGCTAGATTCACAGCACTTAACAGTTTAGGAATTCCTTCACTTAGACTAGCAAAACCTTGATTTTTAATCTGGAGAAAATCCATAGCAATCGCAAAAGTTAAAAGTGCTAAAGCGATGATTAAAATTTGGTAATAAGTTTGTCTTATTCGCCGCCAAAATGCTAAACCATAAATCAGAATTGCGAGGGCATAAACAGAGATAGTCAAGAATTTGGGAATATTAAAATAGAGGAGAATGATATGAATTCTGAAGATTTCATTGATGGCAAAAAGTCCCGTTATTATGCCAGAAAAAAGTAAAAAATTGTCAGAATTATTGAAACTTGTCTTGCGGGACAACAAAGTATAACTAAAAAGGCAAACAATCGGGGGCAGACAACAAAGCAATTGAAAAGAATGGGTTAATAAACCAGCGAGCGGAGTTGGGGGAGTAGCGGGAGGATAAAATAAAAGACTAGAGTGTAATTTTTCCCGATCAACCCCAGCAATCAAAGCTAAAATCAAGAGGAGAACGACAAGATTTATTTTCAGAAAATGCTGTTCTCGTGAGGACATAAGTATAGTAGTTTATAATTGTGGCTATTAACCACGGTATAATTCACAGAGTGCCGCTTTCTACAGGCTCGATCTACATACGGAAGCGCCAAGCATTTCCCTAATTGTGTTAAGGACAATTTTCTCGGTTTTCTATGCTCGATCAAAAAGAACTTTTGTGTTTATTACAATTGGCTAGTCCCATTTTACCCGTGGGGGCCTATAGTTATTCCGAAGGGCTAGAAACCCTCGTCGAAAAGGGGATTATCTCCAATAGTGCCAGCTTAAATGATTGGTTAGAGCGATCGCTTTGTCAAGGCTCGATTCGCTTAGAAACGGCTGTTTTGCTAAGGGTATATCGTTGTTTTTGTCAAGAGGATTTTACAAAACTTAATTATTGGGACAATTGGTTATCGGCAACGCGAGAAACAGCCGAATTAAGACAGCAAAGCTGGCAAATGGGGCGATCGCTGTTAAACTTATTGCGGGAGTTAGCGCCGGCCAGAGATAATCTACCAGAACAGGCTAATTATGCCACCGCTTTTGCGATCGGGGCAAGTCATTGGCAAATTGGCGAAGAATTAGCGGTTTTAGGCTATTTACACAGTTGGGCAAGTAATTTAATCAATGCAGGATTGCGTTTAATTCCCCTAGGGCAAACCCTAGGACAATCCCTTCTGATCGGTTTACAGCCCAGTTTATTAACAGCAACAGCAGATATTATCAGTTTAGCCGATGAAAACCTGAGCAGTTGGAGTTGGGGGCTAAGTTTTGCCAGTATGAACCACGAAACCCAGTATAGTCGTCTATTTCGCAGTTAGAAATTAGCGATCAAATTTTTCACTATTTTCTGGGAGAATATGCAAGTCTCTAGGAGTCTCTCTCTTAGGTTCAAGCCTAGGGATAAGGTAAAAAACCGAATAAGGTATAGTAAGATTAAAAAAAATCTTAAGTCCTAGTTCTCGCTTTCTGAGTGACTAAGGGTTTTAAGGAAAGATGCGAACACTCTACCTAGCCACAGTGTACCAATGTTTAGTCAATCAGAAAAAATTCCCGTTTCGGTGTTGATTCCCGCCAAAAACGAGGAATCTAACCTTCCCGCCTGTTTAGAGAGTGTTGCTAGGGCTGATGAAGTGTTTGTCGTCGATTCCCAAAGTAGCGATCGCTCGATCGAAATATCTACAAACTATGGGGCTAATGTAGTCCAATTTTATTTTAATGGTCGTTGGCCGAAAAAGAAAAACTGGTCCCTCGATAATCTGCCTTTTCGCAATGAATGGGTATTAATCGTCGATTGTGATGAGAGAATCACCCCCGAACTATGGGACGAAATCGCCAGCGTGATCCAAGATCCCGACTATAACGGTTATTATCTCAATCGTCGCGTCTTCTTCCTCGGACAGTGGATCCGTTATGGTGGCAAGTATCCCGACTGGAATCTGCGTTTATTTAAACATAAGTCGGGCAGATACGAGAATTTAAACACGGAAGATATCCCCAACACGGGAGATAACGAGGTTCACGAACACGTTATCCTTGATGGCAAGGTGGGATATCTGAAAAATGATATGCTGCACATCGATTTCCGCGATATCTATCATTGGTTAGAAAGACATAATCGTTATTCCAACTGGGAAGCGCGGGTTTATTACAATATTCTCACGGGTAATGACGAAAGTGGCACGATCGGAGCGCACCTGTTCGGTGATGCGGTGCAGAGGAAACGTTTTTTAAAGAAAATATGGGTAAAATTGCCCTTTAAACCGCTGCTGCGCTTTATTCTCTTTTATTTTATCCGTCTCGGTTTCCTGGATGGCAAAGCTGGTTATATCTACGGTCGTCTTTTGAGTCAGTACGAATACCAAATAGGGGTTAAATTGTACGAATTACGGCAATTTGGCGGTAAATTAAACGTTAATGCCCAGGCTAATCCCCCGGTTAAACCCTCGGAACCTCAACCCGCAGAAATGATTAAATAAGTCCTATGTCCCCAGAAATCCGCACCGATGAGGAAGCGTGGCTAGATCTGCGTACCTACGATCAATCTTGGTTTGATCGCGGTCGTTCTAATCCAATTATCCTACTTTGGTGGTTAGTACAGGGGATTCTTTTCCCCCTTAGTTTGCACCAGATGGACAGCTTTCGCTGCGCTATTTTGCGACTATTCGGGGCTAAAATCGGCCTTGGGGTGAAAATTCGCCCGACGGCAAGGGTTACTTATCCTTGGAAAGTGGCGATCGGCGATTATACTTGGATCGGCGATGATGTGGTGATTTATAGTTTAGATAACGTTACCATCGGCAGTCATTGTGTGATTTCTCAAAAATGTTATCTTTGCACTGGCAGTCACGATCCCTGCGATCGCTCTTTCAGCTTAAAAACCACTCCCATCCTCATTGGTAATGGTACATGGATCGCGGCCGATTGTTTTTTGGCTCCGGGGGTAAAAATTGGCTCTAATGTTGTTATTGGGGCAAGAAGTAGCGTATTTGCTGATATTCCCGCTCAAAAGGTCGCTTGGGGCAGTCCCTGTCGTCCTCAATACGATAGAAAGATGAATTCTTATAGTAAGTAGTCGTGCAAAATTAATTTCCTAGTCGAGACAGGAGACTCCGAGACAGGAGACTCCGAGACAGGAGACTCCGAGACGGGAGACTCCGAGACGGGAGACGGGAGACAGCTATTAGGGATCGGATTTGAGTTTTCAGTTCACTGTTTCCTCACACCAGAAGTCTGACGGAGTAGTGGCTTAGATGTGTAATTAATTTTGCTTAGGTACTTAGTTAAGCTTAAGAGGCATTTTATCTCAAATGTCGGGGTGAAGACTCAAATTTGTTCGTCCCAAAGTCGAAAGTCCTGCTCATAGGATGCCGTCATCGATTTATCTCCTTCTAAGCTCAATTAACATTATATTAATAATCCGCCAACAGTAAGCGCTTAAAAACGGATTTGCTGTCAAAATGTGTTGTTTTCTTGATTGTCTGAAGATTGAACACGAAAGGGAGGCGCAACATAATCGGAAGGTAAATAATTTTCGGGAATGGTTGTTGTATTTCCATCTCGTAGGGAGGTGTAACTGGGAGAGAGAATCTCAATCCCAGCTTCATTACACTTGTCTTGAATATTTTGATGGAGTTCTGAATAAATTATTACCATCAAATTGGGTTGGTTAGTGTAAGCGTTTAATTGATAACTGATGTAAAAATTATCTAGGCTAGTTTGCAGGACAAAAGGTGCGGGTTCTTTGAGAATATGCTCAGTTTCTAGAGCAGCTTCAATTAAGGTTTTGTGGGCTTTTCGCCAAGGCAGATCGTACCCTAGGGTAATCGTTGTCTGAATAATTAGATTTTTGTTTAATTCCCGCGAGGAAATACTAAAGTTAATCACATTACTACTTAATAAAGATGAGTTAGGAATAGTAATGATTTTATTAGTGGGAGTGCAAATGCGAATGACTAGGAAGTTTTTTTCAATTAGATCGCCAATTACCTCTCCTACCTGAATGTGATCTCCGATGCGAAAGGCACGGGTATAGATAAGAATAATTCCCCCGATAACATTGGCGATCGCCGAAGTAGAACCAAGGGATAAAAGAAGACCTAGAAACACAGAAACACCTCGGAAAGCAGGGGAATCAAAACCGGGCAAATAGGGAAAAGCAACTATTGCTGCTATGGCAATAATTATGACTAATAGGATATTGTAAGTCGGTTTAGCCCAATCAGTATAAAAACCAGGAATAACCAGATTTCCTCTTTCTATTGCTGTAAAAAAGGGCTTGATTAGCCCGATTAAGTAGTAGGTTATAAAAATGATTATGGCAATAATAAAGGCATTGGGAAGATATTGGCCAATGGACGATAAAACCAGTTCTAATGATTGATAAAAATAACCTAAAATACTCTCGCCAAAAACTCTTGTCCAGGGAAATAAACGAAGTACAAATGTTGCATAATTAAATAATAATAAAAAGAGAACAAGTAAGCGAATTATCCGAAGAACTCGCAGCCAAAAAAAGCTTATATTAGAGGAAGATATAATCTCAACATTCCCTATTTTAATGCCTGGCGTCAAGGATTCAATCAAACGTCTAATAAAGGGAAATAGCTTCCCTGAAATTTTGATAACTGCAAAGCTAATAATCAAGAAAGCAAAGGTGGCTATAACCGTATAAATGATGTTCTTAAGTAGTTGTTCGGGTTTTCGATCTTGGCGATATTGAGCGATAGCAACCTGAATTTTTTGTAAAGCTTGTTGAGCTAAAACCTTCGGCGTTGAACGATAGGCTTTTGCATCTCGCTCCGTCACCGTTAGAATCACTTCTTGATCTACACTTAAATAAAGTGAGTTATCATCAGGAATCTGCTCAATTGTCAGGTTCTCAATAGGAATAGAATCATTTTGAGCAATTCTTTCAATTCTCCGGGTAATAGCGTTAGCTCTCTCCTCCGCCGAAAATGAAGAAACTCCCCGCCGGATAAAAAAGAGAGTTTTTCCATCTAACATAACTGGAAAGCCGTCAATTTTATTTTCCGGTTGTGTCGGATTTTGAGCTATTCCCAAAAGAGGGGAAGTTAGAGTCAGTAGTAAAACTACAAAAAATATTAGCAAGGTATGCCCAATTTTTTTCATCCATCCTCTAGCTTTAGATGGTGTAGTTAGCATTAAATATCTTTGATTAATATCGACAAGTGGTACAAATTGCATAGGATTAAGTCAGATTTTTTTGTGTGTATTCGGGTAATATTTAGGCATTACTGTCCTCGATGAGATGCAGCTCTTCTAGGTTGAGACAGGAGGGAAATTTTCACATCTGAAAGCTATTCTTGCAACTAATAGCACCATCGACGTGCAGGGGAACTTGCCAGCCGGTTTCTCTGTTCAATGTTTCTAGAACATCATTAATTTCTTGGACGGGTTCATAACTACCATCAAAGGTACTACCCATAATTGCAATTACCCCGATCGTATTCTCATCAATTAGTTTAATTGCCTCGGTCGCCTTGAGATGAAAACGATTCCCTTACATCGGCACAAAACGCGGTTCTACCTCCCAATAACGACAGAATTTTTGCCAACAAACCTGCACATTAATGCCCATGACTAAATTAGGTTTGTCGGTGGGTTTACCCTCTTTTTGTCGGCGTTTGCGCCATTGCCATTTTAAAGCCATGCCTCCCAACATCGCCGCTTCACTGGAACCAATGGTAGAACAACCGGTTGCCGCTTCGCTTTCGGGAGCATTCCAGAGTCTAGCGATCATATTCACACAACGCAGTTCAATTTCGGCAGTTTGTGGGTATTCATCCTTGTCGATCATGTTTTTATCGAAGGTTTCCGCCATTAATTGTTTGGCTTCCGGTTCCATCCAAGTGGTGACAAAAGTAGCCAGATTCAGGCGAGAATTACCATCAAGGGCGAGTTCATCGCGGATTAAATTGTAGGCCACCGCCGGCGGCATTTCTCCCTCGGGAATCTCGTATTTAGGTACAGCGGAAGTCAGGGCGCGGGAAGCATAGGTGGGGGTAATTAGTGCCTCTTCCGGACTAAGGCGATCGAGATTAATTTTCTGATGAACCATAACTTCCTTAATAAAATATCTTTTTTGCTGAGAGTCAATTACCAATCATTCCAAAAATAATAGCAATAATCGAGACGGATAAAAAATAGGAAAGCATCCCTTGGGTTGCTACCAGTCGCCGCATCGCCGTACTATTAATACTTGTATTGGAGGTTTGATAACAAGCCGCCATACAAAAACCTTGATAGAGAAATTCCGTCCAATTGGGTCGATCGCAATTGGGAAAAACTAGGCCTTTACCATCATGATAGTAGCGCACTGCATATTCTTGGCTGTAGATCAGTTGTCTGGCTAACCAAGCACTAATAATACTAAATCCTGTTTAAAGGGTTAATTATTGCTACTATGGCAAGAGTGCCTCCTGCCTGACTTGCACCAGGAGTCTGTTAATAGCTTCGGAAATTGTCAAAACCGAGATGTAGTTACTCATTGAACACCACAAAGGCTAAAATATGGAGTGTTATTTATGAGCCATTTATCCCTATCCGAACAGATTACCGCGGAACTTCTAGCAATCCTGATCGAAGAAGAAGTCACCTATCCCTGGGATGTAACCGCTGTTGAGAGTCATGATCCCTTAGACCTGACAGAAACGCCTTTTTCTCTGTGTGAAGGACTGGAAGCGACGGCGATCGAAGCACAAGCTGATAGATTCTTTAATAGTTTACACCAAAAATTCCCGACAGTTTCCGTTTCACCCCGGTCTAATATCTTTGATAAATTTGCCTCTTTATTGCCGGCCGAACATTTAAATCGTCTAGTAGAAAGCGCTGAAAATCTAGTTAATAGTCAATTAGACAACCTTGATCGCCTTGTTGTTTGTCTTAGCGATCTCTTTCCCCAATGGTCTCCAGAAGATTTACAGGTTTTTGCTCGTCCCTACGCCTATACTATGCGTAATGGCCAGAGCGAAACCAATATAGAAACCGCAAATTGGCAAAGTCTTTCCGAAATTGAACAAATTCGCCGGAGTGCAGCCATTGCCAGCCAGATTTTCCGCGACCTGTCTTCTCCTCAATAGTCATCTCATTTTATTTTGCACGACTACATTAGGTTACACTTCATCTTTATGAGAAACGCTATATCTCTTTATCTGATTTTTTGCTTTTTGTTTCTACCCGTCAGAAAGATTCTATAACTTGTGATTAACTTTGAAAGCACTTTTTAGGGTTGGATGCGTCATCAGACGCATCCTATATTTTCAAAGTTTCTTACCTAAAATGTCGGATGAATGCCCCCGCTAAATTTTTCGACAAGACATCAACCTTTGCGGGGGATGAAATCCGACCAAGATATTAACTGCGAAGCACGATTTTAATACTACCATTTGTAGGTAAACTGTGTTATATTTAATTTATCCAGGGTCGAAGATTAATCAATGCTAGTCGTAGAAGCGAAGCTAAAAAACGGGACACCAGAGCAATATCACCGGCTTGATGAAGCTATCAAAACTTCTCAGTTTGTGCGTAACTCTTGTGTTCGTTATTGGCGGTCCAATAAGGGGACAACCCGTAATGATCTCCAAAAACTTTGCTCGGTACTAGCTAACAATAAAGAGACACCATGGGTTAATAAATTAAACTCACAAGCACGTCAATCGGCTGCTGATAGAGCCTGGCAATCAATTAGTCGGTTTTACCAGAATTGTCATGCTAAGATACTTGGGAAAAAGGGTTTTCCTCGGTTCAAAAAGCATAGTCGTTCGGTTGAATACAAACTAACAGGCTACAAACTATCTGATGATCGACGTAAAATCAGATTTACCGATGGCTTTAAAGCAGGAGAATTTGATTTATGGTGTAGTCAAAAGACCTTAGTTTATTATTCAGAGCAACAGATTAAACGGGTAAGAGTTGTTAGACGTGCTGATGGCTATTATTGTCAGTTTCTCGTGGCTGTAGAACGGCAAGAATACCATAAACCAACGGGACAAATAACAGGAATTGACTTAGGTTTAAAAGAGTTTTATACTGACGCTCAAGGTAATACTGTAGAGAATCCCCGTTATTTAAGAAAGTCAGAAAAACGACTGAAAAAAGCACAAAGGAGATTATCAAAACGATTTCGTCAAGGAAACAAACAGTCTAACAACTATCACAAGCAACGGATAAAAGTAGCTAGGCTTCATCTTAAAGTATCAAGACAACGTAAAGACAAAGCAATTAAAGACGCTTTGGCGTTAGTCCAGTCTAATGATCTGGTAGTTTATGAAGCTTTAAAGGTAAGAAACTTAGTCAAAAACCGTAAGCTGTCTAAGTCGATTTCTGATGCTTCTTGGTATCAATTCACTGAATGGTTGAATTATTTTGCCAAGATTTATCGGATTGTTTGTGTTGCTGTTCCTCCCCATTTCACTAGCCAAGATTGTTCAGTTTGTGGGACGAGAGTTCAAAAAACATTAAGCACTAGAAATCATCAATGTCCTAACTGTAAAACAGTCTTAGATAGGGATCATAATGCAGCAATCAACATTCTTAAAAAAGGGTTGAAATATTTGGGAAATCATCTCAACGGTACTGTTGGGCAAACAGAAACCGACCCAAACGCCTTGGGAGAGTCCGGCCTCTGGATTTTCAGTGGAGACATTGAGAATCTAAGCTGTCTCGTTGAACAAGGAATTTCGGCTCTTCGGTAATTGTTATGCAATGGACGGGGGTTATAAGGGATGGAACCCTTATATAGAAAGGCATTTAGCGATTTTTGTCAATTGTTTTTTATCTAGAGCGAACTAATCAATTAAGTCTCTTGCCAGATAAGGATTTAGTCGATTTATGCCCCCCTATCGAACCATACCAAGTAACGAAGAACCGGAATTTCCGATAGTGATAGGTCAAGAATCCCCCGTCACAGCGTAGCTTGACGGTGGGAGTATGTCAAATTTTGCTGAGAATACGCTGGACTATATCCATTCCTGTGAAGGCTTGCCAGCCAAAAAGACCTAAAATGACGGCATTAAGGGTAATATGGGTGATTCTGGCCAATTCATTGCCTTTTTGCATTAAAGGTACTAAAGCGGCACTGATCGAGATTAAACCCACCATCCCTAAACCCGCCAGCAGATGGGGACCGACAAATAATTTACCGTTATTAATATAAGTCACCGCCATACCCCCGATCGTCCCCAAGACCATTAAAGCGAGGATTAGGGAGCCAATTTGATAGTGTTTAGTGCGAAAATCCTTGGGCAATAATTCTTTTTTTAGGTCTTTATCTGCTGTACGCGTCCGTCGCCATTGTAGCCCCGAATAGAGGGCATAGATAGTTAATCCTAATAAAACCCACATGAGAATGGGATGGCCAAATTGTGACCAAGTTTTTACGGCACTGGGAATCTCGAAGTTCATAGTTGTCTGTTCTCATCAAAGATCGCTTCTTAATAAAAATTAACATGAATCGCTCACTCTTCCTTATTTTTCGGGTGATTATACTTGTCAGACTAGATCAGCAAGATAGCTCACCATCACCACTACTCGCCACTCCCCGCTCTCCTATAGCTTTTAAACAGGATTTAGTAAGAATAATGCCAGAAGCGGCAAAACTAAGGGTTTCAACCTAGACGCAGTTTAGTGATAATTCTTTGACAATAGAGTTGAATTCCTTGCAGCTTGGCTAGGGAGAATTTTGGTTTAATGGGAAGGATCAGTAAAGACATAAAACTCATCCGCAGCAAGCGATAAACAAGGATAGTTAAAGTCGTATGTTTTTCGAGACTGAGAAGATAACTATAGATATTATGAGTTAGTCTTAGATAACCATAGCGACGGGTGATAGAAGATGGTTCATGAATGATTTTAATCTGATTGGTAACAACGACTAAATAGCCTTGATTTGCGTATCTTCGGGAAAAATCAAAGTCTTCGTAGTAGAGAAAGTAATCGGGATCAAAATGGGGACAAGTGGAAAAATTCGAGAAATTAATTAATAAACTGCATCCCGTCACCCAGTCAGGAATAAGATAGGGTTTATCTCCATAGTCTAAGGATTCCTCCACCACGTTAATTGTGCCGATTTTAGCATTAAATTTTCCCCAACCAAACCAGATTTTACCATCCGGTTCGTAAATTTCTGTACCGGCGATGGCAACTTCCGGATATTGCTGAAAAAATTTGCTTGCTTTCTCCAGAGAGTCCGGTAATAAGTAAGCGTCAGGATTAACTAACCAAACGATAGCTTCTCTGTCTTGTTGATAAATCCAATCAAGTCCCAGATTACATCCTTTCCCAAATCCTAAATTTTCCCCCGCTTCAATAATCTTGACTCTTTGCGCTGCTAAAGATTGGATATTTTTATCTTCAGTGGAATTGTTAACAATGATGAGAGTAGCAGATAAGTCATCGTCGAGGGAAGCGATTAAACGCTTAATTAATTCCGCGCAATTGTAGTTAACGGTCAATAGATAAATCATTACAGATAAAAGGTAGAGAATTACTTTTTCTGAAGACGACAGAGATTAAATTTTTCGATTTTGGTGGGAAAGGGTTGACAACTTTGTAAATCAATAACGAGATTTTCCTTCGCTAAATCCCCCACTATATCAGGGGATTTTTTATTAAAGTCCGTCTGGAGAATGTAGAGAGATTCTGGGGGAGTATTAGCAATAAATGTCTCGGCATTTTTTCGCATTAAAGTTCCCTCACTGACTCCAGTATTGCCTTTGAGTCTCACAAAACGAGTCGAAGCGGGAAAATAAGGGACGATAAAAGATGTTCCTTCATCTCCCCAGATAACAATCGTGGAATTTTCGTAGGGTTTTAATGCTTGACTATCGATACCAAAATAATGATCTGACCATCCCATTCTCCACCAATCCATCGGTTTAACCGTAGTGACAATTAAGGAAAATATTACCAAATTTATGATTAATAATGGTTTCTTGCGAGGATAAAGATAGGCAATAATCAAAATAATTAAAGTGGGAGTGATTAATTCTAATGGCATTAGATAACGATAGATAGAAAATCCCACTAACCAAATAGAGTAAGCGGTCAGAGAAAAAGGCAGTAAAAACCCTAAAACTGCACCGTGGGTTAAGTCAGGTTCAGAAGATAGATTGCGCTTAGAAATAGCACGAAAAATAATCACTACTATTAGTAAAATTATCAATAAATAGGTTATAGCTAATCGGCTATCTTGGAAAGGAACCTCAGATACAAGAGTTTGTCTCTGGATAAAATAAATAGGATAAAACAACCATTGCCAGATATCTTTAGGCAAATATTGTATCCCTTTAAAATTGTAGTCGGTTTCGATATAAGGAGATTGAAAGATTTTATTATAGAAGGGAAAAAGAGGATTAGCAAACTTTGTCCACATTAGGATTATCCAATAACCAGCAGTGAGACTAAAACCCACGGCCATTGAGAGAATTGATAGGAGTAAATTGCGTAATTTGTCTGACCAAGAATTAGGTAAAAAATTAATGGCTACCAAAAAGCTAATACCATATAAAGCATTGGTTAATTTAAACCCCGTTGCTAATCCTAATAAGAATCCAGCTAAAAGAATATTTTTAGAGGGAATTGGCAGATTTTTCCCTAAACTACTAACTATAAAAAATAATCCTCCCAGAACGAAAACACTGGTGGTATTATCACCAATACTGGTTCCTAACTCCGAGATATAGGCTGCTCCAAAAATACTGGTAATCGCTGCCGCTATACTTAGAGTTATCCGGTATCTTTCGGAAACTTTATCGAGGGAATGATAGGTAATTAGGTGAACTAACCATTGATTTAACCCGTGAAATCCTCCCATTAAAAACCCCACGACAATCGGAGGCAGTTTCAGATAATAAACAGCGACGAAAAAGGGAACATCAATCAGGGGATTAAAAAAAGTTTGTATCTGTGCGGGTAGGACATCATACTTAAACCTTCCTGTCAATAACATATAGGGATTATAAAAATGATAGTTTCGTAAATCCCAACTAACATCTTGACCTAAAATAACCGAGATAATTCCCAAAGCAACAAAGTAGATAATTGCCCAAAATAAGGGATGAGAAAGTGGAAAACGTTTCAGGGTTGTCATAATTTATTACCTAGTTTTATCAAGTATTTAAGGTGAAATTTTTCTGAGTTTACAGATTGAGTATTTTTCAATAGCATTTATAAAAGGTTGACAATTATTGCGATCAATAACAAGGTTACGAAATTCTAAAGCTGCTTGCTTAGATTTTTCCCTATCTGATTCTTTTAGTTCAAAATTGACCTCTAGTAAATACAGCGATGATTCGGGAGTTTTATCGATAATCTCTTCTGCTATTTTACTCATCTTGGTATGAGGACTTAACCCAAAATTACCGGTAATCCGCAGGAAGCGAGTATTACTAGGAAAATAGGGAACCACATAGCCGACCGGTTCTCCCCCCCAGAGAACAATTACATCATCTTGATATTGTACCAAAGCTTGTCTATCAATACTAAAATAGTTATCCGACCAAGGAATTCGCCACCAATCTAGGGGTTTAACAGTAGCTAAAATTAAAACAAAAATCCCTAGACTTACTAAGAATACTGGTTTTCTCTTAGGATAGAAATAGGCAACAATTAAGATAATTAAAATGGGAGTAATTAACTCTAAAACTATGAGATAGCGATAGATAGAAAATTTAATTAACCAAATGGAGTAAGCGCTCAAATAAAAGGGTAGTAAAAAGCTTAAAATTGAGGTATAAATTAGGTTATTTCCAGGAAAAATTAATTTTTTGTTACCATAGCGATAAAGAATAAAACCCAGCAATATTACTATGAGAATATAAGCGATTGCAAAGCGAGATTCTTTAAATTTAAGTTCAGCTACTAAGGTTTGTTCTTGAGCAAAATAAAAAGGGTAAAATAACCATTGCCAAATGTCTCTAGGCAAAAATCGCAGGTCTTGTAAATTGACATCGGTTTCGATATAAGGAGATTGAAAGATTTTATTATAGAAGGGAAAAAGAGGATTAGCAAACTTTGTCCACATTAGGATAATCCAATAACCAGCAGTGAGACTAAAACCCACGGCCATTGAGAGAATTGATAGGATTAAATTGCGTAACTTTTCTGACCAAGAATTAGGTAAAAAATTAATGGCTACCAAAAAGCTAATACCATATAAAGCATTGGTTAATTTAAACCCCGTTGCTAATCCTAATAAGAATCCAGCTAAAAGAATATTTTTAGAGGGAATTGGCAGATTTTTCCCTAAACTACTAACTATAAAAAATAATCCTCCCAGAACGAAAACACTGGTGGTATTATCACCAATACTGGTTCCTAACTCCGAGATATAGGCTGCTCCAAAAATACTGGTAATCGCTGCCGCTATACTTAGAGTTATCTTGTATCTTTCGGAAACTTTATCGAGGGAATGATAGGTAATTAGGTGAACTAACCATTGATTTAACCCGTGCAATCCTCCCATTAAAAACCCCACGACAATCGGAGGCAGTTTCAGATAATAAACAGCGACGAAAAAGGGAACATCAATCAGGGGATTAAAAAAAGTTTGTATCTGTGCGGGTAGGACATCATACTTAAACCTTCCTGTCAATAACATATAGGGATTATAAAAATGATAGTTTCGTAAATCCCAACTAACATCTTGACCTAAAATAACCGAGATAATTCCCAAAGCAACAAAGTAGATAATTGCCCAAAATAAGGGATGAGAAAGTGGAAAACGTTTGAGGATTGTCATAATTAGAAAATTAAGATTTATTTGTTTAGTTTTACTAGCTTAACTTGGCAATTTATAGTTAAGGATGAGATTAAGATTACCTAGTAACAATCCCCAAAAGACAATCAGCATGATTATCTTGACAAAATTAGTTAAAATTTTCGATTTTTTCTCGGTTAAATCATTAAAGAAAAATCCCCCTAAAGTAATTGCCGTTCCGATAATAAAGTAATATCTACCGTAAGGGGAACTCAAAACCCAATCCTTAATATTTAAATTCACCGACCAAACGACAAGAAAAATAAAGATAGTGGCAGCACTGATAAAATCAGAGTTTTTACGAAAATCGTCTAAGAATATACCAAGCACTAGAAAGAGAAATCCATAGTAAGGAATTACATACCAAGCATAGTAATGGCTTTGAGCGCCAGAAAAAATAAGAAGAATTGTATAGATTAATATAGGAAAAATAACTAATCGTATTTTAGATATTTTTAAAGGAAATCTGGAAACTAACAGTAGAGTGATCCAACTAAAAATTAACCAACCATCCTCAAAAAAAACTGTAGGTAAAACTAGATTTTTTAACATAGCAAAATCCGTAAAGCGATTTTTATGTTCTTGGAGAGTAGTTAAAAACCAACTAAAATCATAAAACCAACCGTAAAGGTAATACAAACCAAAGGATAAAACTGCCGTCAGAGAAGCGATTAAGCTATCTCGCCAATTTTTTTGGAATAATAGTAAAGCGACTAGAGAACCTAGGATATATAATCCTGTCACCTTAACTAAAGGTGCTAAACCACCTAGAACTATGGCCAAGTATAGATACTTTTTTTGAGACTTTTCACCGTACTGAAGGAATAAAAGTGCTACCGCTAAACTTAGACATAATAATAAATTTTCACTAACTGCTAAACGAGATAAAAAAACCGTATTGGGGTTAGTGGCAAAAATTAAAGAAGTTATAATCGCCACACCAGTATTAGTCAAGCGTAAGGCCAATAAATAAAGCAAGAAAATAGAGAGAGTGCCAAAAACTAAAGAAGGAATTCTAATTACTGTTAAACTACAGTCAAAAAATTCCTTTGCTCCCGATAAAATAGCCGTCATACCCACAATTAATCCAAACAAGGGAGGATGATCAAACCAAGGGGTAACAAAACGATAACGAACAGCAGTTTTTTCCCAAACTGTCACCAGAAAATCATCCGTGGGACTGAGGAAAGACCAACTGGTAGGAACTCCCTCTTGAATCAAACTCATGCCACTCCAAGCAAAAGCAAATTCATCTTGAGTCCAGTTATAGGCAGGCAAGTAATCGTACTGATAATATCTTAAGATAAAACCTAATCCAGTAATTAATACACCCAGAAATAGACGGTAATCAAACTTTTCAAAATTCTTAAATATAAAATCTCGCTGCATCATTATTCTGAAATTGGCTCGCTATTTATCTTTTGGGGTGAACCCGTGCTATTGTAACATGGTTTGACGGTTAAATTTTTTGACAAACCCAGATCGATTAAATACCCGATTATCTAGGTTAAGCTATCTCGATAAGTAGGTGGGTGGAATTAAATATAAAATGAACGTAGGTTGGGTTGAAGCATGAAACCCAACGCCCGCATGGGTTACGCTACCGCTAACCCATCCTACAAATAATTGTGCCTACCTACTTAGTTTCTCCTTAGTAAATTCTCAGGGATATCAAAGGGTAAACTCATCCTTATAGCCAATCCTAGGCAAGGGACTCATTTCTGGCAGAAAAGTTCCCCAGTTTCTCCCCACTAAACTATAACTTAAGTAGCTGGTTATAATTAAATTAAAAATGGATTTTAGGTTCGATCCCCCCTGCCCCCCTTGATAAGGGGGGTGCCGATAGGCGGGGGGATCTGACAACTTTTAACGCCTACCTACTTAAGAGATTGACATTACCATCAGCAATATGCTAAAAAACATTAGCTTGATAGCCGAGTAACAACAATTACCCCGTTAAAAATCCCTATATTTTCCCCTAAAGCAAAAATCTTTATCCTTAGTTGCCAACATGATTTGTCAGTTAAATTCTTCTAGAGTTTGGTTGTTATTAATCCTTATTTTTGCCCTTTTCCTGCGTCTAAATGCCGCTTTCTCTTATCCTAATATTCTCTGGCCGGATGAAATTTTTCAGACTTTAGAACAGGGTCATCGACTAGCTTTTGGCCATGGGATGATACCTTGGGATTTTCGGGACGGGATTCGTTCTTGGTTATTTCCGGGGATTCTTGGCGGGATTATGAAGCTAACTGCTGGTTTTTCGGAAGGAGCCAGTGGCTATCTGGCCAGTGTCAAGATTTTCCTCAGTTTACTATCTTTAATTCCCGTTTGGATCGGATTCTCGATCGCCTACGAAAGCATCGGTTTGGCCGGCGCTATCCTAACCGGCGGTATTTGTGCGATTTGGTTTGAATTTATTTATTTTGCCCCGAAAGCCTTCACCGAAGTTATGGCCGCTTATTCCCTGCTAGTCGGCGTTTATTTAGGATGTTACGGCAAAAATCCCCCCTCTCGTCAGCGACTGTATTGGACAGGGTTTTTCTATGGATTGACCACCTATCTTCGATTTCATTTACTGCCTGCCATCGCCATCGCCCTCATTTATCAAGTTAGACAAAAAAATTTTCCACAATTACTGCCCCTTGCCCTCGGTTTTATCGGTCCGGTTTTGCTGGGGGGTGCTTTAGACGCTTTCACTTGGTCCACCCCCTTCCAATCGATTTGGAAACTGATCTGGATTAATATTTTTGAAGGAAAATTTAATAGTTTTGGCGTATCCCCCTGGCAGCAATATTTTACTTGGTTAGCCCTCAATTGGTCTTGGTGGCTGTTTCCTATCCTCGTCTTCTGTGCAATCGCTGCTCGTCGTCACTGGATTCTCGCCCTTCTGGCCCTAGTTATTATCCTCTCTCACAGCTTTTTAGGTCACAAAGAATATCGCTATATGTTCCCTGCCCTACCACTAATTATTATTCTCGCTGGTTTGGGAATCGCCACTCTCGTCTCGCGTTTATCGTTAATGCGAGGTTCCCTCGCCGGCAAAACTATCGTTATTTTTAGTAGTTTACTTCTTTGGGCTTTTCTATCCTGGTTGCTGGCGGGGCGTTTTAATACCGACCAGACTTTTAATTTCGGACCGCCTTGGCAAAAACCGGGCTATACTCACTGGCAAACCCACGGCGGACAATTACAAGCCTATGAGTATTTAAGTAGCGAGAAAAAACTGTGCGGTTTAGGAGTAAAAGGATTGGCGTGGCAGTACACGGGGGGATACGCCTACTTACACCAAGATGTACCGATTTATTTCCTTAAAGATAACCAAAATTTCGAGGAACTACAACCTTATTTTAATTATCTATTATTTAACCAAGACACTGCCGCGGTCGGAGATTATCAACGGGAGAAATGCTTTAACGGAACTTGCGTTTACAGGCGCTCGAACTCTTGTCAAGTTAACCCGAATTATCATATCAATCAGTATCTCAAAGAAGCTGGCGAGTAGGATAATATATCTCTGGCAAACTTGCTAAATTTGTCAAAAATAAGTCTAAAAAGCAGAGAAAAAATTTTAATTATGTAAGCGGGATAACTTCGATCATGAAAAAAGTTAAAATCTTGCCAATTTACCTAATACCATTTTTCTTTATTCGCGTCACAACGAATACAGGCTTGGCAAGCATTCGAGCGTGGATGTCTGTCATGGATTTAGAAATTTGGTATAAGTTTTCTAATTTTAATCTATATAATTTCTGTCATGACGGTCAACCTCTCCTCTTTCCCTGGATTGCCCGGAGATGAGGCTTGGTTTGGAATTAATGCTAGGGAAATCCTCCACCACTATTTTGATTGAATACTGTCCCCATTGTCTAGATTTTCCCAAATCTTGGAAAATTATCTAAGGAAGTTACTGCGAATCTATCATTATTAAAAACAAATCATCCGCACAAACCCTCAGCTTAATTTTGATAAAAGCCAATAATAAGCTGACTTTAAACCTCAAAATTTTTGGTAAATATCTTGACAAATGATCCCGATTAATGGTATTATTGGCGTGGTTTTGGTAAAAATATCCAACAGCCAGAGACCCCCTAGACTAACTTAGTAAAATTAATTCCTCCCTATTGATAGATGAAAATCAAGAAATATCTTAAGTTCTGGAAATATCCTCGCTTAGTTGATGAACGAGAGACTTTAATTGAAGAACGAGATTCTCTCAAAGATCATCTGAAGAGTTTGAATCAAGAAAAACAAGAAATGATTCGGGAAAAAAATGCTCTTTATGAAAGATTAGGTCAGTTATCCTTAACCATTCCCGAACTGCAAGAAATTAGTCCGAAACTTCTCGATATTAGCGTCATCAAAAATAAGGCCCGCCAGTTTCGAGTCCAATTAGATGCCGAAAAAGAAAAACTGGCTCCCGACAATTTTGGCTGGTATCCTTACAACACTTTAACCTGCTTCGAGATTCTCGAATTACTATTAACGGGTAAAAACCGTTTTCTACTGGAATTAATCTCGGAAAAACCGATTGTTGATATTGGTTGTGCCGATGGGGATCTGGCGTTTTTTCTGGAATCTTTGGGCTGTAAAGTGCAGGTAGTGGACTACGCTCCTACTAACTTTAATCTTATGCAAGGGGTTAAACTGCTCAAGACTGCTCTTTCTTCCTCTGTGGAGATTCATGATGTTAACTTAGATTCCCAGTTTCTGCTTCCCGAAAAAAGCTATAGTTTAGTCATCTTCTTAGGAATTTTATACCATCTCAAAAATCCCTACTATGCCCTCGAAACCTTAGCGAAATCTGCCAATTATTGCCTGATTAGCACCCGCGTCACTAAGTTTAATACGGTGAGTAATGCCGCTAATCGAGTCGATCTTTCCGCGATTCCTCTAGCCTATTTACTCGATGAACTAGAAGCAAATAATGATTCCACCAACTATTGGATCTTTTCTAATGCCGGGTTACGCCGAATTTTACAGCGAACCGGCTGGGAAATTTGCGATTATATAACAGTAGGTAATACCGAAAACTCCGATCCCGCCAGTCGTGACGGCGATGAAAGAGCCTATTGTTTAGTAAAAAGTCGTTTCTATCAAGATTAGAAATGCCTAAATATCAGACCAGTCTCCTAAAAATATGAACTATCCCCCTAATCCCCTCTTAAACCGACGTAGTTTGCTGAAATTAGCGGCCCTAGCTGGAGGAAGTGCCGGACTAGCTACCCTTCTCTCCTCTCGGCTCAGTTACTCTGCCGACCAAAACCAGGCTATTGCCAAGAATATAGAGGCAATAGAGGAATTTTTGCGGCAAATTCGCCCAGTAGATTCGCAAAATCTCCAGTGGACAGAATATAGCTTTGAAACAGTCACCGTTGATCGTCGAGGGCAAATTATTGATCGCCGTCAGGGTAGCGCTCGCTCCTGGCGCGAACCTTTAGGCAACGGCAGCGAACTAGAAATGGTGGCTATTCCGGGGGGCAGTTTTCGACGCGGCTCGAAAAATGAAGAAAGAGGCGATCATACTAGCAGTGAAAAACCAGAAAATTCCCTGACGACGGCGGCTTTTTTTCTGAGCAAATACCCGATCACCCAAGCACAATGGCGAGCGATCGCCCAACTTCCCAAAATTAATCTCGAACTCAACCCAGCTCCCTCCTTTTTCCAAGGTGATAACTTACCCGTAGAGAGAGTCTCCTGGTACGAGGCGATCGAATTTTGTCAACGACTCTCCCGAGCCACCGGCAAAGATTACCGACTAGCGAGTGAATCACGCTGGGAATACGCCTGTCGCGCCGGCACAACCACCCCCTTTTACTGCGGGGAAACCCTCACCAGCGAGCGGGCTAATTACTTTGCCGTCTATGATCCCTACGCGGAAGAACCAGCCAGCGCCTATCTGGCCAGGACTACCCCGGTGGGCAGTTTCGCCCCCAATAATTTCGGTCTCTACGATATGCACGGCAACGTGGGTGAATGGTGCGCCGATAGCTGGCACCGGAATTACGAGGGAACCCCGCCCCTCGATGGTAGTGCTTGGTTAGACAGGGATACTCGCTTGCAGCCCCGTTATCGTTCCGCCCGTTTAGTGCGAGGGGGCAGTTGGGGCGATGAAGCTAGGCACCTACGCAGTGCCAATCGCACCTTTTGCCTTCCCGATCAACACCACAGTGTCTTGGGTTTACGAGTCATGGCCGATAGTACTGGTTAATCAATGCTTGTGTCCGCCCAAGAGACGACAAAGGTATGGTTCAATAGGGTAGATCGCCAAAAGGCCAAAAGTATTCAGAATCTTCTGCCGTTGTCAGTGCGTTTGTAGCTAAATCAACCGCGAGTGAGGTCAAATTTTTCATGAAGATACAGCAGTCTCATCTTTTCTTAACTCCCCCCACAGGAGATCTACAGATACCTTTATCTCCTCCTCCCCCGGACGACGGCAACCTAGAAGCAGAAAAAAATTATTCTCTCAGCCTGTCTCTAGTCATTCCCACCTACAATGAACGGCAAAATATCGTTCAATTAGTCAACATTCTCAGTCAAATACTTGACGAAGCCCTTCCCAACGATTACGAACTGATCGTTGTCGATGATAATAGTCCCGATCGCACTTGGGAAGTCGCCGCGTCTTTAATCGCTGAATATCCCCAGCTGCGAGTGCTGCGCCGGGAGGGAGAAAAAGGCCTATCCTCGGCAGTGGTACGGGGGTGGCAAGTGGCACGGGGCGACATCCTTGGGGTCATCGATGCCGATTTACAGCATCCCCCGGAAGTGTTATTAAAATTATTCGAGCAAACCAGAGCCGGAGCCGATCTCGCCCTGGCTAGTCGCCATGTGGAAGGGGGTGGAGTCAGCCAATGGAGTCTGACGCGACGCTTCCTCTCCCGGGGGGCGCAGCTGTTGGGATTAGTCATTCTGCCCAATGTGGTGGGACGGGTATCGGATCCGATGAGTGGCTATTTCATGGTTAATCGACAAGCGATCGCGGGCCCGATCTTAAACCCGATGGGCTATAAAATTCTCCTCGAAGTTATCGGCCGCGGCAATATCGACCGGATCGCAGAAGTGGGTTACGTTTTCCAAGAGCGTCAAGACGGTGAAAGCAAAGTCACCTGGCAACAATACATCGAATATATCCTGCACTTGCTGAAATTGCGTTCCCGCGGTCGTTTCGGCGGACTGAAAAGGCGTTGGCAATTCCCCCTCGCTCGCTTTCTTCGCTTTAGTTTAGTCGGGTTTAGTGGCGTATTCGTCGATATGGCTATATTTTATCTCCTCAGCGATCCCACTACCCTCGCTTGGGGAGTAACTCGCAGTAAGATTATCGCCGCCGAGGTGGCTATTATTAATAATTTTCTCTGGAACGATCGCTGGACTTTTGGCGATTTGTCCACCGGCCAAAATCAGTGGCAGCAGCGTTGCAAACGTTTTCTTAAATTTAATCTTATTTGTTTGGCCGGTTTGATCCTCAACGTCCTGCTCTTAAACTTTTTCTTCAATGTCTTACATATTAATCGCTATATTGCTAACTTAATAGCGATCGCTATAGTTACCGTTTGGAACTTCTGGATGAATTTAAAACTCAGTTGGCGTGTGACGGAGGTTAAACCCGAAAAGTCCGGCAAGCCATAGGAAAGCCTTTGAAAACTTTTCCTCTCATCCTGCAAACCCTTTTTAACTCTCGTTTAACCTCTGGCAGCATTAATTCTCGGGACTTAAAAGCGGCCCAAGGTCAACAGGAAACCGATTACCGGGGATTAAGTCTCAAGGAGGGGATGGAATGGCTTGATCAAAATGCCGATGACTTTGCTTGGGGAAAGGCCGCCGACCCCGATTATTATGCTTTCCCCCATTGTCCGACAATTCATCGAAAATTTGGGTCTGAAACCCCGTCGTTCTACGACGGCTTTACTGTTAAATATGAGCATCGTTTACGAAATATATGCTAAAATGTGAGACATGGAAAAAGCCTACTCGTTTCGATTTTACCCAACACCCGAACAAGAGTCGCTATTGCGGCGCACATTGGGCTGTGTAAGATTAGTTTACAACAAAGCTCTCCACGAACGAACACAAGCTTGGTACGAAAAGCAAGAAAGAGTAGGCTACGCTCAAACTTCTTCAATGCTAACCGAGTGGAAAAAGCAAGAAGAATTAAACTTTCTCAATGAAGTAAGCTGTGTACCTTTACAACAAGGGTTAAGACACCTACAAACAGCTTTTACTAATTTCTTTGCTGGTCGGACTAAGTATCCTAACTTTAAGAAAAAACATCAGGGAGGAAGTGCCGAATTTACCAAGTCTGCTTTTAAATTTAAAGACAAACAAATCTATTTAGCCAAATGCACAGAACCTTTACCTATTCGATGGTCAAGACAAATCCCAGAAAGCTGTGAACCAAGCACAGTAACAGTCAGATTACATCCTTCTGGACGTTGGCATATTTCAATAAGATTTGATGACCCAACGATTAAGCCTTTACCAGTAACAGATAAAGCCATCGGAATTGACTTAGGAATTAGTAGCCTCGTGATTACCAGCGATGGCGATAAAGTGTCTAATCCCAAGCATTTTAAAAAGCATTATCGGAGACTGCGAAAGGCCCAAAAAAGCCTTTCTAGAAAACAGAAAGGGTCAAAAAATCGGGAAAAAGCAAGAATCAAAGTAGCCAAGATTCACGCTCAAATCACCGATAGCAGAAAAGACCATTTACATAAGCTAACCACTCAATTAGTTCGGGAAAACCAAACGATTGTGGTTGAGAACTTAGCCGTCAAGAATATGGTCAAAAACCCGAAATTATCTCAGGCAATATCTGATGTAAGCTGGGGAGAAATCACTCGACAATTAGCCTATAAATGCCGTTGGTATGGGAGAAATTACATCGAAATAGATAGATGGTTTCCTAGCTCTAAAAGGTGTAGTAATTGCGGGTATATTGCCCTTGAAAATGCCGTTAAATGTTCGAGAATGGGACTGTCCAGACTGTGGGACGCACCATGACCGAGATATTAACGCCAGTAAAAATATTTTGGCCGCAGGGCTTGCGGTGTCAGTCTGTAGAGCGACCATAAGACCAGAACAGAGTAAATCTGTTAAGGCAGGTGCGAAAAATCCTTCGGGAAAGAAGCAGAAACCTAAATCGTGAGGTTTGGGAATCACCGTCCGTTCACGGCGGTGAGGATGTCAAGCCGTCCAACGTCAAGAAACCCCCCTAACTAGGGCTGGCTGAATAAATCTAAAAAGCTTGTTGGATAAGGTTTTTAGGCTTTTTTGACCTCAAAAAGTGCCTAGCATTGGAGTGATCGGGGGTAAAATTCCTGGACTTTTTCCCTGAAAATTAGGTAATTGACCACCTGAAAATGAGTAAAACCCCACACCCCACACCCCACACCCCACACCCTGCCACCACCGAAAAACTTTTTCAGCAGACCCTAACTATCATTAAACATTGTCGTCAGCCATGATCGAAATGACTGCTATTCCGCCGATTTCCCTGAAAAACTACCGTATCGCCGCCATCATTCCCTGTCACAATGAAGAACTAACGATCGCTAAAGTTGTCTCCCAATTTCAAACTTTTTTGCCAGAAGCGGCAATATATGTTTATAACAACCGCTCTAGCGATGATACCGTGACGGAGGCACTCAAAGCCGGGGCGATCGTTCGTCAGGAAATCCAACCGGGAAAAGGCAATGTTGTCCGGCGGATGTTTGCCGATATCGAGGCCGATATCTATATTCTCATCGATGGTGATGATACCTACGAAATTGCGGCAGTACGACGCTTAATTGAACGAATGCTGCGGGAACAATTGGATATGGTCGTCGGTGCGCGTCGGGAAGCGGCAAAATCCTCCCAGGCTTATCGTCCTGGTCATCGCGCTGGTAATCTATTTTTAACAGGATTGGTGAAATTTCTGTTTGGAGCGCGTTTAATCGATATGCTCTCCGGTTATCGCGTCTTTTCTCGTCGTTTCGTCAAATCTTTTCCCGCTTTGTCCAATGGTTTCGAGATTGAAACCGAGTTAACTATCCACGCTTTAGAATTAAAAATTCCCTTCGCTGAAGAACCAACCCTCTACGGGGAACGTCCCGAAGGTTCCCAAAGTAAGTTAAAAACCTTTCAAGATGGCTGGCGAGTATTGGGAACCGCTATCTTACTTTTTAAAGAAATTCGTCCTTTTCTCTTTTTTAGCCTTGTCTCGCTAATTTTGGCGGTTATTTCCCTCCTCTTAGCGATCCCCGTCCTGTTTGAATACCTCGAAACTGGCTTAGTACCACGTTTTCCCACCGCTATTTTATCGGCCTCGATCATGCTTTTAGCCTTTTTAAGTTTGACCTGTGGCATGATCCTCGATTCCGTCTCCCGGGGACGAAAAGAGATGAAACGAATGGCTTATCTAGCTAACAGTTGGCTGAAAGGTTAGGGGGAAAAAGTTCACTAAACATACAGGTCTAGGTCACATCTGGGGTTAAACCGTCTCTAACCGTTGCAGCACGGAGGAGGGTTTTTTGTCAATAAATTCCGCCGGCGAAATTTGATATTTAATCAGATTGGCTAATTCCTGTAGTTGGCTGATGGCTTCCGCACCTTCGAGTTTCATTAACTCTCGATCATCGCGCATTTCTGTCCAGGTGATGCCGTAATCGGACACGAGAAACCGAATTAGATGGGTTTCACCCAATCCCACCATAAAAGATGCGCTGTTCATTTGACCGCCACAGGTATAGCAAGATGCTAGATAACCTTGATTTTCTAGTGCGATCGCTAAGGCCTGTAAATCCATGACCAAGTCTTTGACCAGTTGGCGATGCTGTTCTGCAAGTCGTTTAAACACAATGTTCCTCCTGACAACACTGCTCAATTATAAAACCTTAATACTTTTTTAAGATTCTTTTTTGAGAAAATAAGGTATATGAACCAGGTTTTTTTACGGATGTTAAGTAACAAAATGTAAAGAACCCGATACCTAGAGTAGCGTGAATTCCTGATATCGCCAAGTATATGTAAGTACAAATATACCAGTTTATCCGTCTTTCCACCCCCTCGATCCCAACTATTCCCATCATGCCTATTTTTAAAGTTTAAGATCCGGTTTCGACAAAAAAGTTCGCAAATCTATGTTGACAATTACATCAACCTATGATTCTATTCCAGATACGGAGGGAGATGGGAGAGGGGCGCTTGTTTCATTGATCGGTAAACAGTAACCGGTCATCAGTGAAAACACAGCACTGTTAATGCCATGTAATAGTTAGTAAAAGTATAGTCAAATATAGACAGACTGAATTCCATTTCAGAAATTCCTTTCACTTTTACTTCGAGAGATTGATTCTCCTTGGGTGAACTACGCACCTCTCTATCCCATAGCGGTTAAACGCATTTGGGAATGCTTTTCGTAAAATATTGTAGGAACCCATGACATCAGATTGAACCAGAATCCCCTTATCTGTACGATATAAACCTCGCAAAATTCTTTTTCCTGAAAACACTGGCTTTTCAGTTATCTGTCCATAAACGGGGAGAGGATCGTCATGCAAAAAATTAGAAGCTGAGGTATAGGATTCTTCTTGAAGAATCACAGAGATTCCTTCTAATTGACATTTATAACTAATCATCTCAATTAATCGAGCATGAGGGATGGTCACAAATTTTTGATTGTTGACTTTTCCTAAGTTTACTTCTTGTTTCCAACCGTCATTTTTCCCAATTACTAAAGTTGTTATCTTTTGGTCAACTAAGAGATTGACTAAATAACGACTAACCTGATGAAGATAATCATCTACTTTCTGATTACGGCAACGGGTTAAACGGCGAATCCTCTGGGAACTTTGACGATTTAACAGAGATTGTAACTTAGCTCGACGTTGGTTATAAAATTGATTCAGGCTTTTTAACGGTCTGCCATTAATCAACAAAGGGATAAAGTCCGGTTGATTTGAAGTTACAGCCATCAAATTATCTATGCCTAAATCTATCGCAGCTATCTTTTCATTAGGAGCTAAGAACTGTTCAGTTTTCTCATAAATTACCTCGATTACATAACAATCACATTTAGGAACTATTCTGACTTCTGCTATGCGCTCTGCTACTCTCGTCGGCAAGGCAATTGAAGTACCTGATAGTTTGACTAACCCTTGCCGAAGACCTACTTTGCTTATAGCTTGAATCGTGTAAACTAAGAGATTTCGTCCTTTTTTTGGCTCCTTATAGCCAGGGATTTTGGGTTTGACCAGAAATTTATCGGGGTGACTTTTAAACTCCGATGAAGCGGCAAAAAATGATGTCCAGTTTTTGTCTAATCCTCTTAAAACTTGTTGGGAAACTTTAGCGGGTAAAGCTTGATACTGTTCTGTCTTTGACCTCAGAGAGGCCATCTGATTATAGGTCAAATAGCCATGACCATAAATGAAGTTTTGTCGGATTAAATAATTGGCTGAGTTGTAGAGATTTTTAGACTGCCAAGATAAATTATCTATCTCAGCCCAAAATCGATGTCCTTTCTTGATAATGTGTCTTTCGGCTACTAACATTATTATCCGTTGTCTTTTAACTCAGCTATAATCTTTTCTGTCTTTCTTTTCGACCTTCTTAATCCGTAAATTCGAGAACAAAAAGAGGTGATAATCGCTATTAAATCTGACATCAACTCATCCTGATTATCCTCACTTTGATTGACAAACTCCAGTTTTTTATCTAGTTCTTTTAACAAGATTTCTAGATAATTAGTACCAAATCTGGCTAGACGGTCTTTGTGTTCAACAATTAAAACATTATAATTGGGGTCAACTAGAATTTTGGCTAATTGTTGGCGATTATCGTTTAATCCACTGCCTACTTCTTTGACAACTTTGTAGATTTTGTAGCCTCTGGCAACAGCATAATCTTTTAATCGGTCAGCTTGTCTATCTAGATTGTCTTTATTTTCGGCACTGGAAACTCTTGCATAAATGCAGGCTATCAAGTCGGGTTTTGAATGGTTGTCATCCGTTATGATAATTGTACCAGAAGGCAATTGATAACCTGTTAAATTCCCTTGTTTCCACCACCTCCAAGCCGTTCGATAACTTATTCCTGTTTTTTTTGCATAGTCTGATAGTTTCATATCTATATATTACCATGCTTGACTATATCTGACTATATTTGTATTGAAACTTTACAATACTAAATCCGGTTATTAAAGAATGATTATTTAGGGTTTGCTGAATAAATTTAAAAACCTTGTTGTATAAGACTTTTAGACTTTTTTCCCCTCAAAAAGTGCCAGCCCTTGAAGTGATCGGGGTGAAAATTCAGGTACTTTTTCCCTGAAAATTAGGTAGTTGACCACCTGAAAATCGGTAAAACCCTACACCCCACACCCCACACCCTGCCCCCACGAGAAACTTTTTCAGCAAACCCTATCTAGACACGATTAATTACACATATGTAACTACCTATTGCCTTTTGCCTGTTACCTATCCTAACCAAGAAGTTAATTTTACACGACTACTTAATAGTGACGTGGAGTATAAACCCATTGCTTGGTTTTACCCTGCTCAATCAGGCGAGTTTTACTCGATCCAATCAAAATTATGGTTCGCATATCCGCATCTTTAATAGTCATATCCTCTAGGAATTTCACCGTCACTGTTTCCCCTTTTCGCCCTAAATTACGCGCTAGTACCACAGGAGTTTGCGGCGAGCGCCATTGTAATAAAATCTCTTTTGCCTTCTCCAATTGCCAAGTGCGCTCTTGAGACACAGGATTATAAAATGCGATCGCTAAATCGGCTCGGGCCGCTAACTCAATGCGCTGAGAAATCACCTGCCAAGATTTGAGAATATCCGATAGGGAAATCGCACAAAAATCATGTCCTAAAAGTGCGCCAACCCTGGCGGCCGCCGCTTGCATCGCCGAAATCCCCGGACAGACCTGAATGGCGATCGCATCCCATGCTGGTTTTGCTTTTTTTTCTAATACCTCAAACACGGCCGCGGCCATGGCATAAATTCCGGGATCTCCGGAAGAAACTAAGACAACCGATCGCCCCTTAGCCGCTAAATCTAGGGCCATTTCCGCGCGATCAAGTTCCACCCGATTATCCGATTCATGGCGGACAATTTCTGGTTTTCGCAGGGATTCTACCAAATCCAAATAGGTTTTATAACCCACCCAATCCGTGGCTTTTTCCAATACTTCTCGAACTTCCGGCGACATCCAATTTAGCGCACCCGGTCCAGTTCCGACTATGGCTAATTTACCTTGACTTTCCTGGGCAAAATCCCCTGGGGACAAACTGGATTTTTCCTTAATTTGCTGGCTTTCCTCATACAGATAAACTAAACAGGCAGTGCTAGGTTTTGCCAAGTTTAAGTTATTTTTATCGATAATCTCAATGCTCAGTTTTGCTGCTGATGAAATCGGTAAATTACTATTTTTTAACCAGTCTGCTTCACCAATTAATTTTACTTTTTCACCCGCCAATAAATCGGCAAGAAACTTCTTAGCATCATCGGGATTAACTAACTGATAACCCGGGGGTGGCGATAATAAAGTCGTTTTAAATCTAATATCACCAGTGGTGGTAATTGCGGGGGAAATTTGCCAAACCGAGGCAATTTGACGAGCGAGATCATTAACCCCTTGTAAACCCCCCAACAAAGGCACTACGGCGCTGCCATCTTCTGCGATTGCTAATACAGGTGGTTCTTGCCATTTATTAGTTAATAAAGGTGCTAAAGTGCGAATTAAAATACCCGCCGCACAAATGCCAATAATTGGCGTTCCCGTCTGGAAAAATTCTCGCACCGTTTCGCCAAAATTAGTATAGGTAAAATCAGCCGAATGGGTACGATCTATTAACCCATAAATTATTGCTTCCGGTAGGGCCATTTGCACTTGACGAGCAACGGGGAGGCTGGTTTCTCCTAAAATGAGAATAGCTGGAGGTTTCATTTGGCTTCCCCTGACTGCGCTGCAGTTAACTTTTGGATAAATTCTTGATGCTCTACCGAGTTAATTCCAGCCTTTAAGATGTCCAACACCCGTGACATATTGCCGTTGAGCATGGCTGAAATATCTAACCACAAACCCGGAAATACTAGAGAGCAAATCACCCCTTCTTGGTTGGGTAACAAAGAAATATAATCGCCATTTTCTAAACTAAACCAATCAATCTTTTGATCAAATACCTGCCAAATAAGGTATTCTTGAATGCCACTGCGACGATAAGCACGTTTTTTATCCCCTAAATCTATGGCGGCACTACTAGCGGCAATTTCTACCACTAATTCCGGCGCTCCTTCTAGGTATCCCTCTACAGTTAGGGTTGATTTTCCCCCGCTTTCTTGACTGATTAATAACACCCCATCCGGCTGTAGTTCGTTGTCGATATCCAAGCGAACTGTTGGCTCAATACCCATTTGTACTTGGGGTGTAGCAGCTTGATAAACTCCCAACCAAGTGATTAAACGTCCGTGGGGTTCAGCATGAAATTTAAACCTTAATGGGGATGCCATATATACAACTCCTTCGATCAGTTCGGCTTTTTTTAATCCTGGCATAGCTTGATAACGGCGCTCGAATTCAGGACGAATTAAGCGATCCCCATTTTCTAACGGGGGTAAATGTTGAGTGGTTACAATCTGAGAAGTTAAGGATTTAACCGGAGAAGAAGTCATGGTGGCAGTCTTTGGGAACAAAACAGCATTGATTTTATTATAGATTGTTTCATTGGACTTCTTGAGGGATTTAATTTTTAACTGAAATTTCGCCAGAAGTCCTGAGCTTTTAGCGATGGGATGAATGGCAACCAACATATAGACAATTCCCCAAAACTATAGCATTTATCTTAGTGGTGAGGTACAAAGTTTTCCTTTTGGGAAGTCGGTAGTCGATACCAAATTAGGTTACACTTCATCTAGTTATGAGAAATGCTGTCATAACTGATACAGCGAGCCTAAATGAAAGGTAAACGTCCTCTTCTAGAGCCTACCCATTCACGAGTCAATTAGGCACACTATAACTAATAACTGATAATCGATAACTGATAATGTTGGTTCCCCTTACCCGTCAATCGATCGAGCAAATTGTCCCGATTATCGCCACAGGTCCCCAGTACGCTCACTATTGGGGTAAATGGTCTGATTTTCTGCGCCGTTTATTCATTTCTATCATCGCTCTCACCGCAGCTTGGTTAATCGGTAATTTATTCGGCCCGGGTGGTTTAACAATTAAACTGATTTTCGACATTATCGCCGGTTTATATTGGCTCTGGGGTCCGGTTTACTGGGCCAGTGTTCGCAATAATACCTATCGTCGTCTTCCCTACGGGGGGTTTTGGCGCGGTCGCGTTTTCGATGCTTTTGTCACCGAGGAATTAATCGGGGAAGAAGAAAGGGTCAATAAACGCGGGGAATTAGAGATTATCGAAAATCGCCAACGCTGTATTAATCTAGAAATCGGTGATCAAACTGGCTTTTCGGCGATCGTTCGCGCTCCCCTCAAACGCATCCATAAATCGATCCGTCCCGGGATGGTGGCCGAAGCTTTGTTAATGTCTCGAGACCCCGATTTAGGGGATATCAATCAGCTTTCTGATGTCCATCTTCCCCAACTCGACCAGTGGATAGGGGAATATCCTGTGCTGCGACGGGATATTTTTCAGCAAGTTAGCGGCGAATTGGGAGGGGGAAAAGAACCCCGGCCAAAACCTTCTCGTTATTCTAATAATGTCATCCGAAGACGCAAAACCCGTTAATTTGTCGGCGATCTTTGAAAAGATACCAGTTTCTCAGTCATCAATGAATCATAATTTACAGATTTTGGGTAATTTAATCCTTGTTTTTGCCGTTTTTGAACCATCAAAAATTAATTATGCAAGAGGTTTAATATAATGTTAATTGAGCTTAGAAGGAGATAAATCGATGACGGCATCCTATGAGCAAGACTTTGGACTTTGGGCCGAACAAATGGCCGATTTATTAGCTTCCGGTCGGTTTTCCGAGTTAGATATTGAGAATTTAGTCGAAGAGGTGCGGGATTTGTCGAAACGGGAGCGCGATCGCTTACTCGCTAGTCTAAGATTAATTTTGCATCATTTATTAAAGTGGGACTATCAACCTCAACGGCGATCCAGGGGTTGGTTGGGAACTATTCAGGGAGAAAAAGCTAATATTAGGCTTTATTTGGACGATAGCCCCAGTTTAAAGCGATATTTAACCGATGAAAGCCTATTTAAACTCTATGCTGTTGCTTGTTGCGATGCCTTTAGAGAGACGGGATTAGAGTTTCCCCCAGTTTGTCCCTACGGTATTGAGGATATTTTAAATCGTTCTCTTCATTTGTCGGAACGATAGACGAATCTCCTCACCTAACGGAAGATTTTTGATTTTTGCAAGAGATCTATTTTGGTTCGTTGGACGCACCCTTCTACTCTGTCTGAACAAAAGTAGAGGTTATGAACACAATAACTGTAAGACTTATTAAGATTAATGTTCCGACAACCAGATCCGATTGTGGCTTAAAATGGTTAAGGCTGAAAAGTCGGTCAATTCCGATTAGTACCCAAGATAAAACTAAGAAACCGAAAATAAACTCTGCTAATCTTTCACTTAGTGGCTGGACAATATAATTCCATTCCTCTTCAAGTGTCCTACCTGTAGATAAAGCACCGTAAAACATGAATACAAGGTAAGAAATTATTAATGTAGTAAAAGTCACCAAAGAAATCCAGGGATAAGTTCCAGATATCCGAATCAACGCTAGGTTAGCAAGGATATTTACACTTAATGCCCAAATGATTAACAGAATCCACTCCAAGTAGTATCGTCTTAAATTTGACTCCACAGATAAGACTATCTCGGCTAAAACACCATATATTAATTTGCTTAGTGGAGCAAGACTATAAAAGATAGACACGATGAACATGATTGGAATCACCGCAACAATAAAGGTAAGCCAAAAAGTAACATAATGCAGCGAACAGAACAGGAATACTACAAAAAAACGTAGGCTCACAACTACCATACGGATAGTGAGCAGAATTGTCCTAAGTGAAACATCAGCTAATGCGTTGGATAACAAGAGAATAGGATTACGAGATCCGTTTGCTACTGAATATTCTCTCCATGTAAACATCAGGATATTTTCGACTATTGGTTCAAGCACAACTCCTAGGGAAAAAACGTAATAAAATGGCGATAAGACTGTGTTTTCAATTGTATCCTTGGCAAACGCACCAATTCCCTCAATTACAGATACGAGGGTGGTTTCCTTTAAGCATCGGTCAATTAAGTGACATATCATTACAACAATATAAAAGACTAAACTTCCTATTAAACAATAAACAATTAATGGGATAGGAATCCACTGTTTAGCAACAAAGGCAATTAAGACCTGAAGTGAGATAATAAATAAGAATCTAATTGTGTCCCTAGATGCTTTTAAGGTAATTTCCCGAATCTGGACTGGAATTTTAAAAGTGGGACAATGATTTATGAAATCGATAAGTTTACGGAGTAACAAAATATGCTCTTGATTTTTCTTGTTGGCCTTTATTAGCATATTTTCTACTAAGAGGCGAAATTGACTATCGTTGTAATTAAAAAAGTAATTTGAAAAACTTTCAAGCTTGGGATTTGTTCGTCTCAACGACTTTCTTAAAGTATCTACAAATTCAGAATAATGAGGTGTTTTATCCGCGTAAGTGCGAGCTAAACTTTTTAAGTCCTCAACAAAATGAGTAAACCCCAATTCATAATTATTGTCCTGCTCAAATATTTTTAACACAAGAAAATCTACTTCTGTTGTTGACATATCGGTTATTTCTCTGCGTATTTCTTCTTTTGCTTTCCATATCTCTTCATCTATTGCCCGTAGCTCTTGCTGTAATCGTCGCTCGGTCTCATAGTATTCATAAGAACGACCTGAAGAATAACTTGCTATTCTCAGCTTTGACAATTCTTGCTCTTTCTCTTTTTTATAATTTGATTTGGGTAAAGCATCTAATTTACTTTGTTCAATAACTAATCGATAATAACGATCTTCCACTGACTTTTGCATCCTGTCTATTTTATCTGGAAGTAATTGCCATTCTTTATATTCTTCACGAATTTGTTTAATCCGCTCCTCGGTAAAGTATTTTCGGATATATTCTTCTTTGTTATATCGTTGTTGATAATCATAATTGATAAATCCCCAAGCAGCGCACCATAAAATCAGTAAAAACAAGGGAGTTAACTCATTTGATCCATGTTGGATGACTTTCTCAAATAAATAGTCACCAGCAATAGCAACTACACTGGCAATGATAATTCTAGTAGGGGTTAAATCTTTAAATTTTGGATTCAATAAAAGTAGAAAAAGAATTACAATACATGATCTGATCACAAACTGATTCGCTTGCAGGAAAGCAAGAAAAGTAAATATTAGGGAAGGTAGGGAAGTTGAAGACTGGCTAAAATAAGAGCTAGTAAACCTAACTCCTGTTAATAAATATAAAACGAATAAGCATAGAAACAGCGCGCAGATAGTAAAGGGAAAACGATGTCCATAGAAATGGAATTCGATATCACGAGCGATGTCGCTTTTATCTTTAGATGTCGTATCCATGTTTCTTTTTTTGTTGCCCATCTCTCCTCCTGAAAACTGGACTGAACACAATAGTCTCGTGAATCAAATGTAGCACTGCTTTAGAAAACTGTTAGGCTTATCATCTACAACCCTAAGTCAATGGGTGCTGGGTAAATTATACTTGATCGCATTCGGATCTCGATGACCGATCAACGCCCGTAAAGCCTCATCATCCTCACGGTGCTTTAGAACATAGTGCGAACACCTGATCTGGTAGGGTGTGTGTAGGTTAGCAAATAAGTGAGATCTGATTGCCAACTATTGATATCTCAACAGCTGCTAACTTACAAGGCTTTTCGAGGGGTTAGGAGTCGGTCTTCAGTATTCAGGACTCAGTATTCAGATGCGGGTTTTCAGATTTTTTAGGGTGCGTTAGGTGGCCACCAATTCTGTTAAAAAAACAAAATCAATAATCCGCACCCGACGCAGCAAATTTATTGTTAAATTGGTGCATTATGCTTTCGCACTTCACACCCTAAGAGTGGTACGAAGTTGAAGGGTGATCGTTCTTGTCGGTGGGGTGGAGTGCGATCTCTGTCATCGAATAAGATATAATTGGGAAGGTAAAAATAGTTAAAGCATTATGAGTTACCAAAACATTATTACCATTGAACCTGGAAAACGAAGCGGAAAACCCTGCATTCGAGGAATGCGTATAACTGTGTACGATATTCTAGAATATTTAGCAGCAGGAATGACAGAAGCAGAAATTCTTGAGGATTTTTCAGAATTAACTTCCGAGGATATCAAAGCTTGTTTGGCTTTTGCTGCTGATCGAGAGAAAAAATTATTTATCACCTCTTTATGAAACTGTTATTAGATGAAAATTTGTCAGATCGGATTATTGATAAAATAATTGATTTATATTCTGATTCCCAGCACGTCAAGACTTTAGGGCTGATCAATACTGATGATGCACTTATCTGGGAATTTGCCAAATTCAACGATTTTGTAATTGTCTCTAAAGATGCCGATTTTCATCAGCGCAGTCTATTATATGGTCATCCACCAAAATTTATCTATCTTCGTATTGGTAATAGTCCCACTGCAAAGATTATCGAAATTTTAAGAGGTTATTTTTTAATTATTGTTGAATTTTTTGATAGTGAAACAGAAAGTCTGTTGATATTAGGTTGAGTGCGATCGCTGATCTGGTAGGGTGTGTGTTTGCGGCTACCAATTCTGTTAAAAAACCAAAATCAATAATCCGCTCCCCACGCAGCAAATTTATTATTAAATTGGTGTGTTACGCTATCGCTAACACACCCTACTGGATTGTTTCAGTTAATTTGGTGTATTAGAAAAATGCTATAAATTCTATAATTTAAGACTTTAAGCCGAAATCTATTGCCCTATTTTAGCTGAAACAGTCCACTGCGTTTAATTTTCCAACCTATGCTTTTTAATGCTTTTAAAACTTGTTTGGCTTTCGTTGCTGACCATTGACTCATAGAGCAACAAATGATAAATTTAGGTGATTTTCTGGAAGTTCTCCCTGTTCAAGTTGATCGGCTAAGACACGCAAGGCAAGTGCTTGAACTTTAGCAATAGCTTCCTGTTGACTATTGCCATAGACTAAAACTCCCGGAAGTTCGACGATTTCAGCAATATATTGTCCATCTTCTTCTTGTTCTATGTCAATCTTATAATTCATTTGAGAATTACCTATGGGATGACCTGCTGTCTTGATTATATTAGATTTTATAGCCGCTCTTGTCGGTTGGATTGACCCAAGTAAACCCAACACACATTAGATAGGGTTTGCCGAAAAAGCTTTTCGTGGGGGCAGGGTGTGGGGTGTGGGGTGTGGGGTGTGGGGTTTTACCAGTTTTGAGGTGGTCAACTACCTAATTTTCAGGGAAAAAGTACCTGAATTTTCCCCCGATCCCCGCAATGGCTGGCACTTTTTGAGGGGAAAAAAGTCCAAAAGTCTTATCCAACAAGGTTTTTAGATTTATTCAGCAGACCCTAGATAGGGTTTGCCGAAAAAGCTTTTCGTGGGGTTAGGAGTCGGTCCGGATGAAAAAATTTTCACCCCCACAGATGAAAGAGGTTTCTTTTCCCACTTCCCCACTTCCCCACTTCCCCACTTCCCCACTTCCCCACTTCCCCAATCCCCTATACCTTTTAAAGAGGATTTAGTATTAGCCTGTATCAGCATTTCTGATTCTATAGTTAAGTTTGGCTAATAACAGCTTATTTTTAGTTCTTTGTCAAGCCCCTATTATAATTTTTAATCTCTGACCTTTAACCCGATTTGACATTTATCTTAAAAATCTGGTTTTTTGTAGCGAAGAAAACAGTTTTATTAACCATTATCTGCATCGATAGAGAGAAATCGAGGAGGGCTGATAATCCTTGAAAGCCTTGTCAATACTAGCATTATTCCCTCTCAAAATTTCACTAATTCCCTAAGTTTTCCTAACCTTGATCCCCTCTAGGACACAAAAAATTAAAAACCCTTTATCTTAACTTGGTTTTTAGCGCCAGTCAACCCTTTATTTAAATTTTTGATTCTCTTGCCCGATAACGATATAAATTCTCGTAATGACCAACCGATTTTCCGTGATACGGTTGAACAGAAAGCAACCAAGTTAGCTCTGCAAGCACAAAGGAATGTTAGCAAGTTCCTTCAGCTTTGCATTGGGAACTTGCTAACGCACAATAAGAAAGTCTATGAATAAACAACTGATCAACAAACTACAAGCTGTAACTGCCCTTACCGTAGTGGGGACTACAGCCTCGATAATTTGTTCCCAGACAGCAGGACACAGCAACAGCCTGACGGATATTAGCTTAGGTCGTCAAACTGTTATCGAGTCCACTTCTCAAACCATTCTGTCCGCTTTTTCTAATAGTCGAACAACTGATTCAGATATTAAAGTATCACGTTCGGTTCAAGATAATGCTAACGAAATTCTAAAAACTTTGGAGTCCCTAGTGGACAAAGAAAATACCGTCCCTGCAAGCGTTACACCCCAGACCCAAGAGGCCATTCCTTCGACGGGACAACCCCAATCACAACCCAATCAAGTCAAGCCGGCCCCGGCTAATGCCCCAGCCAGCAATCCTGCCTCAGTGACACCAGCAGAGAAGCCGAAAACAAGCCCAGCGGTAAAAACCAGCAGTCGCCCCCGTAAAAAGGGAATGGCCTCTTGGTATGGTCCTGGTTTCCACGGTCGTCGCACCGCTAGTGGTGAGACTTTTAACTCTAGTAGTTTAACCGCCGCCCATCGCTATCTACCTTTCGGCACCAAGGTTAGGGTAACTAATCTGCGTAACGGGCGCTCGGTGGTGGTGCGAATTAACGATCGCGGTCCGTTTAGCGGTGGTCGCGTCATCGATCTCTCCAGAGGTGCGGCAGCGATTATCGGTGTTTTCCAATCGGGAGTTGCCCCGGTTGTCTTGGAAGTTTTAGGCAGATAATCAGTGATCACTATGGCAGTGATCACTGCTATAGTGATCCTATTGGGATTTGACTGGGTTTATGTTAGAAATTAGCGATTTATCGGTTAATTATGGCGGAATAAAGGCATTACAGCAGGTTAGCTTAAGGGTAGAAAAAGGGGAAATTGTCACCCTGATTGGAGCGAACGGAGCAGGAAAAACGACGACTCTAAAGACGATATCTCGGATTTTAACGGCAAAGACGGGGCGAATAATTTATCAAGGTCAAGATATTACCCATTTACCACCCCATGAAATCGTTAAACGGGGAATTGCCCATAGTCCGGAAGGGAGAAGAATCTTAGCGCGTCAAACAGTCTTGACAAATTTGCAGTTAGGTGCTTATACGAGAAGCGATCGCCTAGGAGTAAAAAGCGATATCGAAGAGCAGTTGCAACTATTTCCCCGACTATCGGAGCGCCGAGAGCAGTTAGCGGGAACCCTAAGCGGTGGGGAACAGCAGATGCTGGCGATTGCCAGAGCTTTAATGAGTCGTCCCAAGTTATTGTTACTAGACGAACCCAGTTTAGGACTAGCGCCGCAGATAGTGCGAGAAATCTTCAGTATTATCCGTCAATTAAACGAATCGGGAGTAACTATCCTGTTAGTGGAACAAAACGCCAATTTAGCCCTAGAAACTGCCAATCGCGGCTATGTTTTGGCAGCGGGACGCTTGACTATCGCGGGAGAAGCCGGGGATTTACTCAGGGATGAGCGGGTCAAACAAGCTTATTTGGGTTAATCGATGATGATGCGCCAATTATAGATAAAAGCCTATGGTAAAGGTAGGACAAAAAATATTCACAAAATTTTACAAAGTCGCATAAAATGAACACATAACGAAATAGGTATTTTTTCTTACTGCCATGCTAACGGCTAACTTCCCCTGGCTCAGTGCCATCATTTTGCTCCCCTTGCTTGCCTCCTTCCTGATCCCTGTAATCCCCGACAAAGAAGGAAAAACCGTTCGTTGGTTCGCTCTTGGAGTCGGACTAGCAGACTTTATATTAATGTGCTACGTCTTTTTACAAAAATATGATTTAAGCAACCCCAACCTACAATTAGTGGAAAAAATCGATTGGGTTCCCCAAATTGGTTTAAGTTGGGCGGTGTCGGTGGATGGTATATCGGCACCGTTAGTTTTATTAGCAGGATTGGTGACAACCCTTTCTATCTTGGCCGCGTGGCAAGTGGACCGCAAACCCCGTTTATTCTACTTCCTGATGCTGTTGCTCTACGCCGCTCAGATTGGTGTTTTCGTCGCCCAAGACTTATTATTATTCTTTTTAATGTGGGAAATCGAGTTAATTCCCGTTTATCTACTCGTTTCCATCTGGGGTGGTCAAAAACGTCGTTATGCCGCCACTAAATTCTTACTCTACACCGCCGCCGCTTCTATCTTCATCCTCGTTGCCGGTCTAGCCATGGCCCTTTACGGTGGTGGTGCAATGACCTTTGATATGGCGGAATTAGGATTTAAAGATTATCCCCTCGCTTTAGAATTAGTCCTTTACGCTGGTTTATTAATCGCTTTCGGGGTCAAACTCGCCATCTTCCCCCTCCATACTTGGCTCCCCGATGCTCACGGTGAAGCTTCTGCACCTGTATCGATGATTCTCGCTGGTGTTCTCCTCAAAATGGGTGGTTATGGTTTAATCCGTCTTAATATGGGGCTTCTACCCGATGCACACATCTACTTTGCCCCGATTCTAGCGATTCTCGGTGTCGTTAATATTATCTACGGTGCTTTCGCTTCCTTCGGTCAACAAAACATGAAACGCCGTCTCGCTTATTCCTCGGTTTCACACATGGGATTCGTCCTTTTAGGGATTGCTTCCTTTACCGATGTGGGTATTAGCGGTGCTATGTTACAAATGCTCTCCCACGGTTTAATTGCCGCCGTCCTATTCTTCCTTGCCGGTGTCACCTACGACCGCACCCATACCTTAGCTTTAAACGAGATGGGTGGGATTGCCCAAGCGATGCCGAAAGTCTTCGCTCTCTTTACTGCCGGCGCCATGGCTTCCCTAGCGTTACCCGGAATGAGCGGTTTTGCCAGTGAAATTACTGTATTCATCGGTGTCACTAGCAGTGACGTTTATAGCCAAACCTTCCGGGTTGTGACTGTCTTCCTCGCTTCCGTTGGTTTAATCCTTACCCCGATTTATCTACTCTCCATGCTTCGTCAAGTTTTCTACGGAGATGGTTCTTCCTGCGATATTACTAACATTCTCCCCAACAAAAGTAACGAACAGGCAGTTTGTTTTGGTACTAGCTGTGTCCTCCCTCATGAATCAGAATATAGTGACGCTAAACCCAGAGAAATCTTTATCGCTGTCTCTTTCCTCGCTTTGATTGTCGCTATCGGTTTCTATCCCCAACTGGCTACCCGTATCTACGATGTGAAAACGGTGGCAGTTAACTCGGAAGTGCGTCAAGCGTACACAGAAATCGCCGCCACTCGTCAAAATATCTACGCTGAAACTCAACCGGACGTAAGCGCCAAGGTTGCCAGTATCTTCCAATAAATTGGCAAGTCTAAAGTGAATAGGTTATCGGGAGTAGAAATTCTGCTCCTGATTTTTTTTTGCGAGGAGATAATACCAAATCCTGTTTAATACTAAATCCGGTTATTAAAAACTGATTATTTATTCCCCCTTTTGCCTTTTGCATGAGTGCCTTTTGCCTGTCCTGATATGTAGCCTATACTCAACGGATTTAGTATAAAAGGTATAGGAGAGTGGGGAGCGCCGGAGCTGCGGAGCGGGGAGAAACAATCCATAACTTGGGAGTTAATCACACTATTAAAAAGGGATTTATAGTCATTTCAATTAAGATTGAGAATATCAATGCCAGAGTTCATAAGGGTTTTATCGGTCTAGATTGTATCAGACCTATCTGAAATGATACTAAATCTGGTTATTAAAGACTGATTATTTATCACCCCTTTTGCTTTTTGCATTAGTGCCTTTTGCCTGTCCTGATATGTAGCCTATACTCAACGGATTTAGTATAACTTCTGCTGATCACCATAAGTGAGAGAAAGTCACAAATATGAGATACACCCGATTGATAGTGAACACTCATTATATATTAATAAACATAAATAAATATGAAGTAATTTAAGTTTCAAGAAGAATGAACCCGATCTTTTTTACGATGGGGGTAAAAGTGATTTTCAATTTCTCAGGTTGAAAGATGAATCCAGATTAAGCTATCTCAACGATAAGAGGACAAGCCAATGTTTGAAGATTTTACCTATATTACCGATGAGGCTTTTTTAGAGAATTATTGGTGGGAAGAAAAAGTTATCTGTCCCCACTGCCAGGGCAAAGGAAGAATCTATCTAGAGACGGAGAATGAATCCGTCCCCTGTAAATTCTGTGAGGGTAAAGGCATTATTAAACGAAAACAAGAGGAAGCTAACTATTCCTAAAAATCTGTATAATTAGATACCATACATTAAAAATATTCTTGAGTTAAAACCTCTGGCTGACATTGTTTAATTTCGCTGTTAATTCCCAGGGCAGATTCCGATTGGAGGTCTTCGATATAACCGGATTGATGGGATAAAGCTTCCGAAAAACTCTCAAAAGGACCGAAATAATAGAGACATTTCGGCTGAGTGGTGGTGATCTCTATCCACCAAGGTTGAGGTGGTAAACTAGGCTTAATCGGGGCAGTTTCTGGGTCAAGAGGCCTTATACTGAGAATCTTGGCCCCTTGGCGCAGGAGGCGCTGTGTTTCTTGACTCATGCGGCTTTTAGGTACTCGCAGGACTGTCCGGGAGAAGCGTTGAGGCAAAGAGCCAGAAGAACCGGAAAAAACAACTTCATAGAGAAATATTTGATTCTCTCCCTGATTATTAGCCTCTAGCATACAGAAAAGATTCTCTTTTAAGGGTAAGGGTTAAAAAACAGACGCTACTTTGAGCAGATGACTCAAGCAAAATCATCTCCTAACAGAGTAGCGCATCTTGATACGATAGTATAGAGCGGCAAAAAGTTAGGTTTTGACCTACTCTCCCCTCACAGCATAGCTTGACGAGAGATTCTTCAACAAGAAGAACCCGATAGAGTTCTTTATGATGCTGTAGCCGAATCTAGGTCTTTTATCTTAATGGTGAGGTACAAAGTTTTTGTTTTTTGGAGTCGGTGGTCGATGCCAAATCCTCTTATACTTCATATTTATGAGAAACCATGTCAATAGGGTTTGCGGCAAAAAGTTTTTCCTAGGGGTAGGGTGTGGGGGTGGGGTATAGGGTGTAGGGTTTTCCCCATTTTTAGGTGGTCAATTACCTAATTTTCAGGGAAAAAGTCCCTAAATTTTCCCACCGAACAATCCAATGGCTGGCACTTTTTGATTTCAAAAAGACCAAAAGATATTAGCCAACAAGGTTTTTATATTTCTGCATCAATCTCTCAATAATATTGACAACAAATAGAGTTTTTTAACAAATATGCAGCCACCAAAATTAAGCTTAGGAACCAGATTATTTTTATCCCATCTCCTCGTTATGGTGGTGGGATTGAGTAGCTTTATTATCATTGCTAAATTATCTTCTCCGCGAATGTTTGTTTTGCGTTTGGAACAGTTAGAAAGGCAGGGATTTTTTACCGTGCGATCAGCGAGAACTTTCTTGGTTAGGGGTTTTGAGACAGCTTGGGATAGTAGTGCCATTTGGTCATTCATTGCGGGAGGAAGTACGGCTGGTTATCTGAGTTTTTTGGTTTCTCAACGCATTATGAAACCGGTCAAACAAATGAAACAAATCACTAAAAATTTTGCTGAAGGGGATTTATCGGCGCGAGTTCCAGAAAGCGAAATCCCAGAATTAAATCAATTAGCCATCAGTTTTAATCAGATGGCGATTAGTTTAGCCGATGTGGAAAAACGGCGCCAGGAATTAATCGGTGATCTTACCCACGAATTACGCACCCCTTTAACTGTGGTACGGGGATATTTAGAAGAATTAGCCGATGGTGCGATCAAACCTAATCCAGAACTTTATCAGAAATTAGTGAAAGAAACCCGCAGGTTAGAACGTTTAACCCACGATCTACAGGAGCTATCGCGAGCGGAATCTGGTTATCTCTCGATTAAACTGCAACCTGTTAATTTATTACCTTTGTTAAATTCTCTCATCGAAAAATTTGCCGATCAATTATTAGAAGATGGGCCGACTTTACAGTTAGATTGTCCCCCCAATTTACCATCTGTCATGGCCGATCCCGATCGCCTCGAACAAATCTTAGTTAATCTGCTCGGTAATGCCATTCGTTACACCGATAATGGTGCAATTACCCTGCAAGTGACAAGGGACAAAAATCGCCTACAAATTGCCGTTATCGATACAGGAATTGGCATCGCAGCAGAGGATTTACCCTTTATTTTCGAGCGCTTTTGGCGGGCCGATCGTTCTCGTTCCCGTTATTCTGGGGGTAGTGGTATTGGTTTAGCGATTACCCGTCGTTTAGTGGAATTACACCAAAGTCAAATCGAGGTGGAAAGTGAATTAGGTAAAGGCAGCACTTTCCGTTTTTCCCTAGCAATATCGGCCAATTGAGAGATGGGGATTTTTCAGTGAACAGTAAACAGTAATCAGTGAACTGAAAACGGTTCTTCGTTACTTAGTATGGTTCGATAGGGGGGCATAAATCGACTAAATCCTTATCTGGCAAGGGATTTAATTGATTAGTTCGCTCTAGATCGAAAACAATTAACAAAAATCGCCAAATGTCTTTCTCTATAAGAGTTTCATTTTTTGTAACCCTGTACGTTGCATAAGACAAACCGAAGAACCCTGAAAACTAACATCTGATCAGTGATCACTGATAACTGATCACTGATAACTGATCACTGATTAAATGCCGTGACTTTTGCCGATAACCCAATGACGACGGAAGAAGCGAGCGAGCGAGGTTTCTTCTAAGGATAAGTAAATCGGTCTTCCGTGGGGACAGGTGCGGGGATTACGGGTATTTTGCCAATCATCGAGTAAATTCTGCATTTCTTTTAAACTTAAAGCTGTACCGTTGCGGATAGCACTCCGGCAAGCGGTAGCAACCTGAGCGGTTTGTAAATCCCCCCCTAAACTTAATTCTAGTAAAGCATCAGCCCGATCCTCGCGTTCTTTGAGTAGAACAGGAATACTACGAATTGCCCAAGAGCGATCGCCAAAACTAGCAATTTCTAATCCTAAACGTTGTAATTGTTCGATTTGTCGAGTAGTTAACTGATTTAAGATGATCGGAGTATCTAACGGCACGATTTCCCAGTTATCCTCTAAACGTTCGTACAAAACCCGCTCATGGGCAATATGTTGTTCGACTAACCATAATCCGTGAGGATGTTCGGCAACTATGTAAGTTTGGTGAATTTGGGCTACTGCCTTTAATTCCAGCCGATTTTTCGGGGATTTCTCCCCTATTGTATAGGTGCTTTTTTCTTCGGCAGCCTTGAGAATTTGACTGACGCGCTGATTTTGCGCTTTTTCGGGTATATGTTCGGGATTTAGTCCTAACGCCTTGTCTATGGCTGAAATTATCTGTTCTTGCCAAAAAATGAGGTTATGCAGGTATATTTCCGCTTTGGCTGGGTGACGATTCCAATCGATCGAACGAGGGTTAAGATGTAGATGGAGAAAACAAACGGGATAGCGATCTTTAGGGACTGTGCGAGCGAAAGCTTCAAATATTGCCTGTTCTAACTCCGATGAGCGCACCATTCGCCCATTAACAGCAATTCTAACCCAATCTGGTTGATGGCGAGAAATGCGATCGGGCAAACCAATGACCAATTCAATTTGAGCAGATTCTGCGTCAGGAGTCGTTAAGTCAAGTTTTAGGGATGCTAAATCGTTAAAATGCAGAGATTTAACTAATTGGGGTAATATTTGACTGGCATCCTTACCCGGACTAATGCGTAACCAATCTTGATGATCTTGAAAAACCTGCCAAGTAATTTGGGGATGACAGAGAGCAAAATTATGAATTAAAGTCTGTATATCCTTTAATTGTTTGTTAATTGACGGTAAAGCTTGACGACGCACGGGAAAGTTACCAAAGAGATTCTCTACCGTGACGATAGTGCCGATAGCTATAGGAATCGTTTCTAAATTACCCGGCTCGCCTTGGTGATTGTAAAGACAATAACAACCTAAATCATCGTCATGGCGACTGGCAACCCGCAGATGCGCCACCTGTGCGATACTGTGCAAAGCTTCACCACGGAATCCGAGACTGGTAATCTGCCAAAGATCGTCCCGTTGGCGGATTTTGCTGGTACTGTGGGCATAGCTACACAGTTGCAAATCTTCTCTAGACATTCCCCTGCCGTTATCCGATACTTGTATTCGCCAGTTTTGGGGAGATATATCGATGGTAATCCTATCTGCCCCCGCATCAATGGCATTTTCGACTAATTCTCGCACCACAGCGCCTAAAGAGTCGATTACCTCTCCTGCGGCAATTAAATCGATTACGTCTTGGGGTAAAACTTGTATGGGCAAGGTCATCAATTAATGGTTTTAGCCAAGGGCAAACTCGGTATATTGTCGCACATGGGGCCCATGGTAAGCTAAAACGATGTCTTGTTTGGGGACTCCCCTAGCTACCAATTTATCAGCGATCGCTGCTGCCGTGCCGTCCTGCTGCACTCAGATTTTATCTCAAATGTCGGGGTGAAGACCCTCGCACTTAGCGACGGGATGAAACCCCGACCAATATAAAACAGCGAAGCACGACTAAAATCTTGACAATCTATGCTGTATAGGTTAAGACAAAATAAGTTGTTTGAGGTCGATAAGCAATGATTGTCTTAGAAATGAAAGCCGTGGTCAAACCAAGTCAGTGTTCTGCCATAGATGAAGCTATTCGTACAGTACAATTCATCAGAAACAAAGCATTAAGGCTTTGGATGGATGCCAAGAGGGAAGACAAAATCGATAAATATTCTCTCAATAAATATTGTGCAGTTCTCGCCAAACAGTTCAAGTTTGTCGATACTCTAAATTCTACTGCTAGACAAGCATCGGCCGAACGAGCTTGGTCAGCTATTGCTCGTTTCTATGATAATTGTAAGAAAAAAATAAAAGGTAAAAAAGGCTATCCCAAGTTTCAGAAAAATAATCGTTCTGTGGAATATAAAAACTGTGGGTGGAAACTATCAGAGGATAGAAAGAAAATAACTTTCACAGATAAGAAAAACATTGGGACGGTTAAACTAAAAGGAACTAGAGACCTAAACTTTTATCCTATAGACCAAATTAAACGAGTTAGAATTGTTAAACGAGCGGATGGTTACTATGTCCAATTCTGTCTAAGCGTTGATATTCGGGAATATGCTAAACCCCTAGAACCGACTAAAAGATGTGTAGGATTGGATGTAGGTTTAAAAGTTTTCTACGCTAATAGTGATGGGGAAACGGTAGAAATACCGCAATACTATCGCCAGGCAGAAAAAAGATTAAATCGTTTGAATCGGAAAAAATCTAAAAAGTTTAGAAAAGGTCAACCTCAGTCAAACAACTACCAAAGGGCCAGAAAGAGGTATGCTAGAAAACATTTAAGAGTAAGTAGGCAACGTAAAGGCTTTGTCGAAAAAGAGGCATTGCGCGTCATTAAATCTAACGATTTCATAGCTTACGAAAACTTAAATATTCAAGGCATGGTAAAAAACTCTAAACTAGCCAAATCTATTAATGATGTGGCTTGGTCAACTTTTCGGCAATGGTTAGAATATTTTGGCTTTAAATATGGTAAGGCTACGGTAGCAGTACCACCTCACAACACGAGTCAAAATTGCTCTAATTGTGGTCAAAAAGTACCTAAATCTCTATCTACAAGAACCCATATTTGTCCCCATTGTGGCTATGTAGAAGATAGAGATATTAACGCCGCTATCAATATTCTGAAAAGAGGACTAAGTACGGTAGGGCATACCGAAACTAATATGCTTGGGGAGAGATTCCCTCTGGTTTGGTTGGATACGTCCTGTCAGATTAAGGAAACTCGATGAACCAAGAATCCCTCGCATAAGCGCGACGGGAGTGTCAATATTAATAATATCAACCTGAATTATACAGCCATAAATGTGCGTGATGCTGTCCCTGCAACCCAGATGAACCAAGAGATAAAGAGCCGGTTCGGTATCAAAAACTGTTTCAGTTTTGACGGGATCACTAGGCGCTCTCAGTAGGGAATCTGATTTTTGTGAATTACTGTTTGAAAGAGTCCCCGACCGAGAAAATATTGATAGAGTATTGATTAGGAGACTAGGAAAAATTCAACTTTAAGAGGATTGTCACTGATGACAGCAGTTACCGAGAATGATCTGAAAAGGTTAGAAGATTTAATCGTTAGCGGACAGAAAGCGATCGAATCCCGACTAACAGCGATCGAGTCCCGACTGACAAACCTAGAAAATGGACAGAAAGCGATCGAGAACAGTCTAGGAGAAATTAAAGGAATATTAAGGCCTTAGATGCCAAAGTTACGGGACTAGAAAAGCGGGTTGACGATCTCAACGCACGAGTCAACATTACGACCATTGGATTCCTTAGCATTGTCGGCATTTTGGTGACAGGAATGCTGACTATTGCCAGCAAAACAGTCTTTTTCCCCTAGTCCCTAGAATGATACTAAATCCTGTGTAAAAGGTATAGGAGAGTAGGTGAGTGCCAAAGCACTGGAGCGGGGAAAAACAATCGATAACTTGGCAGTTAATCACACTATTAAAAACGGATTTGGTCTAAGACGGCCTAAATAAGTCGATATATGGTTCTGCTCGCTGTCTATGCCGGGGAGAAATCCCTCTGGCATTTCTCCAGTGCGGAATGTAGGCTAAAAATTGGCCCGGTCAGGAAATCTTGATGTTAAATTCCCGAAAAATTGCGCTAGGATCGGCTTCATAGCACAGGAAAGGCGATCGAGTGGGATAACCGATCCTGTGGCTTGAGAAGGTGACTGTATAATTGTTAGAGTGTCAATAGATCAATTCCAGAGGAATCATGAGCAATATCCAAGATAAAATTCAAGAAGAGCTAGAAAACGCCAGAGCCGTCTGTAGTACGGAAGGTGCCACCTCTGGCGAATGCGCCGCCGCTTGGGATGCGGTGGAAGAATTACAAGCAGAAGCCGCTCACCAACGTCAGGACCACCCCCAAAAAACCTACTTCGAAAATTATTGTGATTCTAATCCCGATGCCGCCGAGTGTCGCATTTATGAAGATTAATGCAGTCAGGCAGCGGTTTTTTCTCTCCTCACAGTAGAATCCTAGCTTTAGGGCGATCTCGGCTATAAAGAGATCGCCCCTCGTTTTTTTGTTTGTTGGTCAAGCTGTGGCCGATTTTGGCTCCTGCGTCCGAAGACAGTAAAATATTGACAGTGTAATTATGTCTGAATAGTTTATGAATCAACTTTGGTTTCGTCCTCTCGTTTGGATAGATTATCGTTTAGCCGTCCTATTTACGGTGATTATTCCGGCAATTTTGTTAATTTGGTCTTTATTTGCAAAAATCGAATCATTACAAAAATTGTTGATTATCTATTGGCGAGTGGCTAGTCTTTTATTAATTACTGTATATTTAATGATCGCTTCCTGGCCGATTGGTTTTGTCACCAGTTTTTTAGCTAAGATTTTAATCCCGATTTCCCTCTGGTTTTGGGTGGATATTAACGATGAAATTAAAGATTTACCCTCCAGTCCAATTAAATTTGTCACCACTGCTTGGCGTTGGGCAGTAACGATTTATTGTCCTTTGGGCGCAATTTCTACCTTACCTTTTCTCTCCTGTGCTATGTCAGGGGAATTGCTAAATTCTCCCTATTGTCAAGTTTGGCAGGAAGCACCTTGGCAGTTTCGCGAGATTTTTCATTCAGAAGCTACCGCTAATGTTTTGGGCTTTTTTGGTTTAGTTGGTCTCTCTTTTTATACTCTCTATTTTGCCCATTTTCTTCTTATTCGCCTTGGCAAACAGGGACGTTCAGCTTTACAATAGGAGGTCTTTAGCTATCGATAATTAGCCATTTTTCTATGAATATTGGTAAACAACTCGAACAATACACCCTCAAAAATCCCCAAGAGGTTTTATTAGTGACTATTGCTGTGGATGGGGAGGAGGAAGAAATCTCTATTTTTAAAGGTTTTTCTAGTTCCCTTACCCGCAGCACCCCCTACGATCCCGATATTCCGATCATTCCTGAAACTGCTAGAGTTATTAAGATAGATCGTCTTGCTAGTCCTTATCATCCCCTTAATCCTCGCTATATCCAAGAAAATCTTACCTTAGAGGAAATGCAATCTTTACTGATTAATTGAACTGGTAATTTTGCTTGGATAATATCAGCAGCCATCTCGATGGATTTAACAGCTTTTATTTACGATCCATAAACTTTGTCTATCTAGACAAGAGGTAAATTTTGCGGCGTTTTAGTGGTAAAATTACCAAAGAACAATAATCGCTGCCAGTATTCAAGCTGTCAAAGTGGATTTCATCCTCGGCATCGATCGAGAACAATCAAAAAACTGGAGAATAATCGGAGAATCTATGCAACTTAACCCATCTAAACAAGAACTATTACAAATTGAGTATTTAGTTACCTCTGCCACCGGTCAAAATATGGTTAAAGACGAGGGAAAAGATGTGATTAAAGGATTAACTAAAACCCCCAAAAGTTTACCATCTAAATATTTTTATGATCGGCAAGGTTCCCAACTTTTTGAAGCAATCTGTCAATTACCAGAATACTATCCCACTAGGACAGAAGCCGCTATTCTCCAAGAATATGCTCAAGAAATTGTCGCCTATACAGGCCCCTGCGAATTGATAGAATTAGGTAGTGGTAGTTCCACGAAAACTCGTCTGTTATTGGACGCTTATTATCGGCAACAAAAATCCTCTAAATATGTACCTATCGATGTTAGTGAAACTATTCTCAAAGCTAGTGCCATAGAATTACAAAAAGAATATCCTAATTTACCCATTCAGGGGTTAATTGGAACCTATGAACAGGCCTTAGCTTATTATCAAAAAACTTCCTATAATACCAGAATGATTTTTTTCTTGGGAAGTTCGATCGGTAATTTTTCTGCATCTGAATGTGATAAATTCTTGGAAGAAATTGCCACTGTCCTAAAAGCTGGAGATTATTTTTTATTAGGGATTGATCTCCAAAAAACAGCGGCAATTTTAGAAGCAGCTTATAATGATGCCCAAGGGGTGACAGCCGCTTTTAATTTAAATATGCTTTCCCATTTAAATTGGCGTTTTCAAGCTGATTTTAACCTTGATTTATTTAGTCATCAAGCTATCTATAATCAAGACAAATCCCAAATTGAAATGTATTTAATTTGTCAAAAAACTCACCATGTTCATCTGAAAAAACTCGATTTAACAGTTAATTTTCAAGCGTCGGAAAGTATTTTGACAGAAATCTCGCGTAAATTTAACCTAGAAACTATGCAAAAAGACCTAGAATCAAAGGGATTAAAACCCCTTAGGGTTTTCACCGATCCTGAAAATTTATTCGGGTTAATTCTCTGTCAGTTATCCCTGTAAATAACGAAAACATTATCATCAGTAATAGAGGCATAAAAACATGGAAACTATTCAAGCACAGGCTCCTATATCTCTAAATAACTGTAGTCGAGAAAATCTACTGGACTATTTTGAAAATGCTTGGCAATTAGAAGATATGCTGTTAAAAAGCATCATCAAAGAAGAAGCTTTTTATTGTAACCCTGACGATTTAAGAAATCCCCTCATTTTTTATTTAGGTCATGCTGCCGCTTTTTATCTTAATAAATTGCAGCTGGTTAACCTATTAAAAAAAAGCCCTAATCCTGACTACGAATTATTGTTTGGATTGGGAGTAGATCCGGCAACTCCCGCAGAATTAAACTCTGCTATCGCCCATATTCAGTGGCCCGGGGTGGCTAAGGTTTGGGAATATCGGCAACAAGTCTATGAAATTGTGGTCGAAATAATTAAAAATACCCCCCTTAATCTTCCTATTCATCCTCAGCATTCTCTCTGGTCATTAATGATGGGGATTGAGCATCAGCGTGTTCACTTTGAAACATCTTCAATGTTACTCAGACAACTGCCCTTAGAGCATCTGCAACGTCCTCAAGGGTGGCATTATGCCCCTTCTTTTGGTCAAGCTTATCCTAACCAAATGGTGGCGGTTTCTGGGGGAATAGTGGAAATTGGTAAACCCCAAGATTCTCCTATTTATGGTTGGGATAATGAGTATGGTTATCGTCAAGTTCAAGTTAACAATTTTCTGGTGAGTAAATATATGATTACCAACGGAGAATTTAAAGAATTTGTCGATAATGGTGGCTACGAAAATCCCAGCTATTGGGATGAAGAAGCTTGGCAATGGAAAAATCATTACCGAGTCAAATATCCTAAATTTTGGCTGGTAGATGAGCGAGGAAATTATCAATATCGAGCCATGTTTGATGCTCTCGATTTACCTCTTGATTGGCCGGTAGAAGTTAACTATTATGAAGCGATCGCCTACTGTCGTTTTCAAGGTCAAGGAATACGTTTAATGACGGAAGCTGAGTGGAATTTAGTCACCTATGGCAGTCAAAAAAATCGATGTTATACCCTAGAAAACGATAACTTTGAGGACTATAACCTCAATTTAAAATTCTGTTCTCCCACTCCCGTGGGAATGTTAAAAAATGCTGGCAATAACTCAGAAATTTATGACTTACGCGGTAACGTCTGGGAATGGCTAGAAGATGATTTTAATCCCTTAACTGACTTTCAACCCCATTACCTCTATGCTGACAATTCCACTCCTTTCTTTAATAGTCAACATAAAATGATGTTAGGAGGAGCTTGGGTAACTAACGGCACAGAAATCCTACCCTACTATCGCAATTGGTTTCGCCGGAATTTTTATCAACACGCTGGTTTTAGAATCGCACAAAGTCTTTAGGTGGGGTGTGGGGTGTGGGGTGTGGGGTTTTACCCATTTTCAGGGAAAAAGTGCCTAATTTTCCCCCCCGATTACTGCAAAGGCCAGCACTTTTTGATGTCAAAAAAGCCTAAAGATATTATCCAACAAGGTTTTTAGATTTATTCGGCAAACTTTAGGTAATTGCCAATTTAAAAAAAAATTTCTGAAACAGTCGCCCCTCGATCGCTACAATAGAACCTAGTAGAGCGCGGATAAAATCGATCACCATGAATCAACCTGCAATTTTTCATCTCGCTATTCCGATTACCGATGTGTCCACCGCTAAAAGCTTTTACTGTGATGGTTTAGGTTGTTTAGCGGGAAGGGAAACCGAGAAAGCGATTATCTTAAATTTCTCCGGTCATCAGGTAGTCGCTCACGTCACCGAAATGCCTCTTACTCCCCAAAATAGCATTTATCCTCGCCATTTTGGTCTAATTCTGCCGGATGCCAGCGATTGGGACAATCTTCTCGAAAAAGCGCGAGTCAATCAACTAAAATTTTATCTAGAACCAAAAACTCGCTTTACTGGGGAGATAACCGAACATAAAACCTTTTTCCTGGAGGATCCTTTCTATAATCTCCTGGAATTTAAACATTATCGCCACTACGAAGCTATTTTTGCCAGTCGGGAATTAACAGCGATCGGCGATCGAGCTTAAAATAAACAACAGGTGACTTTTTTGTAACTGGTTAGTTCTATCTTTAACCGAGACAAAAATAGGGGAACTTCGATAAGCTTTTCTCATCAAAACTACAAAAACCTTAGCTGGCAATGATCAATTCTTAGGAAATCTATGAAAAAACTTTTATTGTTAACCCTATTCATTATCGGTCTAGGATTTGCTCTCTTTAACTTTACTGGATTAGCAAATCGGGGCGAATATCAATCAATTTTAATCGACTTTAAAGACGATATACCCGTCAGCGTACTCGATGAGCAGTTAAATGCTATCAACAAAAAAGCGGGAAAACTCACCAGTTTAAATAGTATCTTTTCCATCGATGAACATCTTTACACCGTGGAAGGAGATAGCAAACTCCTGAAAACTCTCCGCAATTCCGACCTAAAAAAATACACCGAATCGATCGAAGCCGATTATATTTATCATGCTTTTATCGCCCCCAATGACCCCGACTATAGCAAACAGTGGAACCTGAGGGGAATTAACATCGAACGCGCTTGGGAAGAAAATCACGGTGAAGGGATCACCGTCGCCGTTATTGATACAGGTGTATCAAAAGTTCCCGATCTGCGAGAAACCGAGTTTGTCGAAGGCTACGACTTCGTCAACGATCGCAGCAATGCCGAGGACGATAACGGTCACGGAACCCATGTAGCGGGAACAATTGCCCAATCGACCAATAATAACTACGGGGTGGCCGGCATCGCCTACAAAGCCAAAATTATGCCCCTCAAGGTGCTTTCCGGGACGGGTGGGGGAAGTGTGGGAGATATTGCCGAAGCGATCCGTTTTGCCGTCGATAATAAAGCCGATGTCATCAATATGAGTTTAGGGGGTGGAGGTGAAACCCAAGTAATGAAAGAGGCGATCGAATATGCCTATAGTAAAGGTGTGGTAATCGTCGCCGCTGCCGGTAATGCCGATGATAATTCCGCCGCCTATCCCGCCCGTTTTCCGCACGTTATCGGCGTTTCTGCGGTAGATGCCTCCGGAAATAAAGCCCCCTATTCTAATTTCGGGGCCGGAATCGATATTGCTGCCCCAGGCGGCTCCGATACGGGTAAAATTGTCCAAGAAACCATCGATCCGGCTAAGGGGGGGGAACCGGCGTTCCTCGGTTTTCAGGGAACCAGCATGGCTGCCCCTCACGTTGCCGGGGTGGTAGCTTTAATCAAGGCTGCGGGAATTAAAGAACCCAATGCAGTTTTAGAGGTTTTGCAACAGTCGGCCCGTAAGATCAAGGATGATCCCTTTAATCATTTTGGGGCCGGACAATTAGACGCAGGCAATGCCCTACAATTGGCCCTGAAAGGACAGATTACTTTCCGGGATTTTTGGCGTTGGTTGCGCGATAACGGTTATCTCAATCCCCGTTTCTGGATTGATGGCGGCGCGGTGGCGGTTTTGCCCAAAATGGCTATGGTTTTGGGTTCTTATCTTCTTGCTTGGTGGCTGAGAAGTTATTTTCCCTTCTCTTGGAACGGATTTTTGAATGCTGGTCTAATTTTTGGCAGTTCTGGCTTATTTTTCCTCAGAGGTCTTTATATCTTCGATTTACCCCAATGGCCTTTCCGAGTGATGGGCAGTTCTCTTTCCGACCTAGGAGGTGTTATTCAGGGAAGTTCTGCCCTTAATCCGCTTTTTGCTAGTGTTATCCTGCCCTTTGTCCTGATTGCGCTGCTTTTGGGTCATCCCCAAGCAAAATGGTTAGCGGTGGGGGTATCTTTAGCCATGGCGGTGACTTTAGGTATCAGTGCTGTTATCCATCCTACTCTGATCTGGTTAGGTTCTGGTACGATCGCTCGGACATTTTTGGGCGTAAATGCGCTTTTATGTCTCGGTTTAGGTTATTTAGCCCTAAAAAGTGCTACTTCATCCCGATACGCTTAAACAGGGGTTACAATGGGACAATAAGGGTGATTTACCGATAAAAACCTCTTTGGTTTTGGTATCTTCCTTTTGTTTTGCATTGAGTTCTCCTACAACAGCAGCCTCGGACATTAACCGAGGTTTTTTCTTTATGGTGTATGTTAGTTTCTAAGGGTTTTTTGGGAATCCCCAATCCCTATCCCGAAAGTTTCCCCCAATACCCCCTCGAATCATCGAGTTTATCTATTGTCTCTTTTCTAAGGTGTCTATCGTGTCAAATCATAAAATTCTCGTTATCGATGACAGTAAAGTGATCAGGATGCACGTTCGCGATATGTTACCAGAGGGTAACTTTGAATTTCTCGAAGCTAAAGACGGATTAGAGGGTTATAATCTCATCCGTACCGAAAACCCGAATTTGATTATTTTGGACTTCCTTCTCCCGAAAATGAGCGGTTGGGAGGTGTTTCAGCAAATCCAAACCGAAGATAATCTCAAAAGTATCCCCCTAGTGTTAATGTCGGGACGGAAAGAGGAGGTAGTAGAGAAAATCCCCGAACCTTTCCAGCATTTTGCCTTTATTGAGAAGCCTTTCGACCAAAAACAATTGGTACAAGCGATTAAAGAAGCGAGGGCTAAGGCCAAACAATATTCCCCCAAACCAACAGTTTTTAGCCCGAAACTAGAGGAACTCACCGGGGATTATAGCACCGATATTCAGACTCTCCGGACCCAAATTGCCCAAATGCAAACAGAAATGGAAACTATGAAGAAACAAATGTCTCAATTAGTGGCTTTTATTAAGAAAAAACTGGCCTAGAACTATTCAGCCCGATTTTTGATGACTTGGGCCAGCAGTTATCCTTATCTGGCGGTGCCAATCTCTGGCTAATCTCCTATCCCTTTTAAACAGGATTTAGGATAATATGAAGTAGTCTTTATTTGGTGAGTGACTAATACTAAATCCGTTGAGTATAGGCTACTTATAAGGATAGGCACTCATGCAAGAGGCACTCATGCAAAAAGAGGAATAGATAATCAGTCTTTAATAACCAGATTTAGTATTAATTCACTGATAACTAGGGCTTGCTGAATAATGGTAAAACCCTTTTAAAATAAGGCTTTTGACCTGTTAAAATCCGATGTTCATGCTGCGAAAATAGGATTGGGACATTCAAAAACCTTGCATTATTCTTAATGCAGTACATAAGTTAGTACAAAAAGAAGGATAACAAAGCCTGAAACGACTGGCTACTGACTCCTGACTCCTGACTCCTAACCCCACCAATAGACTTTTTAAGCAAACCCTAACTAATTATGAATTGGCAAGAAATAGCAGGTAATTGGGTTTTTCTCCCCCGTCGTCCCCGGGGTATCATTCACTTTTTAGGGGGGGCATTTGTGGCGGCGGCCCCGAATATTACCTATCGTTGGTTATTAGAAAGTCTTGGGAATTCAGGATACGCTATTGTTGCTACTCCCTTTGTTAATACCCTCGATCATAAATCGATCGCCCGCACAGTTTTAAACCGTTTTGATAATATTATTGAACGTCTGCGCTGGAATCATAGTCTGCCCCAAGGTTATCTCCCCATCTACGGATTGGGTCACAGTATGGGGTGTAAACTACATTTATTAATCGGTAGTCTCTACGAAGTGGAACGGGCGGGAAATATCCTCATTTCCTTTAATAATTATCCCATTCGTCGAGCTATTCCCTTTATCGAACCTTTGCAAATTGACACCACTTTTAACCTCGAATTTACCCCTTCCCCCGAAGAAACAAACGAGTTAATTTTCCAAGATTATGCCATTCGTCGCAATCTTTTAATCCGTTTTCAAGACGACACGATCGATCAATCTCTGGTATTAAATCCCCTGCTAAAAAAACGCTTTAATGATTTAATTGCCCTGCGAACTCTCCCGGGCAATCATCTCACTCCCTTGAGTCAAGATGTCAGTTGGCAAACCGGAGAAGTATTTACTCCCCTCGATGCGATCGGCCAATGGTTAAAACAGGGACTTGCCCGGGATAATTCCCGTCTCAAAGATGAGATTCTCCACTGGTTAAATCCCGTCCTTCCGGCCTCTCGTTAGCTTTCCTCTAGATTAATCCCCATTGCCCGTAATTGCGCCTCTATGCGGGCTAATTTTGCCTCAGCCAATTCGGCCCGTTGACGTTCCTGTTGGGCTTGCTGTTCGGCTAATTCAGCCTTTTGCTTGATTTCTAGGGTGGTCAAAAACCGCGAGCCATCGGGATAAAAAATAGCTAACTGGGGACTCTCCAGTTGAAAACGAATCTGTAGAAGCGGACTCTGCCAATTATCGATCGCAGCAATCATCTCCAAGTGATCACCCCTTCGCCACCAACCCTGTAGATAATTAGCATCGGGATCGTAGAGATAATATTCTTCTACGCCAAAACGCTGATAAAATTGCCATTTTCGGCGCATTTCCGCTTTAGTGTTGCCCGGAGAGAGAATTTCAAAGACTACCTGCGGCGCAATCTGGTTTTCTAACCATTGCTTATAGGAACCTCGATCGCCCTTGGGTCTGCCAAACACCACCATAGCATCCGGTGCTTGACAGGTTTTATTATCCCCCTCGACCGGATACCACAACAGATCGCCGGCGATAAACACATTGTCATTCTCTGCGAATAAACATTCGAGATTTTCCTTGATCGTCACGATCCAGCGAAACTGTTTGGTATTATCGGCCATCGGTTTACCATCACTATCGGGATAGATAATCTCCGACTCAGAGAAAGATATCGCTTTTACCATCGTTCTACTCCCTAGCGTACTAACTATTTAGTATAGCATTAAATTCCCTGACGAAAGAGGGCAAAAGCAGAAGTATAACCGTGTAAAAAAGTGCGACCGCCCACTGGCCCGATTTCTCCATTGCCAAAGAAGCCAGCGAGGGGAACATTGGCGAAATAACGCTGAAAAAGACCCGAATCAAAGTCCGGTTTTTCGTAGAGATTTTCCCCGCGACCGAGACAGGAAAAGATCAAAGCTCCTAGTATATCTGAACTAGCGGGTTTTTCTTGGGGAAAAGCTTGCAAAAGTAATTCTAAATCTAGGGCGGAAGTCTCGGCATCGCGCAGGTGAAATTGTACCCGCTGCCCCGGACGAACCCGATCACCAATTGCGATCGCACCTTGGCGAGGATCTACTCCCAACACATTGCGAATTAAGAAATCCCCGGCCCGCAACTGCATTTTAAACTCATCCCTAGCAATACCGATAAAAAGGGAGTGTTGCGCTAATTCTCGGTCTTTTTCCCTCAAGGAGGGGATTAAAGCCCGCAGTAGATTTAAAGGTGGTTGCGGGGTCCCATCGGCCCCTTTACCGGTCATGGAGATGATAATATTGCGTTCTCCCTCACTCACCTGATAAATCGGTCCGATGGGACGACAACCCTGGGCGACGATAGTTTCGACGATAATATTGCCAGAAAGGGCGATTCCTACGGTTCCCTGACGATAGAGATAGGTATTACGGGGTTTTTGTTGATCGTGGTAGAATAGACCCCCAGAACGTTCGATCATGCCACCACTGACTAAACCGCCGATTTTGGCCGAACTGGGGTAGGCAAAATCTAAACCCTCTAACAGATCATTGATGCGACTGGAAAAAGGATCGGCTAAAAGGATAAATTGGGGATTTTTGGCCGCTTCTACCCCTAATAATTCTGTCCAACTAGAGGGGGAACTGTCGAGATCGGGCATTTCCGCCGCTTCGATATAGAAAGGCTGTACTTCCACATTGGGCAAATGGGCGACGGTGAGACTTAAAGCCGGACTCGCTTCGATTTCTCGCGCTTTTTCCCTGTCATCCATGCCGACAATCCCCGCCCCACCGCAGCCGATCAGGACAGGAACGGAGAGTTTATCCAAGATTAAGGGAACTAAACGGGGATAGTCGCTGGCATAGGCAGAAGAAATAAAAATTATGGCTAAATCTGCTGATCCAACCAATTTATCTTGCACTTTTTCCACTACCTCCGTCACCGCCGCTTCTAGGGAGGGACGGGTTGATAGGGCATTAATCCACTCGATGCGATCGCTCATCGAAAATTTGGGTCTGAAACCCCGCCGTTTTACGGCGGCTTTACCGTTAAATACTAGCGCATTTAGACGATATATTCTAGAATGTGAGGCATGGAAAAAGCCTATTCGTTTCGATTTTACCCCACACCAACACAAGAGTCGCTATTGCGGCGCACATTGGGCTGTGTAAGATTAGTTTACAACAAAGCTCTCCACGAACGAACACAAGCTTGGTACGAAAGACAAGAAAGAGTAGGCTACGCTCAAACTTCTTCAATGCTAACCGATTGGAAAAAGCAAGAAGAATTAGACTTTCTCAATGAAGTAAGCTGTGTACCTTTACAACAAGGGTTAAGACATTTACAAACAGCTTTTACTAATTTCTTTGCTGGTCGTACTAAGTATCCTAACTTTAAGAAAAAACATCAAGGAGGAAGTGCTGAATTTACTAAATCTGCTTTTAAATTCAAAGACAAACAAATCTATTTAGCTAAATGCACAGAACCCTTACCTATTCGATGGTCAAGACAAATACCAGAAAGCTGTGAACCAAGCACAGTAACAGTCAGATTACATCCCTCAGGACGTTGGCATATTTCAATTAGATTTGATGACCCAACGATTAAGCCATTACCAGTAACAGATAAAGCCATCGGAATTGACTTAGGAATTAGTAGCCTCGTGATTACCAGCGATGGCGATAAAGTGTCTAATCCCAAGCATTTTAACAAGCATTATCGGAGACTGCGAAAGGCCCAAAAAAGCCTTTCTAGAAAACAGAAAGGCTCAAAGAATCGAGAAAAGGCAAGAATCAAAGTAGCCAGAATTCACGCTCAAATCACGGATAGTAGAAAAGACCATTTACATAAGCTAACCACTCAATTAGTTCGTGAAAACCAAACGATTGTGGTTGAGAATTTAGCCGTCAAGAATATGGTCAAAAACCCGAAATTATCTCAGGCAATATCTGACGTTAGCTGGGGAGAAATTACCCGACAATTAGCCTATAAATGCCGTTGGTATGGAAGAAATTACATCGAAATAGATAGATGGTTTCCTAGTTCTAAGCGGTGTAGTAATTGTGGGCATATTGCTGAGAAAATGCCGTTAAATGTTCGAGAATGGGACTGTCCGAACTGTGGGACTCACCATGACCGAGACATTAACGCCAGTAAAAATATTTTGGCCGCAGGGCTTGCGGTGTCAGTCTGTAGAGCGACCATAAGACCAGAACAGAGTAAATCTGTTAAGGCAGGTGCGAAAAATCCTTCGGGAAAGAAGCAGAAACCCAAATCGTGAGGTTTGGGAATCGCCGTCCGTTTTACGGCGGCGAGGATGTCAAGTTTCTTGACCCCAAATTTGGTCTAAATGTTGACGCTCCCCGCTCTAAAGAGACGGGGATTCTTCGTTCATTGAGTCTCCGTTAGCAAGCAGGATTTCTCCAACCAACCAAGAGGGAATCTCTCCCCCCCCCCTTGCCCTACCCGACGTCGGGGGGGTTGGGGGGGGTTGCGTGCGCCCCACGCTACTTAATCCCTTTTGCAAGATGTTTAAAGCGGCGTTTCTGTCTCGACAATCTGTGTATCCACAATGAGGACAAACATGGGTTCGAGTAGATAGCGACTTTTGGACTTTTTGTCCACAATTAGAACAATTTTGAGACGTATTATGAGGTGAGACAGCTATAGTTAACTTGCCGTATTTGTCCCCAAAATACTCTAGCCATTGCCTAAAAACAGACCATCCTGCATCGGTTATCGACTTGGCTAAATGACGATTTTTGACCATGCCTTTGATATTCAAGTTTTCATAGACGATTAAGTCGTTAGACTTAACTAAACGGAGTGCCACACTTTTGACAAACTCTTCTCGTTGCCTACTTACTCTTAAATGTTTCCGAGCATATCGCTTTCTAGCTTTGTGATAATTACGAGATTGTTTTTTACCCTTACGGTATTTCTTTGACTTTTTTTTGTTTAATCGGTTTAGTTGTTTTTCAGCTTTTCGATAGTAGTTCGGACAATCAATTTGATGGCCTTCGCTATCTACTAAGAAAAACTTTAATCCGACATCAATCCCAGTGGCTTTCTGGGAAGGTGTTAAAGGCTTAACCGTGTCTCTGGGGTCTAATTTAAGGCAAAACTGCACATAATAACCATCGGCACGATTCAGGATTCTTACCCGTTTAATCTGGTCTGGTTGATAGTAATTAATATCTCTAGAACCAATCAACTTAAGAGTGCCAATACCTTTTTTATCTGTAAAGGTAATATGGCGTTTATCTTTTGATAGCTTCCATCCAGATACTTTATACTCAACAGAACGGGAATGTTTTTTAAACTTAGGGTAGCCTTTCTTTCCTTTAACTTTATTTTGGCAATTATCGTAAAACCGAGTAATTGCCCGCAAGGTTCTTTCTACGGCAGTCTGGCAAGCATGGGAGTTTAAATCATCAACAAATTTAAACTCTTTCCTTAATGCTGTGTTGTACCGAAATAACTCTGTTTTGCCAACACCCTGATTATCCATCCAATAACGCAGGACTTTATTCCGAACAAATTGGGTTGTCCGTATTGCCTCATTAATGGCTTCTATCTGATTAGGTTTTGGCTTAACTTTGTATTCTAGTACAAACATTTTGACATTGCTCGATCGAGTATCAATATCTTAACACAAAATTCCTTAAGTTGACACGGCCCCCTGCCAACCGCCTGCTGCCTTTGTTGACGTGAGCCAAGAGGGATGCAAGGGATTGTCAATTTAATCATATTTAATCTTAAAATAGAGAATTGTCCCCGCTAAGATAAAAGTAACAAAATTAGCGACGATAATCGGTTTGCTGCTCATATAAATCCCGTAGATGAGCCAGAGAAAAACCCCCAGACAAAAGCAAATAAACATAGTTAGGGACAAGTCCTTAGCGGAACGATAACGCCAAGTTTTCATCACTTGGGGTAAAAAAGAGACAGTGGTTAATATTCCCGCCACGATCCCGATTAGTTCAATAATATTCACCGCTTATCCTCTTGGCTTAGTTTCTCTCATTTTAAACTGTTGACTATCTAAATTACGCCTGAAGACGGCTCTCTCGACATCATGGGGGTAAAGTGTTCATAAATGTGACATTTTTTCCCCATTGTTGCTATTGAGCGATTACTATCACTGAAGTGCCGATTTTTACCTTTTCAAATAAAGCCTTTATATCTCGATCGCGCATCCTGACGCAACCGTGGGAGACGGCCCGGCCGATGAGATTTTCTTGCGGTGTACCGTGAAAACCGATAAAATTCGCGCCATCGGTCCAAAATCCGATCCAACGCGCCCCTAAAGGGTTGTTTTTTCCCGATGGCACCAGTTGCCCGGTGAAAGGATGTTCCCAGACTGGTTCCCGCACCATATGAATCACCCTAAATTGTCCCGTCGGGGTTTCCCAACCCCGACGACCGATCGCCACTGGGTAAGAAGCAATTATTTTCTGTCCTTGGTAAACAAAAACCCGTCTTTTTTTTAAATTCAGCAGCAAACGGGTTTCCGTTCGGGTTGCCGTGGTTGCGGGAAGGGAATTGCCCAGACTAATCGGGGGATTGAGGAAAAATTCCCCTATTCCTAGACATAAACAGAGAATCGGCAGCAAAACTCGCATCTGATACCAGCAAAGTCAAAATTTTTATCTGTATTCTAATCTGATTGTGAGGATGTCAAACCGTCGATATGGTGAGTGCGGGGGGGAAGGATAAAATCGGAGTCGAGTTGGGCTAATTCGGTTACCTAAAATGTCGGATGAATGCCCCCGCTAAATTTTTCGACAAGACATCAACCTTTGCGGGGGATGAAATCCGACCAAGATATTAACTGCGAAGCACGATTTTAATTCTACCATTTGTAGGTAAACTGTGTTATACTTAATTTACCCAGGGTCGAGTATTAATCAATGCTAGTCGTAGAAGCGAAGCTAAAAAACGGGACACCAGAGCAATATCACCGGCTTGATGAAGCTATCAAAACTTCTCAGTTTGTGCGTAACTCTTGTGTTCGTTATTGGCGGTCCAATAAGGGGACAACCCGTAATGATCTCCAAAAACTTTGTGCGGTACTAGCTAACAATAAAGAGACACCTTATGTTAATAAATTAAACTCTCAAGCTCGTCAATCGGCTGCTGATAGAGCCTGGCAATCAATTAGTCGATTTTATCATAATTGTCGTGCCAATATATCAGGGAAAAAAGGTTTTCCTCGGTTCAAAAAGCATAGCCGTTCGGTTGAATACAAACTAACGGGCTACCAACTATCAGATAATCGACGTAAAATCAGATTTACTGACGGTTTTAAAGCAGGAGAATTTGATTTATGGTGTAGTCAAAAGACATTAGTTTATTATTCAGAACAACAGATTAAACGGGTAAGAGTTGTTAGACGTGCTGACGGTTATTGTTGTCAGTTTTTGATTGACCTAGAACGGCAAGAATACCATAAACCAACGGGACAAATAACAGGAATTGACTTAGGGTTAAAGGAATTTTATACCGACGCTCAAGGCAATACCGTAGAAAATCCACGTTATTTAAGCAAGTCAGAAAAACGACTGAAAAAAGCACAAAGGAGATTATCAAAACGATTTCGTCAAGGAAAGAAACAGTCTAAAAACTATCACAAGCAACGGATAAAAGTTGCCAAGCTTCATCTTAAAGTATCAAGACAACGTAAAGACAAAGCAATTAAAGATGCTTTGGCGTTAGTCCAGTCTAATGATCTGGTAGTTTATGAAGCTTTAAAGGTAAGAAACTTAGTCAAAAACCATAAGCTGTCTAAGTCGATTTCTGATGCTTCTTGGTATCAATTCACTGAATGGTTGAATTATTTTGCCAAGATTTATCGGATTGTCTGTGTTGCTGTTCCTCCCCATTTCACGACTCAAGATTGTTCAGTTTGTGGGACGAGAGTTCAAAAAACATTAAGCACTAGAACTCATCAATGTCCCAATTGTCAAACAGTCTTGGATAGGGATCATAATGCAGCAATAAATATTCTTAAAAAAGGGTTACAATATTTGGGAAATCATCTCAACGGTACTGTTGGGCAAACAGAAACCGACCCAAACGCCTTGGGAGAGTCCGACCTCTGGGTTTTCAGTGGAGACATTGAGAATCTAAGCTGTCTCGTTGAACAAGGAATTTCTAACAGCGATGTGGAAAGAATCCCCCGTCACAGCGTAGCTTGACGGTGGGAGTATGTCAAACTAATCCATAGCTGGAATATTAACTTTTGTAACTTTGACATCCTCACCGCCGTAAACGGACGGCGATTCCCAAACCTCACGATTTGGGTTTCTGCTTCTTTCCCGAAGGATTTTTCGCACCTGCCTTAACAGATTTACTCTGTTCTGGTCTTATGGTCGCTCTACAGACTGACACCGCAAGCCCTGCGGCCAAAATATTTTTACTAGCGTTAACATCTCGGTCATGGTGTGTCCCACAGTCTGGACAATCCCATTCTCGAACATTTAACGGCATCTTTTCGACAATATGCCCGCAATTACTACACCTTTTAGAGCTAGGAAACCATCTATCTATTTCGATGTAATTTCTCCCATACCAACGGCATTTATAGGCTAATTGTCGGGTGATTTCACCCCAGCTTACATCAGATATTGCCTGAGATAATTTCGGGTTTTTGACCATATTCTTAACGGCTAAATTCTCAACCACAATCGTTTGGTTTTCACGAACTAATTGAGTGGTTAGCTTGTGTAAATGGTCTTTCCTGCTATCGGTGATTTGAGCGTGAATTTTGGCTAATTTGATTCTTGCCTTTTCTCGATTCTTTGAGCCTTTCTGTTTTCTAGAAAGATTTTTTTGTGCTTTTCGCAGTCTCCGATAATGCTTGTTAAAATGCTTGGGATTAGATACTTTATCGCCATTGCTAGTAATCACGAGGCTACTAATTCCTAAGTCAATTCCGATGGCTTTATCTGTTACTGGTAATGGCTTAATCGTTGGGTCATCAAATCTAATTGAAATATGCCAACGTCCAGAAGGATGTAATCTGACCGTTACTGTACTTGGTTCACAGCTTTCTGGTATTTGTCTTGACCATCGAATAGGTAAAGGTTCTGTGCATTTGGCTAAATAGATTTGTTTGTCTTTAAATTTAAAAGCAGATTTGGTAAATTCGGCACTTCCTCCCTGATGTTTTTTCTTAAAGTTAGGATACTTAGTACGACCAGCAAAGAAATTAGTAAAAGCTGTTTGTAGGTGTCTTAACCCTTGTTGTAAAGGTACACAGCTAACTTCGTTTAAAAAGTCTAATTCTTCTTGCTTTTTCCAATCGGTCAACATTGAAGAAGTTTGAGCGTAGCCTACTCTTTCTTGCTTTTCGTACCAAGCTTGTGTTCTGACATGGAGAGCTTTGTTGTAAACTAATCTTACACAGCCCAATGTGCGCCGCAATAGCGACTCTTGTTCTGGTGTGGGGTAAAATCGGTAAGAATAGGCTTTTTCCATATCTCGCATTTTAGCATATATTTCGTAAATGTGCTAATATTTAACGGTAAAGCCGTCGTAGAACGACGGGGTTTCAGACCCAAATTTTCGATGACCGCCGCTATTGCTCTCGATCGCGTTTCTAAAATCTATAACAATCTCCCAGTAGTTAACGAGCTTTCCTTTGCCATCGAAAAAGGGGAAATCTTTGGTTTACTCGGTCCCAACGGTGCGGGAAAATCGACGACAATCCGCATGATTATCACCCTAACCGAAGCAAGTCAAGGAGAAATCGCAGTGGCGGGGTATGATGTGAAAAAATACCGCGATCAGGTGAAGAAAAATATAGGGGTAGTCTTACAACAGATTAGCGTTGATGGGGAATTAACCGTCTGGGAAAATATGGAATTTCACGGCCGGATGCACCATATCCCCAATCCCCAGAGACAGGAATTAATCGATCGCTATTTAGATTATGTCAGTTTAAGCGATCGAAAATCTGCCCTTGCCAAAACTCTTTCCGGAGGGATGAAACGACGTTTACAGATTGCTCGCGCTCTTCTTCACGAACCAAAAATACTCTTTCTCGATGAACCGACGGTCGGTTTAGACCCCCAAAATCGTCGTCGTTTGTGGGAAGTAATTCGCGATTTAAACCAGCAAGGAATGACAATTTTATTAACCACTCACTACATGGAAGAAGTGGAATTTCTCTGTCAGGATAACGCCACGGGAAAACTGGGCAGAATTGGCATTATGGACGCAGGCAAATTAATCGAATTAGGAACTATAAGGGATTTTCGCACTAAGTATGGCGAGGGTTTAGTTATCAAACAAGTTGGCGATAAAATCGATTATAAATTCTTCCCCACCGTGGCTGATGCCAATGCCTATCTTGACAGTTTGAGCGATAAAACTGGAGTAATGTGCCGTCCCTCCAATCTCGAAGATATCTTTGTGGAACTGACGGGACATCAATTAGATTAAATTCTTGGTTTGGCTGTTAGGAAGTTGTTCAGTTATCGGTCTTTGACTCCGGTTTTTCTGAGATTAGCTGTGTTTAAATCGGCATTTCTTGGCTCTTATCTGATGTCTATTTTATTGGCAAACCTGCTAGAGTCTAGGTCAATTAGCTGAGGCTGTCCCTAAAAACCGAGTTCAACCCTAAAAAAAGAGGCTTTTAGCGGTTTTTAAGCTTTTTGAGCCAGATAAATGGCCTAGGAAGGGAACTTTTTCCCGAGAGGGAGAGTCATCGGGAACTGGATAAAAACTAGATTCCCCTCTCGATCGATAGACAAAATTGACGGTAATCGTTTAGAATAAAGCACTGAATACTGACAAGATGACAATTATCCCTATGACCGATCTCCAGGCAAAAACTAGATGGTCAACAGCGCGGCGATATTACGAGTTGCTTAGTGTTTTAGTGGAACGTAATCTCAAGGGACGCTATCGGGGTTCTTTTCTGGGGGTTTACTGGTCCTTGTTAAATCCCCTGATTATGACTGCACTATACACGGCAATTTTCGGCACGGTTTTCGCCTCTTATTTTGATAATTCTATAGTTAACTATGTCCTAGCGGCTTTCACTGGTTTAGTAGTAATAAATTTTTTTAATGCTTCCACTAACCAAGCTTTACCTAGTATCGTCGGTAATGGCAGTATTCTAAATAAAATTCGTCTGCCGGTTAGCATCTTTCCCGTTTCTATGGTAGTGGCAAATATTTTTCAATTTGCTATTAGTATCTTTCCCCTTTTGGCTATAGTAACTCTCTGGAAATCTCAAAGTTTAATTAATGTAATTGCTCTGATTTTTCCCGTGATCGGTCTTTCTCTGGTTTGCACGGGAGTGGGTTTTTTTGTCAGTACCCTCTACGTTTTCTTCAGAGACTTACCCTATTTTTACGAAATTGTTTGTTTTGTCGCTTGGATTAGCAGCCCGATTTTTTATCCCCCGGAAATTATTCCTCCTTCCGTACAACCATTCCTCCTATTAAACCCATTATTGCCGGTAATCGAAAGTATTCGCCAATTGTCCCTTTCCCCCGGATTACCGGATTTTGGTTTGATTTTTCAATCTCTACTCGGTGGTATCATCATCTTAGGAATTGGTTGGACTTGCTTCCGACTCTGGCGACATTTATTTATGGATTTATTATAAATGACAGAAGTAATTCGACTCGATCAAGTGTCTCTCGAAAGACGTACTCAAGAAGAATTCTCCTACGATCTAAAAAGGACAATCTTCTCTATTCTTGAAGGTAAATATCGTCAACCGGCCAAAAAATTAGTTCTAGATGATATAGATTTAGTCATTAATTCTGGAGCAAAATTAGGTATCATTGGAGCTAATGGCGCAGGAAAATCTACTCTCTTAAAAGTTATTTGTGGTATTCTGGAACCGACAAAGGGACAGGTGAGAGTCAGGGGACAAATTGCCTCTCTAATTGAATTAGGAGCGGGTTTTGATCCAGATTTACCAGTAAAAGATAATATTATTCTCTATGGGGTAATGCTGGGATTTTCCCGTCAGGAAATGAAGGAAAAAACCAAAGATATCCTTGACTTTGCTGAGTTAGAAGAATATATGGGAGCGCCGGTGAAATCTCTTTCTTCCGGGATGGTGGCTCGTTTAGGATTTGCGATCGCAACAGAGGTTCACCCCGATATTCTTATTCTTGATGAAGTCCTTTCCGTCGGGGATGAAAGTTTTAAAAATAAGTGTAAACGACGGTTAAAAAAATTCTGGAATTCTAACGCTACTATTTTAGTAGTTTCCCACGATTTGACTTTAATTCAAGAGTCCTGTAACCAAGCAATTTGGCTGAATAAGGGCCAGTTGCAATGTCAGGGTGCATCGGAAGATGTAATCAAGTTTTATTTGGATTCCGTGCATCAAAACGAAGTTAATTTTTAATTAAGTAGGTAATCTTAATTAATTGTTAGATAGTAATAATGTATCTACGTTTTACTTAAGTAGCTGGTTATAATTAAATTAAAAATGGATTTTAGGTTCGATCCCCCCTGCCCCCCTTGATAAGGGGGGTGCCGATCCCCCCTTAATCCCCCCTTAATAAGGGGGGGATCTGAAAGTTTTTAATACCCACCTACTTAGGGGCTGCTGAAAAAGTTTTTCGTGGGGGCAGGGTGTGGGGTGTGGGGTGTGGGGTGTGGGGTTTTACCCATTTTCAGGTGGTCAATTACCTAATTTTCAGGGAAAAAATCCCTAAATTTTCCCCCCAATCACTCCAATGGTAGGCACTTTTTCAGGGAAAAAAAGTCTAAAAGCTTTATCCAACAAGGTTTTTAGATTTATTCAGCAAACCCTACTTAGTCGAAAACGCTGTAACCAAATAAAAAACCTCGGTGTCCAGCCGAGGTAGCGCTAAGTTATGTAGGAGAACTCAAGCAAATCTGTCAATGGGGCAAACCCAAACCCCGAAAACTTTTTTAAGCTAGTCAGCCCAGTTTTTCACCGTTGTCTCGGACTAAGGGAATCATATTTTGTCTGATACTCCCCGAAACAATCTGAACTGGCTTGGTGTCTTGGCTGTTTTGCTTTAACTTTTAGCTCATGTAAATAAATGTAACAATATTTTTACGAATTGTAAAGAAGAATTGACAAAATAAAACTTATATGTAACATAAGCTAAGTTAATATTTTTCGCCGATCGAAGCTAGGGGGGTAATAATAGAGAGATTGGTTCACTAGCGTGACAAGGTGTACCCAGAATGTCCTATTTGTTTTTGTTCCCACTATTCACCGCTGCCTTGGCTGCCTATTTCTGGCAGCAGTCCAGCGATGAGATCGCTTATCTGGCCAGTGCCGCCACGGTAATTAGTTTAGTGTTGAGTCTGGTTTTAGCTCCTTGGCAGATTCAGCTATTAATTCTCTTGACAGTTGTGATTGTCGTCACCTTTTTATGGCAAGGACGAGAAGAGCAGAAGAATGTCCCCGTCCCCACTCCAGAAACCGCCGGCGAGAAAAAGTACCGTGGGGCCACCTATATCGAGCCAACAGTCACCGAGGCTCCTGTCAAGGAGCGAGGAGGTAAATATCGCGGTGCGGAGGTTAAAATCACCAATAATCCCACGGTGGCTAACCCAATTCGCTCCTCATCTCTCAAATATCGCGGCGCTGGTTCAGCAAACAAGGACCAGTAATCAGTTATCAGTTATCAGTTATCAGTTATCAGTTATCAGTTATCAGTTATCAGATTTGAGTTTTAAGTGAGTAGTATTAAATAAGTAGTCGTGCAAAATTAATTTCCTAGTCGAGACAGGAGACAGGAGACAGGAGACAGGAGACGGGAGACAGGAGACGGGAGACGGGAGACGGGAGACGGGAGACAGCTATTAGGGATCGGATTTGAGTTTTCAGTTCACTGTTTCCTCACACCAGAAGTCTGACGGATTAGTGGCTTAGATGTGTAATTAATTTTGCTTAGGTACTTAGAAGTTTCCTACTGTCTTTTCACTGTTTACTGTTTATTGTTCACTGTTCACTGAAACTTCCCACCTATCTACTGGTCTTGAATATAAGGCTGATTATTTTTGATACAATTGTATGCCTTTTGTAACTCGATTCCCAGATAACCGATATGTTCGGGAATAATTGCGGGATTGGTAGCGGCAAGCTCGCGGATTAATTTGAGGGGATTTTTGCCTTGATAACAAGCGACAACTTCCCCGCTGCCGGGGGTAGTTTGTTGGACAAGAATTTGTTCTTTTTCCACAGAAATCAAAAAGTTACCGCTAGGGTCAAAAAAATCGCGCTGATTGACAATTTTATCGTACTGGGTGGCGATTAATCGTTCGACATTCTCCCAAGTATCATCGTATATATGGGCCGATTGACTAATAGTAATCAATGGACCCAAGGTTAAATTATACTGGGAGCGTTGATTGATTTCTTGGCAAATATGTTGCTGTAAAGCGCGCAATCCCATGGCATTTGCCGGCCAAGCGGCAAACATATCATTACTTCTAAATATTGCGGTGAGAGATAATTCATTTTCCACCACTCGCACCCAAATATGATTTAAACAGGGACTACCTCCCTTTTCGTGGTCTTTCACATCCCAGAGGGACATAACTGCACTGGCTGCGTCAATTTCTGAGATTAATTTATTAATAACCTGTGCAATTTGGTCTCGGCCAAACCAAGAGCGCAATCTTTGACCGTAGGTGTATTTAACTCCTTGGTGTATAGGGGAATCATCGAGAATTTGTCCGATATATTCGGTGAGAAAAGCTCTATCTATAGGCAAATAATTAGGTTCAGGAAAATAAAAGTCTGGGGGTTCATTGGTGACAACGGCCATTAAGTCAATTAATTCTTGCCATTTACCATCATATCCTGTCGGTCTAATTGTGCCGGTGGTTTTAATCTTTTGGAGAATTTTTACCCAAGTTTCGGCAATAGTTTTTCCTTCAATCCGATGACCGTATCTTGTCCCGGGTAGCAAAGAAGGAAGATTTTCTGAGATAGGAAAGGTTAATGGTTTTCCCCAAGTTGGTAAGGGGGATTGTTTTGCATAATTTTTGACAGTTTCAATCGCTTCTGGGATGGATTTAACTGGTTGATATTGAATTGATTGACGCAATTTTTCGAGAATTTCTCGGTCAATTTCTTTGTCAATATATCCAGTGGTAGAAGAATTAATTAGCCAACATTCTTTACCTGTGTCACTTTTTCCTAACTGGAATCCTTGACTAAAAAAATCTAGCAAACATTGACAGCTACCGGAGTTCTTATCTTCCTTAGTTGCGTTGAGAATAACTAAGTATCTAACGTGGGGATTTGCTATTAAGTTTCTCAGCAGGGGACTAATTCCTCTGGTGGGACTATAAAGATTACCAATCACCGCGTATTGGTCGGGATTTAAATGTTTAGCAAGGGACTGTTTTACTGTCCATCCCGTGATAATTGCTGTTTGGCCGTGACCGCAGATTAATTGATTGGGTTTATAGTGGGGTTGGTAGGTGAATTTAGGGGTGGTTTCTGTACTAAGCATGGATTTAAATTAATCGTTCAAGATAATTAATAATATTTCGGTGAAGGTTTTCTATTGTATCACTACCATCCAGTTGTAAACAATTATCTTTATATTCTTTAAATATCTGGATAAACATTTGACGAACTTTCATTAATTTTTCTTGTTTTTCGTACACTTCTGTGATAGCTCTGTTTTTAATTCTTGCTAGAGAAATATCGGGAAGAACATCGATATAAATAACTATATCTGGATTGGGAAAATGTTGATTTAACTGCCGCACAAAAGCCAATTCTTCGGGATTATTGCAATTGTAGGCCAGGGAAGAAAAATAATAACGAGTAGTGATAACGTGGGTTTGTTCTTGGTGAATAAGTTTAAAAACGCCATCGTGATCATTATATAAGTGATCATGGCGATCAGCTGCAAATAAATAGGCCATTTGTCGGTCAAATTGATTTTGATCTTTGATAGAAATAAGATTAGTTTGCATTATTTCTCGAATCAAACGACCGATAACTCCCTCGGAAGGTTCCGGACTTAAAACTGCTTTTTCCCCTCGCTTTAAAAAATATTCTTGTAAGAGTTTTGCTTGGGTACTTGTTCCCGATCCATCAATACCTTCAAAGACAATAAATTTCGGTTTCATAATTTAATCTTCCTTCTCAATCTAATTATCTGAATAATTGTTTTAGCCAAGTTAACCAAGATTTTTTCGGGGGGATTAATTGCGTCATTTCTCCGATAATCTCTCCCATACTTCCCCAAGCATAAATATTTTTATTGAGGGATTGTATGGTTAAATTTTCTTGGAAAGCTAAACTGATAATACTAATCATTTCCTCTGCTTGATTACCGACTATTTGCGCTCCCAGTATTTTACCATCTTGTCGGTAGATTAATTGACAAAATCCCGTGGTTTCCCCCCAGATTTGCTGTGGGACCATATTTTTAATTGGATAGTTGATCATCTTTACCTCCTCACCATAGCTGTCCTGAGCTGCTTTTCCAGTTAAACCCACCCAAGCAATAGCAGGATCAAAAGCAATAAATGAGGGAATTTGCTCGGGATTAAAGTTAAATTTTTCTCCCGTGAGCAGATGCTTGACTAACCCAAAAGCAGCCCGGTGATTTAAAGTAGGATCGGGATAATTATTTCTGAGCAAATTTAGGGCATAAATGCGGGAATTATCGGTTTGGAATTGCTGATTAACCCTAATTAATCCCTCCTCTAGTTTAACTCCCACCCCGGCCAAATTTAATCCCTGTTCATTGACTTGATAATTACCGGCAAAAATGAGATCATCAACTTCGATAACACGATTGCCTAATTGTAACCATTTTTGACCCTCGATCGCTTTCACTTGACTAGGACAATAGCCTGGTAAAATCTTAATTCCTTCCGCTTCTAAAATGGCAGTAACTAAATGGGAGATTTCCCGATCAATATCCGGCAGTAGATAATTATCCTCGATAATTAAGCTAATTTCTTTCCCCAAACGTCGGAGAATTTGCGCTAAACTCACAGCCATGCTGCTGTTGCCAATAATCGCTAAATGTTGTCCCAACTTGTCTAAATTTGGCCCTTGCCAAAGGGTTTGAGCGGTAAAATAATTAACCTCATCTAAGCCGAAAATTTTCGGGACTTGCAGATAAAAACCCGTGGCGATAAGATAGTGTTTAGCCAACAATTGCCGACCATTAACCACAAATCCTAAATGGGGCAACCGAACAAATTCCCCCCCACCCGGGATAACATCTATTCCTTCCGTGGCTAATCTCGCTAAAGAATGATGTTTATTAATAGTTTTATCTACTTCCTCTAACCATTGCCGCAACCGTTGCCATTGGGGATAAATGGCCGTTTCTTGCCAATGATTCAGCAGTTTATAGAGATGGATAATTTGGCTGTAGCCCTTGCTAAAAATGTCCTCAGATGC